>NZ_CP122458.1:9853047-10197070 GCF_032598905.1 Streptomyces sp. 11x1 | reverse complement strand
GACGGTGAGGGCGGCCATGCCGCCGCCTATGAGCACCGGGGCGGCGGGCCCGAACCGGGCGCTGCCCACGGCGGCGGTCACTCCGGCGGCGACGGCGCCGGCCTTGGAGAAGAACTCCAGGGAGCCGAACATCCCGCCGGGAGCGCGGCCCCGGGCGCAGTCGGCGGCCAGGACCGACAGACCGACCATGCCGAGGGTGAGGCCGGCGCCGAGGAGCATCCGTACGGCGACGAGGGCCGGCAGGCTGTCGGCGACGCCGTGTCCGGCCAGGCCGAGGGCGATCAGCGCGAAGCCGAGGTCGATGCCGTGCCGGGGGCGGGCGTGGATCACCCGGTGCACGGTCAGGGCCGTGAGCAGGTAGCAGAGGTGCGGCAGGGCGAAGAGCAGGCCGGAGAGGGCGGCGGAGGCGCCGGGAAGGCGTTCCTCGACGAGGGAGATGAGATAGGGGAAGGAGATCACCGTGGAGAACACGAAGGCGAACTCCAGGGCGTAGAGCCGGCGCAGTGCGGCCCTCGGGGCGGGGTCTGCGGCCTCCGGCTCGCGCTCCGCCGGCTCCTCGGCCTCGGCCGGTTCGGGCAGCGCGGCGAGCAGCAGGGCGGCGGCGAGCGGGAGCAGGGCGAGGAACGCGTACTGGCGGTGCGGGGCCAGCCACGGTGACAGCGCGCCGACGAAGATCGGCGCGAAGACGAGTGCGGCCCGCGCGCTGCCCTGCATCAGGGTCAGCGCCCTCGACAGTCGCGGGCCGTCCAGGGCGGCGCCCAGATAGCCGTTGGAGGCGGCGAACGTGCCGCCCAGGATGCCCTGGAGCACCAGCGCGACCGTGAACATGGTGAGCGAGTCGGCCCAGCCCGCCAGCAGGAAGGAGACGGCGAGGCCCAGCTGGGCCCGCAGCAGCAGCCGTTTTCGCCCGAAGCGGTCGGCGAGCCGCCCCCACAGGGGTGCCGCGAGCGCGCTGAACACGGTGGGCACGACGTACAGCACACCCGCCCAGCGGGCCGCGCGGTCGCCCAGGCCCGGCAGTATCTCGGTGAAGTACGGCGGCAGCCCCAGCGCGGCGAACGACGCCACGAAGTAGCAGGCGGCCACGGCGTGCGCCTGCCGGCGGCCGAACGCGGGGCGCGACACCCCGAGCGCCTCGACTGTCATACCGGACTCCCCTGTCCCAGAAGGTAGTTGGGCCCGGTGGTGTAGTGCTTGTTGATGTCGGCGGCGCCCGACCGTTCCTTGCTGAGCAGCGTCCCGGCGGTCACCATCGCCTTCACCGGCAGCTCGGGGGCGTTCAGCACCCGCTCGCGCAGGACGGCCGCCGCGTCGCCGCCGAGGCGGTCGACGGCCTCGGTGAGGCGGTCCCCAACGAGGCGCAGCAGCTCGGGCAGCGGGGCGCGGCCGTGGCGGGCCAGGCCGAACGCGTAGGCGCCGGCGCACAGATGGACGGTGATGGTGGTGAAGAGGTCGGCCACGGCGCGGTCGTCGGTGGTGAAGGTGCGGGCGTCGTCGAATCCCCACCTCGCGGGATGCGCACCGAGCTTGGCGCTCAGGCGGGCGAGGTTGACGCGGGGCCCGTCGTTGTCCTTCAGCAGCAGCCGCAGGTCGCCGGGGCCGGGGCCGAACACGAGGGAGACGTTCTGCTGGTGCGATTCCAGGGCGATGCCGTAGCCGAAGAGCGTGGTCTGCCAGTCGAACAGCAGGGTGAGCACGGCGTCGAGCAGTGCGGTCGGGTCACCGCCGTGGTAGCGGTCGGCGAGGTGGTCGAGGGCCAGTCGGCCGCCGGGGGCCTGGGCGAGCAGGGCGGCCATGGGCACGACGGCACAGTCGTCGAGGTCCGTCGGGTAACGGCGGCACAGGACGGCGAGGAGTTCGTGTCCGGCGTGCGCGTACACCGTCTCGTCGGCATGCAGCACCCGGCCCCGGAAGCGGGGCTCGCGGTCGGTCACCGCCGCGAGCAGCCGCTGTCCGGCGGCACCGTCGACAAGGGTCCCGGGCTTGATGGACCGCTTGTTGCGCAGGCCCAACGTGGCGGTGGCCAGGGGAAGTTTGAGGTGCAGTGAGGGTGCGGCGGCGGGTGCGACCGTGCGCATCGACAGGGTGGGGACGACCGGCAGGTACGCCCGGTCGGCGAGTACGGCCCGGTCCGCGAGCCTCGCCTCGCGCAGTGCCGCGTCCAGGGGCGCGCCGACGGTCAGCGGGTGGACGGGCAGGGTGACATGGGTGTGGTCGAGGTCCGCGAGCCCGAGCCCGGAGGGGGTGGGCCAGCCGTCCGGGAGGTCCCCGGTGACGGTGAGGGCCTCCTTGGGCACGGCGAGCCATTGGAGCGCGAAGGTCGGGTGGAACTCGGGCGCGTAGTGGCGCAGTTGCTCCTCGTCGAGTCCGGCGCGGCCGCGTGCGGTCGGGTAGACCGGGTGGTCGAGGCGGGCCGCGAGCGTCTCGTAGGCCAGGCCGCCGCGCAGCCCCGTCCAGTCGGCGAGGTCGGCGCCGTAGAGGTCGGTGAGCCCCTCGGCGATCTCGTCCGCCGTCGCCTCGTGCAGCCGCATCGTGACGAGGGTCTGGCGGCACTCCTCGGCGAAGGCGTCGAAGCCGTCGCGGTCGAGGGGGTCGGCGAGGGTGCGCAGTGCGGCGAGGACGGTGTCGCAGGTGGGGAGGGGTGTGCCGTCCGACTCCCGGACGAGGAGGGGCAGTCGGGCGGTGTGGGTGTGCTGGAAGCCGTCCTCGATGACCGGGAGGAGGAGGGCGTCGTCGCCATCGGCGGTGGGCAGGCGCAGCCAGGCCCCGTCCGGGAGGTCGACGGGGGTGCTGCGGGTGCGCAGGCCGACCACGTCCTCGCGGAGCAGGGCGCCGAGCACCCGGGTGAGCAGTTCGGCTTCGGCGGCGTCCACGGCGGGCGCGGCCGTCGTGCCGGTCGCAGCCGTCATGCCGGTCGGGGCGGTAGTGGCCGTCATGGCGGTCGATGCGGTCATGGCAGTGATCGCGGTCACGGCTGGATCTCCCAGCGCTGGGCGGCGAGGAAGTCCGCCGCCACCCGGTCCACGGTCCGCTGACCGGTGCCGGTGGCGCGGAGGACGCCGAGGTAGTCGCGGTTGGTGCGGTAGAGCGCGTGGTGTTCGCCGAGTGCGCGCAGCGGGCGGTACGTCAGCCGCACCCCGTCGACGGTGACGTCGGTCGCGGCGGGAGCGGCGACGAGGGTGCCGGCCCGGTCGGCGCAGGGGTACTCCAGGCGCGCCGCGCCGTCGCGCCCGCCGCCGAGGTCGGCGGGGAGGGGTTCGCCGAGGTGGGTGCGGAGGATGTGCTCGAACAGCGGGAGGTCGAGGAGCTGGGCGAGCAGCAGGTCGCACTGGTCGCCGATGGCACGGTAGTTGACCTCGATCACGCGGGCCCGGCCCTCGTGGACGACGAACTCGGTGTGACAGGCGCCGAACCCGACGCCCAGCGCGTCGAGTTGGGCGAGCACCTGCGCGACGACCGGTTCGGGATGAGCCGGGACGAAGGTGAGCCGCTCCTCGATGAAGTACGGCGGCGGGGACAGCTCGGTGTGGAAGCCGCCGAGCACGTGTCGGACGCGACCGTCGCCGAGGGTCTCCAGGGTGTACAGCTCCCCGGGCAGGTACTCCTCGACGACCAGGGTGCCGCCCGGTCGGCGGGCCAGGATCTCCTTGCCGCGCGCCACGAGGTCCTCGGCGGTGTCGACGAGCACGACGTCCTCGCTGGCGACGCCCTCGCGGGGCTTGACGACGCACGGGTACGGGGCGTCGGCGACGAGGGGGGCGGTGAGGTCGGCCGGGGCGGTGATCTCGGCGGACCACACGTTGTCCACACCGGCCACGGCGAGGTGGCGTCGCATCTCACCCTTGTCCTTGGTGCGCAGCGCGGCCCGCCAGTCCTTGCCGGGGAGGTCGAAGTAGTGGGCGGCGAGGGCGGCCTGGGTCTGGAGGTGGTCGCTGTTGGTGAAGACCGCGTCGGGGCGGTGACCGGTGGAGATCCGGGAGATGACGGAGCGGTGGTGCCGTACGTCGCAGTCGAGGATCTCGATCCCTTGATACTCCGGGTAGGCCGCGCGGTGCGCGTCGGGCTGGTCGGTGAGGAGGGTGACGTCCAGGCCCAGCCGTACGGCGGCGGGCAGGAAGCCCTCGGTGACGGAGTCGGTGGGGTTGAGGGCGAGCAGGTACAGGCGCATGGGGTGGTGCACGGCTTCCGCTAGCAGGTGGGGGGTGGGGCGGGGCAGGCCCGTCTCGTGGTGGGGCCCGCCCCGGGTACCGCGGGACTTACTGCTTCGGCAGTTCGACGCCGGTTGCCTTCGCGATGTCGGCGAGCATCTCCTCGGCGGCCTGGACGCCGATGCCGGACATCCAGGTCTCGTCCGGGACCTCGAAGACCTTGCCGTCCTCGACGGCGGGCAGGTCCTTCCAGACGGGGTTGGAGGTGACCTGCTTCTGCTGGGTCCTGTCCGGGCTGTCGGCGGTGGTGACGAAGATCAGGTCGGCGTCGGCCTGGTCGATCTCCTCCGGGCCGACGTCCTTCATGGTGACTGCCGGGTCGTCGGAGATCTGCGACTTCGGGCGCCGGAAGCCGACGTCGTTCAGGACGACACCGCTGTAGGAGTTGGAGGCGTAGAGCCGAGTCGGGCCGGCGACGAAGCGGACCACGGAGACGGTCGGCAGGGCGCCGTCCTTCTTCTTGATCGCCTCGCCGAGCGCCTCGGCCCGCGTCTCGTACTCCTTGAGCTTGGCGGCGGCCTCGTCCTCCAGGCCCAGCGCCTCGGCGTGGACCTTGAGGTTCTCCTTCCAGACACCGCCGGTGGTCTCGGTGAAGACCGTCGGGGCGATGGCGCTGAGCTTGTCGTAGACCTTCTCGTGCCGGACCTTGGAGGACAGGATCAGGTCGGGCCGCAGGGAGGCGATCTTCTCCAGGTTCGGCTCCAGGAGCGGTCCGACGTCCGTGGTGTTCTTGAGGTCGCCCTCCAGGTACGTGGGGAAGCCGCCCTCCGTCTTGAAGTGCGGGGCGACGGCGCCGACCGGGTCGACGCCGAGCAGGGTGACGTCGTCGAGCTCACCGGTGTCGAGGACGACGACCTTCTTCGGCTGCGCCGGGATCTTGACGTCGCCCATCACGGTCTTGAGGGTGCGGGGGAAGGCGGCGCTGTCCGCACCGGCCTGGGCGGCGTCGTCCGCCTTCGTCGTGTCGGAGTCGCCGCAGGCGGCGAGGAGGCCCGTGCCGAAGACGACGGTGAGCAGTGCGGCGGTGGGGCCGCCGAATCCGCGCAGGGGTGATCGCTTGAGCATGAGGGCGTTGTCTTTCTTGATCAGCAGATGGATGAACAGGTCAACGGGTGAAGGGGTGAGGGTGAACGGGTTGGGTGGGTGAGTTGATGAGCGGTCAGGTGGTGACGGGCGCGGTGCTGCGGCGTGTCGCGCCGCTCTTCGGGACGACCAGCGGGGTTCCGGTCTCCGGGTCGGGAATGACCCGGCAGTCCACGTCGAACACGGACTTGACCAGGTCCGCGTCGAGCACGTCGGCCGGTGGGCCGGCGGCGGCGAGGCGCCCGTCCTTGAGCACGACCATGTGGTCGGCGTAACGGGCGGCCTGTCCGAGGTCGTGCAGCACCATCACCACGGTGCGGCCGGCCTCGGCGTGCAGGGCGGCGACCAGGTCGAGGACGTCGAGCTGGTGCCGGAGATCGAGGAAGGTGGTCGGTTCGTCGAGCAGGAGCAGGTCGGTGTCCTGCGCCAACGCCAGTGCGATCCAGGCTCGTTGGCGTTGGCCGCCGGAGAGTCTGTCGACGGGGTGGTCGCGCAGCACCGTCGTGCCGGTGCGGTCCAGTGCCTCGTCGACGGCGCGCTGGTCTGCGGTCGACCAGGGGCTGAGCAGGCGCTGGTGCGGGTAGCGGCCGAGCCGTACGAGTGCCTCGACGGTGATCGCCTCGGGGGTGACAGGCTGTTGCGGCAGCAGGCCCATCCGTAGGGCCAGGTCGCGGGCGGACATGCGGTGGATGTCGGAGCCGTCTAGGGTGACTGTGCCGGCGGCGGGGGCGAGCAGTCGGCTGATGCCTCGCAACAGGGTTGATTTACCACAGGCGTTGGGGCCCACGATCGCAGTCACGGCGCCGCCGGGCAGTGTCAGGTCGAGCCCGCCGACCACGAGCCGGTCGCCGTAGCGCAGGTCGAGGCGCCGGATGCGGAGTTCGTTGGTGGGGGGCATGTGGGCTCCTGGGGCGAGCGGGTCGTTGTGCAGTACGCGGAGTACGAGTGCGGGTGCGGGTACGGGTGATGGTCGGTGCGTTGTCGGGTGCGGGTCCGGTGGGGCTTCTCGCGCAGTTCCCCGCGCCCCTAAAAGGCCAGGCCCTTGCCGGCCTGAAAGACCACGGTCACGCGGGCCCGACAGGCGAAGGTCGCGCCGGCCCCAAAGACGGCGGTCGGGCCAGCCCGAAAGGCAGCCCCCGTGCCGACCCGAAAGACAGCCGTAGCGCGGGGTGAAAAGCACGGGGCGTAGCCCCTGCTTTTCAGGGGCGCGGGGAACTGCGCGGTCGGCCCCCACCGGGCCCGCACCCGACAACGCACCCCGTGGCCGCCCCCTCACCCCCGCACCGCCGCACTCTGACGGAACATCAGCACCAGCAACCACGGTGCCCCCAACGTCGCCGTCGCGGCCCCGACCGGCAGGCCCTCCACCGGGAGCAGATGCTGGACCACGAGGTCGGCGGCGAGCAGCAGAACCGCCCCGGTGAGGGCCGCCAGGGCGAGCGTCGCCGCCATGGGTGGGCCGGTGAGGAGACGGACGATGTGCGGGACGGCGAGGGCGACGAAGGTGACCGGCCCGGCCAGGGCCGCCGCCAGCGAAGCCAACGTGACGGCCACGAGCAGCAGTTGGAGGCGCGCGGCGGACGTGTCGAGGCCGAGCGCCCCCGCCGAGTCGTCCCCCAGGTCGAGCACGGCGAGACGGCGGTGGGTGACCAGCGCGACGGCCAGGGCGAGCAGCACGGCGGCGCCCGCGCCCCAGACCTCCGTCCAGGTGCGGCCGTACACCGATCCGGTCGTCCACTGGAGCGCCGAGCCCGCGAGTTCGGCGGGGAAGCGGACGATCAGGAGGTTGACCGCGGCGGCCAGGCCCGCCTGGACGGCGAGGCCGGTGAGGACGAGCCGGGTAACGGCGAACCCGGAGCCCCAGGCGAACACCCCGAGCAGCAGCGCGGCCAGCAGTCCACCGGCCAACGCGCCGACGGGGATGAGCAGTTGGGAGGCACCGGCGGCAAGCAGGGCGACCGCGCCGAGCGAGGCCCCGCCGGTCACCCCCATCACGTCCGGGGAGGCGAGGGGGTTGCGGAACAGCCGTTGCAGGACGCAGCCCGCCGCTCCCAGTCCGGCACCGGCCACCACGGCGGCGACGGCACGCGGCGCCCGGAACTCCCGCACCACCAGCACATCGCCCGGATCGCCGAACCCGGCCAGCGCGCGGAGCGCCACGGAGGCGGGCATGTCCATCTCCCCCGTGGAGACGGCGATCGTGACCAGCGCGAGCAGGGCGAGGAGGCCGGTCGCGCCGTAGGCGAGGAGGCGGGCCCGGCCGGGCGGGCGGTGCGTGCCGCGTCGCACGGCCGCCTTGTACGTCAGTGTCATCGGGCGGCCTTCCGGGCGAGCAGGGCCAGCAGGGGCGCACCGAGGAACGCGGTGACAATCCCGACCTCCAGTTCGGCGGGGCGGATGACCAGGCGGCCGAGAATGTCGGCGGTGAGGAGGAGCAGCGGGCCGACGAGGAGGCAGCCGGGGACGAGCAGGCAGTGGTCGCCGCCGAGGAGCGGGCGGACGAGGTGGGGCGCGGCAAGTCCGATGAACGCGACCGGGCCGGCCACGGCGACGGCGGATCCGGCGAGCAGGACGACCGCTAGGCCGCCGGCGAGTCGGACACGGGTGACGGGTACGCCGAGCGCCTGTGCCGAGTCGTCGCCCAGGGCGAGGGCGTTGAGGGCGGGCGCGACGGCCCCGGCGAGCAGGAGGCCGAGAAGGAGCAACGGCAACACCGGCCAGAGCGTGTCGAGTTGGCGTCCCGCGAGGGAGCCCGCCAGCCAGAAGCGGGCCTCGTCGAGGGTGCGCTGACTGGCCAGCATGACGGCCGACGTCCAGGACAGCAGCACCAGTTGGAGCACCGTGCCACCGAGGGCGAGCCGTACCGGGTCGATGTTCCCGGCGCGGCGGGCCAGCGCTTGGGCGAGGACGGCGGCCGCGGCGGCTCCGGCGAACGCGAACCACACGTACTCGACGGGGTCGGTGAGTTTCAGCGCGAAGATGGCGACGACGACCGCGAAGCCCGCGCCCGCGTTGATGCCCAAAGTGGTCGGGGAGGCGAGCGGGTTGCGGGTGATGCCCTGGGCCACGGCGCCCGCGACTCCGAGGGCGGCGCCGACCGCCAGGCCGATGATCGTGCGCGGCAGCCGAAGTCCCGTCACCACCAGGGCGTCCCGGCCCTCCGCGTGCCCCGACAGCGCGTCGAGCACCGTGGGCAGGGGGACGGAGCGGGTTCCGAGGGCGAGGCTCAGCGCGGCGCACAGCGTCAGCGCGCCGATTCCACCGAGGAGCAGGGTCAGGTGCCTCAGGGCACGCGGGGGCACGCCGGTCGGCGCGGCCCGTTCGGTCGCAGTCACGAAACGTGAGCTTAGGTTAGGCATGCTTTAGTTTTCAACGGCTGTGGGTTCACTGTGATCCATAACGCCCTTGATCAACCGGCCGGCGACTTCGCTGGTCAACGACGCACACGACTCCTCCACACCCCATCGGGTCGGCACCACGCGATCTTGCGGCTAAGGTAAGCCTTACCTACCTCTCCTGCCAAACCCTTCACGCTCTGGAGTTACCGATGACCGTGGCACACCTGGAAACCACCCAGGCCGACACCGCCACGCCCGTCCCGGTATTCCTCACCGCCGCCTACCGCCACCTGGACGCGATGTGCGAGGCGCTGTCCGTACGGATCGCCGAACCGGGTCCGTCACCCGCCCGCACCGTCGGCCTGATGGACGGTCAGGAGGGCGTCGAGGCCTTCGTGGAGGCGGAGGCCGCCCGTATCCGGGAGCGCCACGACCACACCGCGCCCCGGCACGTCGCCGCCTCCCGCGCTCTGCACGAATACGCCTGGTCGGTGGGCCTGTTAATGAGCGGAGTGTGGTTCCTGGAGCGGCGTGTGCCCCGGGTCGCCCCCGGCGACATACGCGTCGACCTCGCCGCGGGCGCCTTCGAAGTCACCCCGGGAACCGAGCTCGGCTGCCTCCCGGGCGACCCGGCCGCACTCCTCCCCGGCGCCCGGGTCGCCGCCCATCAGGAGGCGCTGCGCGCCGAGTTGAGGACCGCTGTGGCGGACCACATGGGTCCGGTGCTGGAGGCGCTCGGCCCGTACGTCCGGCGGGGCTCGCGCGCGCTGTGGGGGCTGGTCTCCGACGACCTGGTCTCCGGCCTCTGGTACCTCGGGCGGACGCGCGGCGACGAGGCCGCCGGCGTCCGGGCCGCCTCCGCCGTCCTGCCCGGCGCCCAGGCGCCCTTCCCCGGCGGCGCGGACTTCCGTTCCCTGCGCACGAGCGACGGTCGCGAGCACCCGACCCGTACCCGTCTGGGCTGCTGCCTCTACTACACGATCCGCCCGGCCGAGGCCTGCTCCACCTGCCCGCGCACCTGTGACGCGGAACGGCTGCGCCGACTGGAAGGCTGACCGCACGGGAAGGCCCTCAAGTCGAAACTTTCGCTGCCTCCCCGGGCCCCTGAGCCGATTGACGCCGCTCGGCGCAGATAGCAACACTCTTCGACGGGCTTTCCCACAGGACATGCCAAAAGGTCGCAGCGCTGGAGGTCGGTTTGCAGGAGTACGCCGGTTACGTCTTCGTCTACTTCACCGGCGAGGGCAGCCCGGACGGCGAGCGGATCAGGTTCGCGCTCAGCCGGGGCGACGACCCGCTGCGCTGGCGTGAGTTGAACGGCGGGGCGCCGGTGCTGACCTCGGACCTCGGGACGGGCGGGCTGCGCGACCCGTTCCTGGTGCGCGCCCCGGAGGGCGACCGGTTCTACCTGATCGCCACCGACCTCAGGATGCACGGGGAGCCGCACGGCGACTGGGACCGGGTGCAGCGCACCGGAAGCACCGCGCTCATGATCTGGGAGAGCACGGATCTGGTGAGCTGGACCGACCGCCGACTGGTGCGCGTCGCCCCCGACACGGCCGGCAACGTCTGGGCGCCCGAGGCCGTCCACGCCCCGGAGCTCGGCGCGTTCGTCGTCTTCTGGGCGTCGAAGCTGTACGCGCAGGACGACCCGGACCACACCGCCGACACCCACAACAGGATGCTGTACGCGACCACCCGTGACTTCCGTGTCTTCAGCGAGCCCCGCCTGTGGAACGACCCCGGCCACTCGGTCATCGACTCGACCGTCGTCCGGCACGACGGCACCTACTACCGCTTCACCAAGGACGAGCGAGCCCACTCCCCCGCCGCGCCCGGCGGCAAGTTCATCACCGCGGAGAAGTCGACGGGGCTGCGCGACACCGCGTACGACTTCGTGGCCGACCGCATCGGTCACAGGGCCGTGGAGCAGGGCGAGGGACCGATCGTCTTCAGGTCGAACACGGACGACCGCACGTGGTACCTGTTCGTCGACGAGTTCAGCGGACGCGGCTACGTACCCTTCGAGACCACCGACCTGGACTCCGGGGAGTGGACGCCCTGCGAGGAGTTCGCGCTGCCGCCCGGCGCGCGGCACGGCTCCGTGCTGCCCGTGACGCGGGCCGAGTACGAGCGGCTCCTCGCCGGGTACGCGCCGCCGGCGTCCGTGGTCGACGCCACCGTGCCGGACGGCCTGAAGGCGTACGCGCTCGTCGACGACACCGCGTCGAAGGTCGTCCTGCCTCTGCACCCGGGCACCGAACTCGCCCGTCTCGCACCGGAGTTCAACCTGGCGGCGGATTGCCGGATCGACCCGCCATCGGGCACCGAGCGCGATTTCCGCACCCCGCAGAGCTACACCGTCAAAGCGGCCGACGGCACCGCGCGCACCTGGACGGTCGAGGCGGTGCCCATGCGCAGCCCCCTGCTGCCGGGGCTGTACGCCGACCCCAACATCCAGGAGTTCCACGGCCGTTACTTCATCTATCCGACGACGGACGGCTTCGAGGGCTGGGGTGGCACCCGGTTCGAGGTGTTCTCCTCCGACGACCTGGTCACCTGGGAGAACCACGGCGTGGTCCTCGACCTGGAGTCGGACGTGAGCTGGGCGGAGCGCCACGCCTGGGCCCCGGCCGCCGGGGAACGCAACGGGTCCTACTACTTCTACTTCTGCGCCGACCAGCAGATCGGTGTCGCCGTCGCCGACAGTCCCACCGGCCCCTTCCGGGACGCCCTGGGCCGGCCGCTCATCGGGCGCGACGACTACGCGGGGCAGATGATCGACCCGGCCGTCTTCACGGACGACGACGGCACCGCGTATCTCTACTGGGGCAACAGCGAGGCGTACGGCGTCCCGCTCGACGAGGACATGGTCTCCTTCGACCCGGCGCGGGTAAGGCGGTTCACGCCCAAGGACTTCCGCGAGGGCGCCTTCGTCCTCAAACGGCGAGGCGTGTACTACTACATGTGGTCGGAGGACGACACCCGCAGCGACGACTATCGCGTCGCCTACGCCACCGGCCCCACCCCGCTCGGCCCGTGGACCGAGAAGGGCGTGATCCTGCGCAAGCGCCCGGAGCACGGGATCCTCGCGACCGGCCATCACACGGTCGTGAACGTCCCCGGCACGGACGACTGGTTCATCTGCTACCACCGGTTCGCGATCCCGGGCCCCGGCACCCCGCGCGGTGACGGCGTCCGCCGTGAATCCACCCTGGACCGGCTGGTGTTCGCGGCGGACGGCTCGATCGAGGAGGTCGTGCCGACGCTGGAGTCCATCGGGCCGGTGGTCAGTCCAGAGTGATCCGGGCGGCGACGGGCAGGTGGTCACTGCCGGTGGCGGGCAGGGCGCGGATGTCGGCGACGGTCGCCGAGCGGGCCATGACCTGGTCGATCCGGGTGAGCGGGAGACCGGCAGGGTAGCTGAACGCGAAGCCGCGCTCCGCCACGTTCATCCGTGTGGTGAGCGGTGCCAGACCGCGGTCGTCGACCGTGCCGTTGAGGTCGCCTAGGAGGACCACCGGGTCGCGTGTCTCGGCGGCGACGGCCCGGCCCAGCAGGCCGGCACTCTCGTCACGCCGGTGCGACACGAGTCCGCCCGCCCCGAGGCGTACGGACGGCAGGTGGGCGACGTACACCGCGATGTCGCCGTGCGGCGTACGGGCCGAGGTCCTGAGCCCGCGGCGCCAGTCCTCCCCGATCCCCTCGGGCTTGATGTCCAGCGGGCGGGTCCCGGTGAGCGGATGCCGCGACCAGAGTCCGACGGTGCCGCGGACCGCGTGGTGCGGGTACTCCCGGGCGAGCGCCCTCTCGTAGACCGGAAGTGCCGAGGGCACCAGTTCCTCCAGCGCGATGAGGTCGGGCCCGGCCGCGGCCAGGGCGCGGGCCGTACCCGCAGGGTCGGTGTTCTCGTCGCTCACGTTGTGCTGCACCACGACGAGATCCCGCGCCCCGGGCGGCGCGCCGGGCAGCAGCAGACCGCCGAATGTGTACGTCCAGGCCGCCGCCGGAAGCAGAAGCGCCAGCAGCGTGACGGCCGAGCGGCGCAGCAGCCCCACGCCGAGCAGGACCACGACCACCAGGCCGAGCCAGGGCAGGAACGCCTCCAGCAGACTGCCCAGCCGGCCCACGGAGTTGGGGGCCAGGCCGGGGAACAGCACGAGCCCGGCCGCCAGCCCGGCCACCACGGCGCTCACCCGTCCGGCACCGGGGCGGTCCGGCCGCACACGGACAGGAGACGGCGGAGGGGTCGGCGGAGGGGACGGTGGATGTCCGGCGGTCATGGGCCGTCCTCAGTCGTGCGGGGCCTGGCCGCTGACCCGGTGGTCGGCGTGGCTGAGCGCCTCCACGACCAGGCGCTTGAGGTGCCCGTCGGCGAGGCTGTAGTAGATGTGACGGCCTTCGCGGCGGGTGTCCACGAGCCCGGCCAGCCGCAGCTTCGCCAGATGCTGGCTGACGGCCGTGCGGGACGCCTCGCAGCGGTCGGCCAGTGAGCCGACGTCCGACTCGCCCTGCGCGAGCAGCCACAGCAGAT
Organism: Streptomyces sp. 11x1; assembly: GCF_032598905.1. Classification (NCBI taxonomy): domain Bacteria; kingdom Bacillati; phylum Actinomycetota; class Actinomycetes; order Kitasatosporales; family Streptomycetaceae; genus Streptomyces; species Streptomyces sp. 11x1. Next base: position 10,183,907 of record NZ_CP122458.1, on the reverse strand, counting down.
GCAGCCGGGTGACGTCGGAGAGCATCGCGAACACTCCGGTCGCCTCGGTGAGCCGTGCGCTGTCGGGGGCGCGCAGATGCGCACCGGACGCAGGTGACACGGCATGGCGTTCAGGCATGCGCCCAGCCTAGGCGCTCCGCTCGGGGTGCGGGGGGGGGGTCGGCCATTGGGTGCGGGTTCGTGGGGGCTGGTCGCGCGGTTCCCCGCGCCGCTGCGGGGCGCTCCCCTCCCGCCATCATGTGCATAGGTGCGCACATGATGGTTATCATCTGGTCATGCTTGCCGTACTGCGTCATCGTGTCTATCGGCGGCTCTTCGCCGCCCAGATCGTGGCCCTGGTGGGGACCGGGCTCGCGACCGTGGCGCTCGGGCTGTTGGCGTACGACCTCGCGGGCGCCCGCGCCGGTTCCGTCCTCGGTACGGCACTCGCGATCAAGATGGTGGCGTACGTGGTCATCGCCCCCATCGCGGGCGCGGTCGCCGACCGGCTGCCGCGCCGGGCCCTGATGGTGACGGCGGACCTGGTGCGCGCGGGGATCGCCCTGTCACTGCCGTTCGTCGGCGAGGTCTGGCAGGTGTACGTCCTGGTGTTCCTCCTGCAGTCCGCGTCGGCCGTGTTCACGCCCACCTTCCAGGCCGTCATCCCCGATGTGCTGCCCGAGGAACGCGACTACACCCGGGCCCTGTCGATGTCCCGGCTCGCCTATGACCTGGAGAGCCTCTTCTCCCCCGCGCTCGCAGCCGCGCTGCTGTCCGTGACGACCTACGACGGGCTGTTCACCGGCACGGTCCTCGGGTTCCTCGCCTCGGCCGCGCTGGTCGTCTCCACCGCCCTGCCCGAGCGGGCCGCGGTCACCGCCCCGCGCGCGGGCGGCGTGTACGCCAGGGCCACCGCCGGGACGCGTCTCTTCCTCGGCGTGCCCGAGCTGCGGGCCCTGCTCGTCCTGAACCTCGCGGTCGCGGCGGCCGGGGCGATGGTGACGGTGAACTCCGTCGTCTACGTCCGTGATGTGCTCGACCTGTCCGCGGGCGCCCTGCCGCTGACGCTCGGGGCGTACGGGGCGGGGTCGATGGCCGTGGCGCTGGTACTGCCCCGGGTGCTGGAGAAGGTGCAGGACCGAGCCGTGATGCTGCCGGGCGCGCTGTCGCTGGCCGTGGTCTTCGCCGGGCTCGGGGCCGTCACCGCTGCTCAGGGCGGGAGTTGGCGACTGTCCGCGCTGCTGGCGCTCTGGGCCGCGTTCGGTGCCGCGTGCTCGGCGGTGCTCACTCCGGCGGGGCGTCTCGTCCGCCGCTCGGTGTCGCCCGAGGAGCGTACGGCCGCGTTCGCCGCCCAGTTCTCCCTCTCGCACGGTTGCTGGCTGCTGACGTATCCGCTGGCCGGATGGCTGGGGGCGACGGCCGGGCTGAACTGGGCGGTGCTCGCCCTGGGTTCGCTCGCGCTGGGCGCGGCGCTGACGGCCGTACGGCTGTGGCCGGCGTCGTCGACGTCCCACGTGCACGCCGGGCTCCCCTCCGGTCACCCCCATCTGGTGGGCGCCCGACGCGTCCGTGCCGGGTGGCGGCACAGCCACGGCCATCTCACGGACGGGCTGCACGCGCACTGACGGGCTGCACGTGCCCTAGGTGCGGCGTCAGCCGGTCGTCCACTTCTGCTCGATCCGCGCGCACCGCCAGACCAGCAGGGCGACCGCCCAGGTGACGAAGAAGAGGCCCACGACGACATAGCCGACGGTGTTGAGATCGACGCCGGCGACCCGGTCCCAGAAAATGCCGTGCAGATGGGCCTTCTCCGCGACGAGGCCGAGGAGTTCGACCGTGCCGATGACCAGAGCCACGGCCACGGACAGGCCCGTGACGGTGAGGTTGTAGTAGACCTTGCGGACCGGTTGGGAGAACGCCCAGCCGTAGGCGAAGTTCATGAACGAGCCATCCACGGTGTCGAGGAGCGACATCCCGGCCGCGAACAGGACGGGCAGGCACAGGATCGCGTACCAGGGCAGCCCGGAGGCGGCGCCCGAACCGGCCAGGACCAGCAGCGCGACCTCCGTCGCCGTGTCGAAGCCGAGGCCGAAGAGCAGGCCGATCGGGTACATCTGCCAGGAGCTGGTGAGGGACCTCATCAACCGCCCGAGGAGCCGGTTCATCAGGCCCCGGCTGTGCAGCTTCTCCTCCAGCGCGGCCTCGTCGTAGGCGCCCGAGCGCATCTCGCGGAAGACCTTCCAGATCCCCACCATGATCACCAGGTTGACGACGGCGATGACGTACAGGAACGTCCCCGAGACGGTGGTGCCGATCCAGCCGGTCGTCTCGTGCAGCACGGAGCCGTCGTCGCGGACCGGCCCGGCGAGCGACTTGACGCCGAGGGTGAGCAGGAACGTCAGGGCGAGCACGATCGACGAGTGGCCGAGGGAGAACCAGAAACCGACCGACAGCGGCCGCCGCCCCTCCCCCATCAGTTTGCGGGTGGTGTTGTCGATGGCGGCGATGTGGTCGGCGTCGAAGGCGTGCCGCATGCCCAGGGTGTAGGCGGTGACGCCGATACCGATACCGAAGGTCTTGCTGCCGACGCTGTAGTGCTCGGGAGCGACGATCACCACGAGTGTGAACCAGCCGATGAGGTGCAGCGCGAGGATGAACCCGGCCATTCCGGCCAGGCTCGCCCACTCCCCGCGCGTCAGGAAGCCGCTGATCCGCCGCCAGGAGAGTCCGCCCGTCCCGGCGGTGGCCGAGGGGGCGGTGTCGGTGCCAGGAGCCATGGAGCGTGCGCCTCTTCTTTCGTGGGTATGTGCGGTCGCACCCCCTCAGCCTTGTGCGCCATATTGGTAGCTGCAACTGGCTCGCAGTAAAGCTCGCGTCTGCTTTCGGTCAGGCCGTGGACTCCCGCCGACGTGCGGGGCGTGCGCCGGAGCGTGCGCCCGGGTGTGAGCTGTCGCACGACGCCCGCGCACCCCTCGCCTCCGCTTGTCAGCGTCCTTATCTGGGCACTACTGTCACCACGCCTTGGTGAACGGGAAATCCGGTGTGATGCCGGTGCGGCCCTCGCCACTGTGATCGGGAAGTCCGGCTCCGGTCCTCACGGACAGCCACTGGGTCTTCGGACCCGGGAAGGCGGAGCACGGGCGGTGTCACCCGTAAGCCAGGAGACCGGCCAAGGCGCGTCAACCATCCACGAGGTGCTGGAGAGGGTCTGCTAAGCCATGCACATAGCCGAGGGTTTCCTTCCTCCGGCGCACGCGATCGCCTGGGGCGTCGCGTCCGCGCCGTTCGTCGTCCACGGAGTACGGGCACTCACCCGTGAGGTCAGGGAGCACCCCGAGAGCACACTGCTGCTCGGTGCCTCGGGTGCCTTCACCTTCGTCCTGTCCGCGCTGAAGCTGCCGTCGGTCACCGGGAGTTGTTCCCACCCCACCGGCACCGGTCTCGGCGCCATCCTGTTCCGGCCGCCGATCATGGCGGTCCTCGGCACCATCACCCTGCTCTTCCAGGCCCTGTTGCTCGCCCACGGGGGTCTGACCACGCTCGGCGCCAACGTCTTCTCCATGGCGATCGCCGGCCCCTGGGCGGGGTACGGCGTCTACCGGCTGCTGCGGCGCTTCGGCGTGCCGCTGATGGTGACGGTCTTCTTCGGCGCGTTCGTCGCCGACCTGGTCACCTACTGCGCCACCAGCGTGCAGTTGGCGCTCGCCTTCCCCGACCCGAGCAGCGGCTTCCTGGGCGCGCTCGGCAAGTTCGGCTCCATCTTCGCCGTCACCCAGGTCCCGCTCGCGGTCAGCGAGGGTCTGCTCACCGTGCTGGTGATGCGCCTGCTGGTGCAGTCGAGCAAGGGCGAACTCACCCGGCTCGGCGTGCTCCTGACCGACCGGCGGAGCCGTACCGGTGCCGGGGCGGAGAACGAGAGCGAGGCGGTGGCCCGATGAGCCGGAACACGAAGATCAACGTACTGCTGCTGCTCGTCGTGGCCGCGCTCGCCGTCCTGCCGCTGGCCCTCGGCCTCGGCGACCACAAGGAGCAGCCGTTCACGGGCGCCGACGGCGAGGCGGAGACGGCGATCACCGAGATCGAACCGGACTACGAGCCGTGGTTCTCCCCTCTCTACGAGCCGCCGTCCGGTGAGATCGAGTCGGCGCTCTTCTCCCTCCAGGCCGCCCTCGGCGCGGGCGTCCTCGCCTACTACTTCGGCATCCGCCGGGGCCGGCGCCAGGGCGAGGCCCGGGCGCGGGCGCTGCTGGACGCTGCCGGGCAGACCGACAAGGCTCCGGAGGAGCCGGTGGACGCGACCGTCGCGGCCTCGACCGCGAGCGCGTCCGGCCCGGCGGCGAGCGTTCCGGCCGCCGCGGCCTCGAAGGGCGCGTCGGGGGCGTCCGGCGCCTCGGACCCGACCGGCGACGCAGGCTCGTCCGGTCGCTCCGGGGCCAGCCCGGCCGGGCGGGGCTGATCCGGGTGCTGCCGATCGACGCGGCGGCGCACAGCAGTCGCTGGCGCCGCCGTCATCCCGTGGACAAGGCCGTGCTCGGGCTCGGTCTCACCGCGCTCGCGATCTCCCTGCCGCCCTGGCCGGGCGCGGCCCTGGTCCTGCTGACCTCGCTCGTGGTCCTGCTGGGCCCCGCGGGCGTGCCCGGCCGTCGGCTGTGGCGGGCCTACCGGGTGCCGTTGGGCTTCTGCGTGACCGGCGCGCTGCCGCTGCTCGTGCAGGTGGGCGGGCCGGACGGGTTCGTCACCCCGGCCGCCGGCGGAGCGGTCCGCGCCGGGGAGCTGTTGCTGCGCACCTCGGCCGCCTCCCTGGGCGTGCTCCTGTTCGCCTTCACGACCCCGATGTCGGACCTGCTGCCCCGGCTGGTCCGGGCCGGGGTGCCCGCGCCGGTCGTGGACGTGGCGCTGGTGACGTACCGGATGAGCTTTCTGCTCCTGGACTCGGTGCGCCGGATCCGGGAGGCGCAGGCTGCGCGACTGGGGCACACCACCCGGGCCGCCACCTGGCGTTCCCTCGCCGGGCTCGGCGCCACCGCGTTCGTCCGGGCCTTCGACCGGGCGGCACGGCTGCAGACCGGGCTCGCCGGACGCGGGTACGACGGCACCCTGCGTGTCCTGGTGCCCGAGGCCCGGGTCTCCGTGCGGTTCACCACGGCCAGTGTCGCTCTTCTGGCGGCCGTGGCCGCCCTCACCCTCGTACTGGATTCGTCCTGGAAAGGCCGCTGACATGAGCGAGCCCGTGCTCGTCGCCCTGCGGGGCGCGTCGTTCGCATACGAGGACGGACCGCCCGTGCTCAGCGAACTGGACTTCGAGGTGCGCGCGGGGCGCGCGCTCGCCCTGCTGGGCCGCAACGGCAGCGGCAAGACCACGCTGATGCGGCTGCTCAGCGGCGGACTGCGGCCCCGCGCGGGCGAGTTGACCGTCGAAGGGCGGCCGGTGTCGTACGACCGCAAGGGGCTCACCCGGCTCAGGACGACGGTCCAGCTGGTCGTCCAGGACCCGGACGACCAGCTCTTCGCGGCGTCCGTCGCACAGGATGTGTCGTTCGGACCGCTGAACCTCGGACTGCCCGACGCGCAGGTGCGGGACCGGGTGGACGAGGCGCTCGGCGCGCTCGGTATCGCCGCCCTCTCCGACCGGCCGACCCATCTGCTCTCCTACGGCCAGCGCAAGCGGACCGCCATCGCCGGGGCGGTCGCGATGCGGCCCCGGGTCCTGATCCTCGACGAGCCGACCGCCGGACTCGACCCGGACGGACAGGAGCGGCTCCTCGCCACCCTGGACGAGCTGCGGCGCTCCGGCACCACCGTCGTGATGGCCACCCATGACGTCGACCTCGCGCTGCGCTGGGCCGACGACGCGGCGCTGCTCACCCCGTCCGGCGCGCGCACGGGCCCGGTGGCGGAGATGCTCGCCCGCACGGATCTCCTGCACCAGGCGGGGCTGCGGCTCCCCTGGGGTGTCGCGGTCGCCCGATTCCTGCGCGAGCAGGGGCTGTTGGCGCGGGAGGAGGCGGGCCCGCGCACACCGGACGAGTTGGCGGCCCTCGCGGAGGCGGACGCCGGTCCGGGGGCGCGGCTGCCTCAGCCTCAGATCCGCAGGCCGTAGACGCGCACGGCGGTGCCCGCGAAGACCTCCCGGTGTTCGGCCTCACCGAGTCGGGACATCAACGTGTCGGCGACGTCCAGGACTTCGGCGTAGTCGGAGGCGAGTCGGCAGACCGGCCAGTCGGAGCCGTACATCAGCCGCTCGGGGCCGAAGGCGTCCAGCGCGGTGTCGGCGTACGGGACGAGGTCCGCGACCCGCCAGGAGTGCCAGTCGGCCTCCGTGACCAGGCCGGAGAGCTTGCACACGGTGTTCGGCAGGGCCGCCAGCCCGCGGATCTCCCCCGCCCACGGCTCCAGTTCACCGGAGGCGACGGCTGGCTTGCCCAAATGGTCCAGGACGAAGGTGAGTCCGGGAAGGCGGGCCGCCGCCTCCACGGCGGCCAGGAGCTGGTGGGGCCGGACCAGGAGGTCGTAGACGAGTCCCGCGTCGGCGACCGCAGCGAGGCCCCGCAGCACGTCCGGGCGGGTCAGCCAGCGGGGGTCGGGCTCACCCTGCACCTGGTGGCGGATGCCCACCAGGTACTCCCCGCCGGGGGCCTCGCGCAGTTCGGCCAGGGCGTCGGCGACGGCGGGAGAGGTGAGGTCGGCCCAGCCGACGACCCCGGCGACCACGTCGCTGCCGGCGGCGAGGGCCAGGAACTCGGGGGTCTCCTCGGGCACGGTGATCGTCTGGACCAGGACCGTGGCGGTGACGGCAGCGACGCTCGCAGCGGACTCCAGCTCACGGAGGGTGAAGTCGCGGCGCAGCGACGCCAGTTCGGGTCCGGTGATCCAGTCCTGGTCGCGGCCGGAGAGATCCCAGACGTGGTGGTGGGCGTCGACGGTCCAGGCGTCGGTGTCGTCCGTTCCCATCACAGGTGCCACACCACCGGCAGTCCGGCGTCGGAGCCCTCGGCCGAGTAGTCGTGGACGACGTCGAGGAGTTCGGCCATCCGGGCCTGCCAAGCGATGTTGACCGGCAGCTTCTCCAGTTCGGCGATCATCGCCGGGTAGTCCTCGACCTCCAGCAGGTGGAAGAGGTCGGTGCCGCTGCGCCAGATCGTCCACTCGCTCACCCCTGCGGCGCGGATGGCGGTGGTGAGTTCCCCGGGGACCTCGCGGTGGGCCGCCTCGTACTCCTCGACGCGGTCGGCGCGGACCTTGGTGTGCAGGGCGACCCTCACGACGGGTCCTTCGGCTGCGGGACGGGGGTGTGCGGGCTCAGCAGACCCTCGGCGCGCAACTCGTCCCAGAGGGCGGCCGGGACGGTGCGGCCGTTCAGGTCGACCGTGTCGCGCACCTCCTCGGCGGAGCGCGCGCCCGTGAGCACGGCCGCGACCGCCGGGTGCGCGGAGGGGAACGCCAGGGCCGCGCCGCGCAGCGGCACGCCGTGGCGCTCGGTGACCGCCCTCAGCCGCAGGGCGCGGTCGAGCACGGGCTTCGGCACGGGAGCGTAGTCGTACGTGGCCTGCGGCTTCGGGTCGGTCAGCAGGCCGGAGTTGAAGACGCCGCCGATGATCACGCTGCGGCCCCGGGCGGCGGCCTCGGGAAGCAGTTCGTCGAGGCCCTCCTGTTCGAGGAGGGTGTAGCGGCCGGCCAGCAGCACCACGTCGATGTCGGTCTCGCGCAGGAAGCGGGTGGGCACGGCGCACTGGTTCATGCCGACGCCGATGGCGCCGACGACTCCCTCGTCGCGCAGCCGCTCCAGCGCCGGGTAGGCCTCCCGCAGGGCCTGTTCGACGTGGTCGTCGGGGTCGTGGAGGAGGACCACGTCCACCCGGTCCAGACCGAGCCGTCGCAGGCTGGCCTCCAGGGAGCCCAGGACGCCGTCGGCGGTGAAGTCCCAGACGCGGCGGTGGGTCGCGGGGACCGCGAAGCCGTTTGCCAGGTCGTCGCCCTCGGCGGTCTCGTTCTCCACCAGCAGCCGGCCGACCTTGGTGGAGATCGTGTACGACTCCCGGGGGCGGCCGCGGAGCGCGGCGCCGAGGCGGCGTTCGGACAGGCCGAGCCCGTAGTGGGGGGCGGTGTCGAAGGTGCGGATGCCGGCGTCCCAGGCCGCGTCGATCGCGGCGGCGGCCTCCTGGTCGGTCACCGGGCGGAAGAGGTTGCCGATGCCCGCGGCACCGTAGGCCAGCTCGGTGACGCGGACTTCGGTGCGGCCGAGGGTCGTGGTCCTCATGAGCCCGCCGGGCGGAGCCTGAGGCCCTGCATGCCGCCGTCGACGGCGAGGGCGGTGCCGGTGACGGACGCGGCGGCGGGGCTCGCCAGATAGACGATGGCGGCGGCGACCTCGTCGGCGGTGACCAGACGGCCCATGGGCTGGCGGGCGTTGAGCGCGGCGCGCTCCGCTTCGGGGTCGTCGGCGGCGCCGAGGAGGCGGCCGACCCAGGGGGTGTCGGCGGTGCCGGGGTTGACGCAGTTGACGCGGATGCCCTCGCGGACGTGGTCGGCGGCCATGGCCAGGGTCAGGGAGAGGACGGCGCCCTTGCTGGCGGAGTACAGGGCGCGCTGGGGCAGGCCGGCGGTGGCGGCGATGGAGCAGGTGTTGACGATGCTCGCGTGGGAGGAGGCGCGCAGGTGGGGCAGGGCCGCGCGGCTGGTGCGGACCATGCCGAGGACATTGACGTCCAGGACGCGCTGCCACTGTTCGTCGGAGTTGTCCTCGACGGTGCCCTGCGCGCCGATGCCTGCGTTGTTGACGACGATGTCGAGTCCGCCGAGCCGCTCGGCGGCCTCCGTGACGGCGGCCCGTACGGAGGCGTCGTCGGTGACATCGGCCTTGAGGGCGATCAGCGGGGCCGAGGCCCCGGAGGGGTCGAGGTCGAGCACCGCGACCCGGGCGCCCCGTGCGGTCAGCAGTCTGGCGGTGGCGAGCCCTATCCCGGACGCGCCACCGGTGACGATCGCGCGGAGCCCCGTCAGCTCACCTGTCTGCCCGGTCATGCGACTTCCTCCCGTCCAGCGAGGTCGGCGGCCCAGAACGTGCCGTCCGGGTAACGGTATTCGGCGAGCGACCCGGCCCGCATGGTTGCGGAGTATCCCGGGGTCAGGGGGGCGGTGTAGTGGCCCTCGCGGATCACCACGGGGGCGGTGAAGTGCTCGTGGAGGTGGTCGACGTACTCGATGACCCGGTTCTCGGTGGTGCCGGACAGAGCGAGGTAGTCGAACATGGACAGGTGCTGGACAAGTTCACACAGACCCACACCCCCGGCGTGCGGGCAGACCGGGATGCCGAACCTGGCGGCGAGCAGCAGGATCGCCAGGTTCTCGTTGACGCCGCCGACGCGGGCGGCGTCGATCTGGAGGACGTCGATGGCGCCGGCCTGCAGGAGCTGTTTGAAGACGATGCGGTTGTGCACGTGTTCGCCGGTGGCGACCTTCACCGGGGCGACCCCGCGGCGCACGGCGGCGTGGCCGAGGATGTCATCGGGACTGGTGGGCTCCTCGATCCAGTACGGGTCGAAGCCGGCGAGGGCCCGGGTCCACTCGACCGCCTCGCCGACGTTCCAGCGCTGGTTGGCGTCGATGGCGATGCGGATGCCGTCGCCGACGGCGGCGCGGGCGGTGCGCATCCGGCGCACGTCGTCGGCGAGGTCGGCGCCGACCTTCAGCTTGATCTGGGTGAAGCCGTCGGCGACCGCCTGCTTGGCCAGCCGGGTGAGCTTCTCGTCGCAGTAGCCCAGCCAGCCCGGTGAGGTGGTGTAGGCGGGGTAGCCGCGCTGAAGCAGCACCGCCTCGCGCTCCGCGAGCCCGGCGCGGCCCTCGCGCAGCAGCCGCAGGGCGTCCTCGGGGCTGAGGGCGTCGGCGATGTAGCGGAAGTCGACCTGGGAGACCAGCCACTCCGGCTCCGCGTGGGCCAGCAGCCGCCACAACGGCAGGCCGGCGCGCTTGGCCGCCAGGTCCCAGACGGCGTTGACGACGGCGCCGATCGCCATGTGCATCACGCCCTTCTCGGGGCCGAGCCAGCGAAGCTGGCTGTCGCCGATCAGGTCACGGCTGACCGAGCCGGGATCCGCGCACACCTCATCGGCCGAGCGGCCGAGGAGATGGGGCCGCAGCACGCCGATGGCGGCGACCTGCACATCGTTGCCGCGGCCGATGGTGAAGGTGAAGCCGTGGCCTTCGAGACCGTCGCCGGCATCCGTGCGCAGCACGACGTAGGCGGCGGAGTAGTCGGGGTCGGGGTTCATGGCGTCCGACCCGTCCAGCTCCCGTGAGGTGGGAAACCGGACGTCGTAGGTGTCGACCGCGGTGATCCGGGCGGAAGTTGCAGTCACAGGGGTCCTCAAGGGGGTGCCTTTCACGCTCGGCCGAAGATCTGGCGCTGGCTCCCGAGCCCGTCGATCTCCAACTCGACGGTGTCACCCGGGCGGAGATAAGGAGTGCCGGGCAGGCCGAGGGCAACCCCGGCGGGCGTACCGGTGTTGATCACATCACCGGGCTGCAGCACCATGTACCGGCTGAGGTAGGCGACGATCTCGTGGACCGGGAAGATCATGTCGCGGGTGTGCCCGCGCTGACGCTCGACACCATTGACGCTCAGCCGCAGCCCCAGGCCCTGCGGATCACCCACCTCATCCGCACTGACCAGCCACGGCCCCATCGGGTTGAAAGTCTCGCAGGACTTGCCCAGATCCCACTGCGAGGAGTACTCCAGCTGGAACTCACGCTCGGAGACGTCATGACTGACCACGTACCCGGCAATCACCCCGGCCGCCTCCCCGGGACCCTCCAGATAGCGGGCCCGCCGCCCGATGACAACCCCCAGCTCGACCTCCCAGTCGGTCTTGACCGAGCCACGCGGAATCAGCACCTCGTCGTACGGACCCACCACCGTGCCCGGATCCTTCATGAACACCACCGGACGCAACGGGACAGCAGCACCCGTCTCCGCAGCATGATCGCGGTAATTGAGCCCCACACAGATCACCTTGCCGGGACGGGCGAACGGGACACCCACCCGCAACCCCCCGGCATCAAGCACAGGCAGCCCTCCCGCCTCAACCGCCGCCCGAACCCGGTCGAGACCCCCGGACGCGAGAAAAGCACCGTCGATATCACCGGCCACGGACGACAGATCCAGCAACCCGCCATCATCGGTGCGCACAACAGGCCGCTCCTCTCCCGGGGCGCCGACGCGTAGCAGTTTCATTGGGACAGCTCCCTTGCCATGGGGTTCATTCATTCATCGGAGGAATGGTGCACCGCGACTTTAGGTGCAGTTCGACATCCTGACAACGCATCCCTCGGATGCATGTGGCCACAGCCGAGCTTCCACCGCTCATAGATCCGACATGTCTGACTTAGCCGCCACCGGAGCCCGCCGGAGTGCGGACCGCGTCGCCCGGACAGACGGTCGAATTCCTGCTGGACAACCTTTTGTCAGGTCAGCAATGCCGTCGTAGCATCCTCGATGCCCTAGATACATCGGAGGAATCGCAAGAGCCGAACAACCGCAGCGTGGCCGAAAACGCGACGCTCACCGTCACCGCGGATCCACCCCCCTCTCGGCGCTGTCCGGCGGCAACCAGCAGAAGGTCGTCGTCGCCCGTGCCCTGGCCACCGACCCCCAGATCCTGGTGGCCATCCGCCCCACCAACGGCGTGGACGTCAAGTCCAAGGAGTTCCTGCTGCGCCGGATCCAGCAGGTCTCCGACGGCGGGAAGGCCGCGCTGATCGTCTCCGACGAACTGGACCACCTGAAGGTGTGCGACCGGCTCGTGGTGATGTTCCACGAGCGGGCGGTCGCCGAGTTCGACCGTGGCTGGAGGGACGAGCAGGTGGTCGCCGCCATGGAGGGGGTGGCCGACCGGGCCGAGACCTCCGGCACCGGCGCGCACGGCTCCGCCGGCGATCCGCCCGTCGTCCCCGCCGACGCCACTGAAGAGCACGGAAGGGAGCCATGTCCGCCACCACTGATGTCACCGACCCCGCCACGAGCATGACGTGGGACACCGCCGGAGACACTCGCCGCGGGCTCGAACAGGGCAGCGGCTGGATCTTCCAGGTCTTCGCCGCCACCGTCATCGGCGGGGTCAGCCTCAACGGCGGCAAGGGATCGGTCTTCGGCGCGCTCACCGGTCTGCTGACCCTGCAACTCGTCGTCAACGTCATGACGTTGGCCGGGGTGCCGCCGCTGTGGAACCAGTTCCTCAATGACGCGATCATCATCGTCGCACTGATCATCTCGCGCTTCGCCTCCGGCGAGAAGCAGGAGTAGTCCCGGTACAGGGCGGCACCTCGTGGCACTCACGGACGAGGCGATGGACAAGGTCGACGGGCTCACCCGGGAGGATCCCCTCGGCGCGGCAGAGGGCTGACCGCGCTACAGGTCCGCGGCGTCCTCCAGCTCACCGAGGTCGACGAACTTGAAGCCGGTCGCGGTGCGCGTGCCGCCCTCGCCGTCGGGGACCCCGGGCGTCTCCTGGCCGTCCTGGACGACGAGCAGGCCGCGCGGGTAGCGGCTGCCCAACGGGGCGTTGAGGACGGCCGCGCCGTCGCACTCCTGCACCCCGTCGAGGGTGTCCGACGCGGCCCCGACACGGAAGCCGCCCTCGTACTCGTTGCCCTCGCTCACCTCACGGTCGTACAGGGCGAAGGTGTCGTCGCCCTGGCTGGAGGCGAGCAAGTAGCCGTCCCCGTCGCGGTCCTGATAGAGCGTCAGACCCTCGATGTCGGCCGACAACCGCTTCCCGCCGTAGCCGGGGTCGGCGCCGGGCACGCACTCCTCGGCCTCCTCGTCGTACGTGCCGCGGACGCCGTACTCCCGGGTCCTGTCGATCAGGACGGGCTTGCCGGTGAGGTCGGCGCGCAGCCGCCAGATGCCGATGTCCTCCTGGCCTGCGTAGAGGGTGCCGGTGGCGGGGTCGACGACCATGCCCTCGACCTGCGGGAGTTCACCGGGTTCGGCGCAGGGGCTCCATCGGGTGCCGTTGGGCAGCCGGAAGGAGGCGGGCAGGTCGAGGGTGCGGACCTTGCGGTAGCCGACCCTGCCGTTCGCCGCCGGGAGGAGTTCCAGCAGGGCGAGGCGGGTGCGTTCGCGCTGGCTGACCAGGGCGTAGGACCGGCCGGTGGCCCTGTCCGTCCAGGTGGCGAGGCCGTACGCGGTGCGCTGGTCGTTGATCTCGGCCTGGTCGGCGGAGAAGACGGGGGTGGCGGCCGGGTCGGTGACATCGGTCAGCGGACCGTCCGGGCGGGTGGGGTCGATGCGGTAGATCCGCAGCCGGTCGCTGCCACGGTCGCTGACCACGGCCACGTCGGCCCGGCCCGCGGAGGTGCGCAGGCCGGTGACGAGGTCGACGTTGTTGTAGCGGCCCGGGGCGTCGTCCGGTGTCGGCGGCTTGGGTGCGGCGAGGGACTGCACGAGGCGGGCGTCCAGGTCGTAGACACGCAGACCGCCCTCCTTCGCGGTGGCGACGACGAGGCTGCGGTCCGGGTCGGCGGGGTCGCGCCAGATCGCCGGGTCGTCGGCGTCGGAGTTGCCGCCGGCCTCGTCGTCGTACAGCGCGGCGGACTCGCTCCTCGCGGTCACCGTCGGGAGCGCTACCGTCCCCGCTCCGGCGGGGGTCGCCGCGAGGAAGGTGGTGAGCGCGGTGACCGAGGCGAGAAGGGCGGCTCTCCGAGCAGTGCGGGGCGTTCTCACAGGCGTTCGCTTCCTTACCGTCGTGACTGCCGTCGGTGGTCCTGACTGCCGTCGGTGGTCCTGACTGCCGTCGAGGGTTCTGACTGCCGTCGAGGGGCGGGGCCGGGTCGGTGATCGGGCCAAGTCGATGGTGCGGAGAGAAGCTTGCGCGCAGACGGACGTGAGCTGTCCATGCGGACGCGGTGAAACGGCCGTGGTTCGGCCGAAGTTCGCCCGGATGTCGCCCGATGCGGTCACTTCACATGGCGCGCCGGGAGCGTGCTGACGTGCAGCAGGTGTTCCAGCGGTCCACGGCGGAACCACCGGGTCCAAGCGGTGGCGAGCAGCAGGGCGACCGCACTGTAGAGGAAGAGGTCGAGGAGGGCCGGGCCGGTCTCCTCCTCCATGCCGAACTCCCGGATGGCGAGGATGTGCAGGACGTACGCCGTCAGGGCCGTCATGCCGACGGCGCACACGGGCCGGGCGAGGCGCGCGCAGCGGGGCAGTCGGTCCACGGCCGTCACGCACAGCACCACGACGAGCAGCGCGACACCGGTGTTGCCGAGGATGGAGAAGGTCGTCTGGCTGTGCGGCGCGCCCACCAGGAGCCAGGCCGCCGGGGTGTCGTCGACGAGGTAGCCGACGGTGTCGGACCACCAGGCCGAGGCGGCCCCGTCGCCGTCCGCTGCGGCGGCGACGGTGGCTCGGGCGTGCGGGACGAGGCGCAGGGCCAGCCAGGAGCCTCCGTAGCCGAGGACGGTCAACGCGCCCCCGGCCGCGGTGAGTCGGGTGCGGACAGCGGCGCAGGTGAGGTCGAGCCGGGCCACCGCCATGCCGGCCAGCATGAACGACATCCAGGTGAGCACCGGGTACTCGCCCGTGAACAGCAACTCCATGAGGCCGTCCGTGTCGCTGACCCGGGCCAGCGGGTCGGTGGCGACGATCGCGTCCGCCCAGTCGCCGTCCTCGATCGACAGCCGTACCCCGTACATGACTTGGGGCATGACGAGCGCGCCCGCGGCGGCAAGGAGCGCGAGAGTCCGGACGCGCAGGCGATGGAAGGGCAGGACGGCGAGGAAGGTCAGCCCGTAGAAGGCGAGGATCACGTCGACGTCGGTGTCGAGGGCGGTCAGGGCGAACCCGAGCACGATCAGGACGAGGGAACGGATGACCATCCGGGCGACCGCCTGCCGTCCGGCGCGCCCGGTGCGGGGGTGTGGGCGCCCGGTGATCAGGACCAGGGTGAACCCGGCGAGCAGCGCGAACAGCGCCGAGGAACGGCCCCGCGCCAGTTCCATCACGAAGCCCAGCGGCCCGCCGTTCGCCGGCTCCGGACCGACGTGCGCGGCGTACATGCCGAAGACCGCGAGCCCCCGGGCCAGATCGATGCCGACCAGCCGCCCGGTGGACGGCCCTTGGGGGGCTTCTGCGGTTGCGGAGGCCGGGGCGGGAGCCGGGGCCGCGGCGGAAGCGAGTGCCGGCGCGGCGGCCGGTGGGGACGACAGGTCCGGTGACGTGTCTGGTGTCATGGCCTTCAGCGTCGGGGGCGCGAGGGGCGCGTTCCCATCCGGCGGGTGGCTGGAACGTCCCCGCCGAACAGCCGGAGTCCTCCCCGCCAGGTGACCAGAAATGGGGAGGAATGGGAACCTGGCGGCGACTTCGGGCGTCGTAGCGGTTCCAGCAGAAGTCCATTGGTGGTCCGACGACGAGCGGGGCACGGGTGATCCGGGTACTGGTGGTCGACGACGAAGCCCTGATCCGTACGGGCTTCGAGCACATCCTCAACTCCGCGGACGACATCGACGTGGTCGCGGCGGTCCCCGGCGGCCGGGCCGTGCACGCCGTACGGGAGCTGCGCCCCGAGGTCGTCCTGCTGGACATCCGTATGCCGGACGTGGACGGGCTGACCGTCCTCGCCGAACTCAGGAGACTCCCCCGCCCTCCCGTGGTGGCCATGCTCACCACCTTCGACATGGACGAGTACGTGGCGGCCGCCCTCCGCTCGGGAGCAGCGGGCTTCCTCCTCAAGGACACCGATCCGGAGCAACTTCCGTATCTCGTACGCACCTTGGCGGCCGGTGGGGTGGCGCTGTCGTCCCGGGTGACCCGGACCGTCGTCGACGGCTATCTGGACAACGGGCTCCGGGAGGCCGCCGTCCGGCTCGTGGACCGGCTGACCGAACGTGAGCGGGACGTCCTGGTCCTCATCACGGAGGGGCTGTCCAACACCGACATCGCTGACCGGATGCATCTGAGCACGGGCACGGTCAAGGACCATGTGAGCGCGCTGCTCACCAAGTTGGAGGTGGGCAGCCGGGTGCAGGCGGCACTGCTGGCCGAACGCGCGGGTCTGCTCAGGCGGTCGCGCTCCGCCGGCGGCGGACCCGGACGGGAGTCCGGATGAGGCCCCTCTCCGACGCCCCGCGTCCGTGGCACCGGATGACGGCTCTCGTCGGCGCCCCGCGTCCGTGGCGCCGGATGAGGGCCGTCTCCGGCGCCCTGAGTCCCTGGATCACGGATGCCGTGCTCGTCACGGTCTCCTTGGCGGACGTGTGGATCCACGACGTGGGCCCCCATCACCCCCAGGAGCTGGCCGCCGCCCTGCTCGCGGCCTTCGCGCTCGTCGTGCGCCGCCGGCTGCCGCTGCCGACCTTCCTGCTCGCCCTGCCGACCGCCCTGTTCACGGACGCGGTGTTCGCCACGCTGGTGGCGCTGTACACCCTCGCCTCGCGCACCCACCACCGGGTGCCGCTGGCCGTGTGCGCGTTGGGGTTCACGGTCTGCGACCTGACCTGGTGGTCGTGGCCGTCACCGGAGTTCACCGACATCGACGACCGCCAGGCCCTGATCCCGCTCTCCTACAGCGTGGCGCAGGCGACCGCGCCCCTCTTCCTCGGCCGACTCGTCCAGGCCCGCCGGGAGCTGTCGCTGCGTCTGGTCGAGGTCTCCGAGGCACGTGAGCACGAACGGCTGCTGATCGCGCAGGGCGTTCTGGCGAAGGAACGCGCCCAGCTCGCCCGGGAGATGCACGACGCCGTATCCCACCAGGTCAGTCTGATCGCCGTGCGCGCGGGAGCCCTCCAGGTGGGCAGCCGGGACACGGAGGCGAAGGAGGCGGCCGCCACGATACGGCGGCTGAGCGTGCAGACCCTGGACGAGCTGCGGCACATGGTCGGCATACTGCGGGCCTCCGGCAGCCGCCCCACCGAACTGACCCCGCAGCCCTCGCTCGCGGATCTCGACCGGCTGGTCGCCGGCAGCGGCATCGACACCGACCTGCGGACGGACCTGCCGGGCGATCTGCCGCCGCCCGTCCAGCGCGCCGTCTACCGCACCGTGCAGGAAGCCCTCACCAACATCCGCAAGCACGCCCCCGGTGCCACCGCCACCATCCGGATGCGCCAGGAGGACGGCACGCTGCGGGTGACCGTCACGAACACCGCGCCCAGCCGCCCGGCCCTCTCGCTGCCAGGCGCCCACCACGGCCTGATCGGTCTGCGCCAGCGGGCCGAACTCCTCGGCGGCACGGTCACCTCCAGGCATCTGGGCGACGGTGGCTACGAGCTGCGCCTGGAACTGCCGGTCGACGGCGCGCCCTGAGCCCGCACGGTCCGCCCTGATTGTTTTCTGCTGTCCATCAGAGAAGCACGATCACCGTCACGGCAGCGATCGAAGCCGCCGCCCTGGTTCGGCAACTGACGCACACGCACCCCGGGCCGCGCTAGGGCCGGGGCACTCGATGTGTCCGGTACTCGGAGATGCGACGCTCAGCCACCTGCCACGCGATGCCGGCGGGCCGGGCCCGGACTCCGCTCCGGCCAGTCAAGCGGAACGTTTCACCCATGCCGTCCGTCCAGGCCGTCCTGTCCGTGCGGTCCGTGCGCAGCGCCAGGATTCCCGCGCGCAACGCGGTGACCACCAGATGCGTACGGTTCTTCGCGCACAACTTCTCCCGGATGCTGCGCATATGGGAGGCTACCGTGCGGGGTGAGATCGACAGCTCACGGGACATGTCCGCATCCGACATGCCGTGGGCTGCCAGAAGGAGGATCTCCATTTCCCGGGCGCTGAGTCGGCCGGAGCTGTCCACTGTCATGGGTGCCTGCCTTGTTCAAAGTAGGGGTCGAGGACCCGCTGTCGTTCGTTGGCTGCGCTGTGACTCTTCCGTGACACCCGGGCAACGGCCATCGACCATTCGACCGATACCTGGCGGTAGTCATCGGCCGATCGGCCTCGGTCCCTCGCTCCGGGGCGGAACTTTCGCCGGGTAAGCGCCAACCGCCCGATTCGGCATGGGAGTTCGCCCGTCCGCTTCCCGGGACCGCCGGACCGGGCGGATGATCCATGGCATGCTCGGCCGCGTGAGCAGCACCCCCACACGTGTGATGATCGCCGACGACCAGGATCTGATCCGGGCCGGTTTCCGTCTCATCCTCGACGCCCAGGAGGGAATCGAGGTGATCGGAGAGGCAGCCGACGGACTCGCGTGCGTGGAGGCGGCGCGCGCCTTGCGGCCGGATGTGTGTCTGGTGGACATCCGGATGCCGAAGCTGGACGGGCTGGAGGTGACCCGGCTGCTGGCCGGACCGGGGGCCACACACCCGACCCAGGTGGTGGTGGTCACCAGCTTCGACCAGGACGACTACCTCAACATCGCTCTGCGCAACGGAGCGTGCGGCTTCCTCCTCAAGGACGCGGCGCCCGCGCTGCTGATCGAGGCGGTGCGGGCGGCGGCCCGCGGTGACGCACTGGTCTCGCCCGCGGTGACGGTCCGGCTGCTGAAGCATCTGGAGGAGCGGTCGGCGACCCCGGCGGAGGGCACCGGGGTGACCGAATCCTCGCTCAGCGCACGGGAGTTGGAGGTGGCCCGTCTGGTCGCGGTGGGCCGGACCAATCAGGAGATCAGCGACGAGCTGTGTCTGTCGCTGTCCACCGTGAAGACACATCTGGGGCACATCCACCACAAGCTCGGCGTACGCAACCGCGTCGAGGTGGCCGCCTGGGCCTGGGCCAACGGGATGGTACGGACCGGGCACTGACGGGGATTCCCCGAACGCCCTGTAATGGATCTATGACGCTTCCCACACATTGATCCACCTTCTGCCGGGGAGGCATGCACATGCCTAGCCTCCGGTTCTATGACAACTTCGTCACTCGGGGCACTCTCGGCACGAGCAACCCAGCCGCACCACCACGGCCGCCCCCGGCTACCCGCGCGACGGCTGGACCGCCACGCCCTGTACCCGGCGCTGGGTGTGCTGTGGCTGCTCGACGTCGGCATCATCGTGTCGCACCATCGTGGCCCTCTCGACTGGTTGCCGCTGGTGACGGGCCCCGCCGCCCTGGCCCTGGTGCTCGTGCCCGAATCACGGCTGAGCATCACTTGGCGTACCGGGGCCGCCGCGGCCGTCTCGTCGACGGTGACCCTGAGCATCTCCCTGACGGGCTGGGCCATGCCCCAGTGGGGGCTCCTGGAGACGGCGTGCATGCTGGTCCTGATCGCCCGCACCTGCCGCCAGGTGGCCCGACCCCGGGTCGCCTTCGCGCTGGCCGCCGCGATGGGGGCCAGCGTCATCGACGAGCCCCTGCGCACAGGAGGTATGGGGATCACCCTCACGTACCCGTTCCTGCTGACGTTCGCGGTCGGTGGCGCCGTCGGCGCGGGGTGCTACCTGCGCACCCTGGACGCCCGGCGCCGGCGCACGATCGCCGCCGTCAGGCTCGCCGAGCGGATCCAACTCGCCCGGGAACTGCACGACTTCGTCGCCCACCACGTGACGGGCATCATCGCGCAGGCGCACGCCGCCACTGTCGTCCACGAGAGCGAGCCCCACCAGGTCGGCCCCATCCTGGGCAACATCGCCGAGGCCGGGCAGCGGACCATGGACTCCATGCGCCGTCTGATCCGGGTGCTGCGCGAGGACGGCGAACAGGTCTCCCTCGAACGCCCCGAGGAGCCGTACGGCGAACTCGCAAAGCTCGTCTCGGAGTTCAGCAGCCAGGGCGACGGTTCGACCGCCCAGCTGGAGATCACCGGAGCCGCCCGCAGAAGCGGTCTGCTGCCCGAGGTGGGTTCGGCGGTCCACCGGGTGGTGCAGGAGGCGCTGACCAACGTACGGCGGCACGCTCCGGGCACCCAGGCCACGGTGCGCGTCCACCGCACCCGCGACGACCTGCTGCGGGTCGACGTCTACAACGAGGGGCCCACGGGGCGGGTCTCCCGTCCCACGGGCGGTCGTGGCGGCTACGGGCTGATCGGGCTGCGGGAGCGGGCGGAGGCGGTTGGCGGCTCCCTGACGGCTGGGCCGGACGACGAGGGTGGCTGGTGGCTCATCGCGCATTTCCCGGTGCTCCCGAAAGCCGAGCTCCAGGAATCCGAGGAGGGCGCCGCGCCGGGTTCCGCATCGGGTCCGGTCTCCCGTCGATCCTCCGGACGCCATGCGAAGCCGCACGCACCCTCCGAGCCCGAACCGGACATGAACTGGGACGCCAGTTAGGCGATCCGGGGGCCGTGAATTAGGCAATTCTGCGAATCGCGCCGGGACGGCCGATCGCTCTATCGTGGGAGAGCCAAAGGCGCCGGGACGGCCTTCCTTCGTCCCGCAGAGTGGTGAATCGGCCCGAACGGGCCCTTCGCGGGCCCGTTCAATTCTTTTCCGTGCACCACCGCGCACCGTGCACCACCGCGCGCCGGGCAGACCGGCGCGATCGTCGAGCGGACGCAGGAGACGTATGACTACGGCCGTCGTGGTGGGCAGCGGTCCGAACGGTCTCGCCGCGGCCGTGTTCCTCGCCCGGGAGGGCGTCGAGGTCACCGTCCTCGAAGCCGCCGACACCATCGGCGGGGGCACCCGCACCAGCGAACTGACACCGGGTCTCCTGCACGACCACTGCTCCGCCACCCACCCCATGGCCGTCGGCTCGCCCTTCCTGCGGAGCCTCGACCTCGGCCGCCACGGGCTGACCTGGTGCCTGCCGGAGATCGACTGCGTGCATCCGCTGGACTCCGGCGAGGCAGGGGTCCTGCACCGGTCGGTCGAGGAGACGGCGGAGGGTCTCCCCGAGGGCGACGGCCGCAGGTGGCGGCGGACCTTCGGGCCGCTCGTGGACGGCTACGACGCGCTGGCCGAGGACCTCATGCGCCCCCTCGCGCACGTGCCGCGCCATCCCGTGCGCCTCGCGGCCTTCGGACCGCAGGCCCTGCTGCCGACCGCGGCGGTGGCCCGGCGATGGCGGTCCGAGAGCGCCCGTGCCCTCTTCGCCGGCGTGGCCGCACACGCCTTCCGCCCGTTCGACCGGCCCGCGAGCGCCGCGATCGGCCTGACGATCATCGCCGCCGGCCATCGGCACGGCTGGCCGGTGGCCGCCGGCGGCTCCCGGGCGATCAGCGACGCGCTGGCCGCCCAGCTCACGGAGTTCGGCGGTCGCGTCGAGACCGGGACGCGCGTGCTTTCCCGGGCCGACCTGCCCCCGGCCGACCTGACCCTCTTCGACGTGGCCCCCGGGACGGTGGCCGACATCCTGGGGGATCTGCTGCCGGTCCGGGTGGCCCGTGCCTACCGGCGCTACCGCCAGGGCCCCGGCGCCTTCAAGGTGGACTTCGCCGTCCAGGGCGGAGTGCCCTGGACCAACCAGGCGGCCCGCCGGGCGGGCACCGTCCACCTCGGCGGGCCCT
Organism: Streptomyces sp. 11x1; assembly: GCF_032598905.1. NCBI lineage: Bacteria > Bacillati > Actinomycetota > Actinomycetes > Kitasatosporales > Streptomycetaceae > Streptomyces > Streptomyces sp. 11x1. The sequence continues at coordinate 10,162,554 of NZ_CP122458.1, read as the reverse complement.
ACGCGGAGGTCGCCGCCACCGAGCGGGCCGTGCACGCCGGCCGTATGCCTCGGAGGCCGTTCGTGCTGGTCGGGCAGCAGTATCTGGCCGACCCCCGGCGCTCGAAGGGCGACCTCCATCCCGTGTGGACGTACGCGCACGTGCCGCACGGCTACGACGGCGACGCCACGGAGGCGATCGTCGCGCAGATCGAGCGCTTCGCGCCCGGCTTCCGCGAGCGGGTCCTGGACATGGCCGTCCGCCCGCCGGCCGCGTTCGAGGAGTACAACCCGAACTACGTCGGCGGTGACATCGTCGCCGGGGCGAACACCGCCTTCCAGCTGGTCATGCGCCCTCGCGCCGCGCTCGACCCCTACAGCACCGGCGTGCCGGGCATGTTCATCTGTTCGGCGGCCACGCCGCCGGGCGCCGGCGCCCACGGCATGTGCGGCGCGAACGCCGCCGCGTCCGCCCTGCGTCACCTCGGGCGGCGACACGGCAAGACCTGAGCGCACCCGTTCCTGAAAGGCCTGGGCCGAATCGGTCCAGGCCTTTTCCGTTCTCCGTTCTCCGTTGACCGTTCCCATGGAATTCAGGCCACCCGAAGGACGGCGCCGAGAATAGGCATTTTTATCGATGCGGAGGCGGTCGGCGAGAGCCTAATGTTTTCTCCAGAAGGGCACCGGGAGAAAAGAAATTCCGAAGCCCCGAACGTGAAAGGAAAAAGAAATGAGCAGCACCGAGAACGCGCTGAACAGCGTGGAAATCCCCGTCGAGGGTGTCGTCTACGTCGCCGCTCGCCCGACCCTGGGAACCCCGCGCATCGCGCGGATCGGCCGGATCGCCCAGGCGGCCGAGGGGCTCGGCGCCGCCGCGGCCGGCATCGGCGCCGTGGTCGGTGTCGCCCAGGCCGCGGAGGCGAACAACCTGGCGGCGGAGGCCAACGCCCAGAACGCGGCCGCTCTCGCCGCCGCCGGTGGCCCGCCGCCCGCGGTCTGACGACCGGCGGTGAACTCATAGGAACCCGCTGTCGGACCAGAGGGCTGTTCTGGTCCGGCAGCGGGTTCCGTCGCACGCGAAAAAACGTGCTCAAAAGTATCAGGAAAAGAGGTTCCATGAAACGCGTCCGAAGGATCACTTCCGCGGTGCCGAGCAAGGTCGCCTCCGCGGTGTTCAGCCCGCTGCCGGTCGGCCGTGACCGTGCGCTGGGGCTGTCGGAGCGGCTGGCCGCCGCGACGAGCCTCACCTCGTCCCTCGAATACCTCACCCAGCGCCACGAGATGGGCAAGGGGGGCATGAACGACTGGGAGATCGCCAAGGACAGCATCGCGCACGCGAATCCCCTGCTGCGTCGGCTGGTCGACGTCGTCAGTGGGCCACGGACCACGACGGCCCTGCATCTCACGCGGGCCGGGGTCGCCACCGCGATGCTGCTGCCGGGCAGGGCGAACTGGCGCGGGGCGGGCAGCCTCTTCCTGGGAGCGACCTCCGCTCTGCTCGGCCCCCGTCAGCACTACGGCAGCGACGGCGCCGACCAGGTGGCGACCCTTGTCCAGCTCGCGACCGGCGGCGCCCGGCTGGTGCCCTCCCCGGCCGCCAAGGACGCGCTGCTCTGGTACGTCGCCCTGCAGTCCAACCTCTCCTACCTGGTCTCCGGCTGGGTCAAGCTGCTCGGCCCGGACTGGCGGGACGGCTCCGCCCTGTCCGGCGTGATGCGCACCCACACCTACGGCCACGAGGGCATGCACTCATGGATCCGGAGCAACCCCCGGGCCGCCAGGCTGCTCGCCCACAGTGTGCTGGCGCTGGAGTGCCTCTTCCCGCTGGCCTATCTCAAGGAGGGCCGGCTGACCCGTCCCGTCCTCGCGAGCGCCGCCGCTTTCCACCTTGCCAACGGCTACTTCATGGGGCTCGGCAGGTTCGCCACCGCGTTCCCCGCGATGCACCCCCTGGTCGCCTACACGGCGGCCCCCCGCAGCCACCCGGCCGTCGCGGGACGCGACGACCGCGCCCTGCCGGCCGCTCTCACCCTGCTCGCCGGGGCGACGGCGGTGGCGGCCGGCACCGCCGTCCAGCGGCGCATCCGCGCCACCGAGGGCTGGCGGACCTCCCGCGTACTGACGACCCGGCACGGCAACCGGCTCCAGTACGAGGAGATGTCGGTGGGTGACGGCGAGCGCCCGGTGTTCGTGCTCGCCGCGGGCCTGCTGTCCACCAGCGAGCACTACGCCTGGATCAGCGAGCGCCTGTCCCACGAGACCCCGTACGGCGTCATCGCCTATGCCCGCGCCGGATACGCGGGCAGTCGGCGCAGGGCGACCACCGTCTACCGGCTGTCGGAGTCGGTCGACGACCTCGTCGACCTGGTGAACGGCGCCGTGGCACCGCACCGCAAGGTGATCCTGGTCGGCCACTCGATCGGCGGGGAGCTCGTCCGCCGGGCCACCCGGCACCTCGGCGACCGGGTGCACGGTGTCGTGTACCTCGACTCCTCGCACCCGGACCAGTTCAACCGCTCCGCCCAGCAGCGAGTGACCGGCGCCGGCCTGGGCGGTACCTTCGCGTCCATGAGCCGGGCCCTGCGCCTGGGCACCGGAGCCCTGCTCACCCACCCGTGGTGGATCCGTGAACTGCCCGCCGCCTACCAGGAGAAGGTCTTCGCCCAGTACGCCGACGCGCGGATGTGGTACGCGGCCCGCCGCGAATGGAAGGCGCTGCAGGAGGACTTCGCGGCGTACCCCGGCCGACTCCCCACGATCGAGGGCGTACCCGGTCTGGTGATCTCCGCGCAGCGGACCGTGGACCGCGACCCCGACCAGCTGCTGATGCACCGGGAACTGGCCGAGGCCCACCGCGGGGCGCCCAGCGAGACGGTGGTCGTCGAGGGGGCGGGGCACGACACGCTGCTGCTCAACAGCCGTCTCGCCAACCAGGTCACGGACCGCGTCCTCGCGTTCTTCCAGCGCCTCGACGAGGGCACCCGGGCACCCCGGCGCAGCCGATCCGTCACGCTCGGCAAGGAGGCCGCACGATGAGCACGCCACGCCGCCCCTCACTGCGGAACCCGTTCACCGGCGAAGGCGCGGCCTGGAGGATCGCCGGAGCCGCCATGCTGCTCGTCACCGTCGCGGGCCAGCACCCCTTCGAGCAGTTCTCCCGGTTCCGTTCGAAGGACATCCTCTCGCTGGTGCCCAACTGGAGGTTCTTCGCTCCCAATCCGTGCATGCACGACAGTCACTTCCTGTACCGCACGGTGGACGTCGAGGGCAGCGCCTCCCCCTGGCGGGATGCGTTCTCGACCGAGACGCGCAAGCCCCAGCACATCGTGTGGTTCCCCACGCGCCGTGCGGACAAGGGGGTGTTCGACGCGTGCGCCGACATCATGCCGACCCTGGAGTTCGGCGGCTTCGAGGCCGCGGCACGCACGCCCGGATACCGGATGGTCACCGAGCACCTGCGCGTCCTCATCAGGTCGGAGGGTCCGGTGACCGAGGAGATCCGGGGCTTCCAGTTCGCCCTGGCCCGAGCCACCGGCTTCGACACGCGCCACCGCCCCGAGCTGATGTTCGTCTCCCCGTTCGTCCCCCTCGATCCGCAGGCCCCGGGCACCCCGCTGACGCGGACCCCGGCCAAGTCCCCCGCGAAGGTGTGACCATGGACAACGCAACCCCCTTCATCCTCCTCGGCCTCCTGATACTCGCCGTGGGCCTGCTCAAGGCCGGCCTGCGGCTCGCCAAGGACCGCGCCGAACCGGACGAGGACGGCAGGGAGCACGAGTGAACCGGGAGCGGGCGGCCACCGCGGGACCGGGGGCACGCGATGAGTGACCGTCCGGCCGGCCGGGGACGGCGCACTCGCCCGCAGGACCCGCCGGTGAACCTGGAGAAGGAGACCGGCGCCGGTGCCGGGCGGCGCGCCGCCCACCGGGCGGTTCCCCAGCTCAATCTGCATCTGCTGTGGGGCGAGGGAGCCAAACCATGGCGGGCCATGGGGCGGCACCGCCGCTTGGTCCTGCTCGGCATCTTCCTCGGTCTGGTCGGCGCCGCCACGTCCCTGGCCCAGCCCGCCGTCATCGGTGGCCTGGTCGCCGCCGTCGGTGAGGGCCGCTCGCTGACCGGCCCGATCATGGTGGGTGCGGCGCTGTTCATCGCCGACGCGCTCCTCGGCGCGGCCCACTCGTATGTCATCGGGCTGGCCGGGGAGAACATCGTCTACGACATCCGCCGGACCCTGGCCGCACGGCTGCTGCGCTCCCGGTTCAAGGCCTACAGCGGTCTGCAGCAGGGTGATGTGTTCTCCCGGATGGTCAGCGACACGATGCTGGCCCGCTCCACGATGACCCACGCGATCGACAGCATCCTCAACAACAGCTTCCTGGTCGTCGGCGGGATCGTGCTGATGGCCTGGATCGACACCGTGCTGCTGACCGCCACCCTGGTCTGCCTCGGCGCGACCAGTGTCGTCTCGATCTTCCTGGCGCGCGGGGTGCGCAGGGTGTCGGTGCGCAACCAGACCGACCTGGGTACCTTCGGCACCGCCCTGCTGCGGGTGCTGGGGGCGATGCCCACCGTGAAGGCGTCGCGGGCCGAGGCCAGGGAGACCGAGGGGATCGCGGCCATCGCGCGGCGGGCCCGGAAGTCAGGGATCAAGGTGACGGTGATGTCGTCGCTGCTCGACCCGACCATGAGCATCGGCACACAGCTCGCCCTGACGGTCGTCATCGGTCTGGGCGCGGCCCGCACCGCGACCGGGGCCATGCCGACCGCCGATCTGACGGCGTTCATCCTCTATCTGTTCTATCTGGTGGCGCCGCTGCTGACGCTGTTCGAGTCGATCGCGCAGTTCCAGATCGGCAGGGCTTCGGTGGAACGGCTCGCGGAACTGGGCAAGATCGAGGTCGAGACGGAACCGGAGAACGGCCGGCCGGCGGAACGGCCGCGCGCCGCCCGCTCGTTCGCGCGCGGGTACGAGCCCGGACTCACCTTCGACGGTGTCCGGTTCTCCTATCCGGGCAGCGACAAGATCGTCCTCGACGGGGTCTCCTTCACCGTCCCGGCCGAGGGGCTGACCGCCGTCGTCGGTCCCTCCGGCGGCGGCAAGTCCACGGTCTTCCAGCTGATCGAGCGGCTCTTCGACCCGGTGTCCGGCGTGATCCGCATCGACGGCACGGACATCACCGACCTGCCGCTCAACCGGCTGCGGTCCATCGTGGGCTACGTCGACCAGGACCACACCCTGCTGCGCGGCACCGTCCGGGAGAACCTCACCTACAGCGCGCCGGACACCGACGACAAGGACATCGCCGAGGCACTGCGCATGGCCAACCTGACCGAGGTGATCGCCGCGCTGCCACAGGGCCTGGACACCCCGCTCGGCGACCGCGGCGCCGGACTGTCGGGCGGTCAGCGCCAACGCCTCGCCATCGCCCGTACGTTGCTGCAGGCCCCCCGGTTCCTGCTGCTGGACGAGGCCACCGCGAACCTCGACACCGAGTCGGAGAACGCGCTGCGCGACAGCATCGCGATGATCTCCGGCTTCTGCTCGGTCATCGCCATCGCCCACCGGCTGTCCACGGTCACCGAGGCCCAGCAGATCGTCGTGCTCGACCGGGGGCGGGTGCACGCCGTGGGCACGCACGACGAACTCCACCGGCACAGCGAGCTGTACCGCAGGCTCGCCCGGCTCCAGGAACTCAGCGACCTGGCGTCCTGACACCCCGACAGGAGCAGACATCCCGACAGGAGAAGTTCATGAACGATTTTCTGCTCATCCCGTCCGTGGTAGCCCTCGGCATCGTCGGCTTCCTCCTCGCCACCCGGGCCGTCAGCACCCCCGCCGTTCTCGGCGTCGCCCTCGTGGTGCTGCTCGGTGCCTGCTCCCAGGCCAGACGGAACGCCCATCCGAGGACCACGACACCCAAGAAACGGAGGCACCACCCATGAGCACATCCACCACGTCCACCACTTCCGACATCGTCGACGACATCGGCTACGGCCGGCAGTTCGACGGCTGGTACCACCGTCTCTTCCCCGACGACGCGTCCGTCGTCGCCGAGGTGGACCTCCTGGCCTCGCTGCACCCCGATCCGGCCTCGGGGACGGTCGAGTTCGGCGTCGGGAACGGGCGCATCGCCCTCCCGCTCTCCCGCCGGGTCGGCAGGATCACCGGCGTCGACTCCTCACCCGAGATGCTCGCCCTGCTGCGCCGCGACCTCACCGAGGACACCCCCGTGGAGCCCGTGCACGCCGACATCCGCACCTACACCGCCGACGGCACCGCGGGGCTCGTGTACGCGATCTGCGCCACCCTCTCCATGCTGCTGACTCCCGAGGAGCAACGGCAGGCCGTGGGGCGCGCCGCCGATCTGCTCGCTCCCGGCGGCCGGTTGGTCGTGGAGACCCACAACAAGCCGGCCGTCATCGCCCTGCACGAGGGCAGCGCCCGCGCCACGTACTTCTCGCCCTACCCGGAGCCGGGCACCGGACTGCAGAGCCACTCCGTCCTCCTGCCGGAGGGATCCCTGTGGCACCTCTCCCACGTCTGGTACGAGTCCGACGGCACCACCCGGGTCGGCACCGAGGTCTCCCGGCTGACCGCCCCGGAGGAGTTCGACGCCTACGCCCGCGCCGTCGGCCTCGAACCGGAGCGCCGCCTGGGCGACTGGTCCGACGCGGCCCCGTACGGCCCGGACTCGCCGCTCGCCATCTGCACCTACGTCAAGCCCTGACGCGTCAGAGGGCGTTGAGCAGGAGGACGCAGAGGCCGGTGCCGACGCCGACGCCGACGCCGACGCCGAGGAGGGTGCGCCGGCCGAGGGCCAGGTGGACGCCGATGGTGAGGGCGGGCGCAAGTCGCCCAGGGCGTCCGCGACTCCTTCTCGGCGGGCCTGGGCATCTTGCCCTAGGCGTGGCGCTCGGGCTGCTGATCGGTACGGCGGACTACTTCGTGCGGGTGGCCGTCGCCGATCTCGGCGCGCACGAGGCGTTCCTCAGCGGGCGGGTGATGACCGTCCCCCGGGTCACGAACGTCACCTCGCACTTCACGATGAAGAGGGTCAAGACCGTTCCGTGGCGGGCCGGTTCTCGTCACCGCGGACGTCCGTCCGGGCGAGGAACCGCGCCGAGGGTCCGGGGCAGGTACGGGCCTCCCGCGGGGTCAGTGGTCCGTGGCCCTCCTCGCAGACGACCACCGTCCGCACGGTGTCGCCGCAGTCCGCGTGACTCACCTCCAGAGGCGGCCCCTCGGGGTCGGCCGTGTACCGGTCGCCCCACTGCTTGAGGGCGATCATCGCGGGCCACAGGTCCCAGCCCTTGCACGTGAGCCGGTACTCGCGCCGGGTGCGGCTGCCGGGTTCGCGGTAGGCGACGGTCTCCAGGATCCCGGCCGCGACCAGCTTGCGCAGCCGGTCCGCGAGGACGGCCTCGGACAGCCCGACGTGGCGCCGGAAGTCGTCGAAACGCCGTACGCCGTTCATGGCGTCCCGCAGCAGCAGCAACGACCACTTCTCGCCGACCAGATCCAGCGTCCGGTGGACCGTGCAGTTCTCCGCGCTCGTCTCCAGCCACCTCATGTGCTCATCCTAGGCTGACTTCGCGATTGACAGCCAGATGTGTACCCAGCTAGCTTCATTTGGCGAAGTCAGCTACTCCGGGAGTCGAAATGCGCAGGTCACGTACGTTCGCGTGGGAGGACCCCACCGTCTCCGCACGAGCCGTCGGTGACCACAGCGGACTCGACTTCCTCCGGGAGATGCTCGCCGGGCGGCTGCCAGCCCCTCCGGTGGCCGCCACCCTGGGCTTCACCCTGGAGGAGGCCGAGCACGGCCGGGTGGTCTTCGTCCTGGTGCCGGGCGAGGAGCACTACAACCCGATCGGGAGCGTCCACGGCGGGGTGTACGCCACCCTCCTGGACTCGGCGGCCGGCTGCGCGGTGCAGTCCGTGCTGCCGCGGGGCATGGGCTACACCTCGCTCGACCTGACCCTGAAGTTCCTGCGTCCGGTCACCGTAGGCACCGGCAAGGTCCGTGCGATCGGCACCGTCCTCAACAGCGGCCGCCGCACCGCCCTGGCCCAGGCCGAGCTCCGCGACTCCGAGGACCGGCTGCTGGCCCACGCCACCAGCAGCTGCATGGTGTTCCCCGTCCCGCCCAGGTCGTAGCCGTGCCGTAGCCCGGCAGGCGTCCGCAGGACCCGACTTTCCCGCCGCGTACGCTTGGCCGTTGGCCGTTGGCCGTTGGCCGTTGGCCGTTGGCCGGGGCGCCGTGCTGTGGCCAGGCTCCGGGCCTCGGGGGGCAATCTTCAGCACGGGTGCAACAGCTCTGCACCGCGTCTGAGTTCAGCTTCACGACCCCTGTGGGCTCTTCTCCACGATCCCTGGAGCGGAGTGGGTCGGAGCGGGTTTCGCGAGTGCACCGGATGAGCCGGGGGCGGTCGGCGGTGCAGACGTCCCAGGGGCGAGGTCCATGGGGAGCGCCGCCATCACGCCGGAGAACGACAGCTGGCCGATGTGCACGGCCGGATATCATCCAGCCTCGAACGTCTCCCGCACGACCGATCGGACTGTCTGTGAGCGCTGCTGGATCGGTCGGGCGGATACAGCCCGCTCGCCCGGGTGATCCCTCCCGTGTCGGCCCGTACCGCGTGGTCGGCCGGCTCGGTGCGGGCGGCATGGGAACCGTGTACGCCGCGCTCACGGACGACGGCGCCCGGGTGGCGGTGAAGGTGATCCACCCCGTGCAGGCGGGGGATCCGGAGTTCCGGGCTCGGTTCCGCCGTGAGGTGCGGCTCTCCGCCCTGGTCCAGGGCCCGTTCCTGCTGCCGCTCCTCGCGGCCGATCCCGATGCCGACGCCCCCTGGCTGGCGACCGCCTACGCCCCGGGCCCCACCCTGGCCCAGCATCTGGCCGCCCACGGGCCGCTGAGCGAGGGCACGTTGTACGCCTTCGCCACCGGCACCGCACAGGCCCTCGCGGCGATCCATGCCGCCGGTGTCGTGCACCGGGACGTCAAACCGCAGAACGTGCTGCTGACCCCGGCCGGCCCCCGCGTCCTGGACTTCGGCATCGCGCACGCCGCCGACGGCACCAGCGTCACGCGGACCGGCATCCTGACCGGCACCCCTGGCTGGATCAGCCCCGAGCACTACCGCGGCGGCGTCACCGCGGCCGAGGGCGACCTGTTCACCTGGGGCGCGCTGGTGGCCCACGCGGCGACCGGACGGCTCCCGTTCGGCAGCGGCGCTCCCGAGGCGGTGGCCTACCGTGTCCTGTCCGGCGAGCCGGATCTCGACGGTGTCCCCGACGCGCTCAGGGAGATCCTGGAGAAGGCCCTCGCCAAGGAACCCGCCGAGCGGCCGGACGCCGCCGGGGCCGCCGACGCCTGCGCGCGGCTGCTGGCCGCGGAGTCCACTCAGCTGCTCGCCGGCGACAGGGCGGCGGCGGAGGGTGACGCTCTCCTGTCGGTCGGCGAGTTGGTCACCGCGCTGTGGTCCGTACCGGCCACCGACGACCCGTCCTGGCCCGTACCGGCACCCGGCCCTCCGGCAAGGCCCTCCCGACGCCGGGTCGTTGTCGCTGTCCTGGTCGCGGCGGCCGTCGTCGGCGCGACCGTCGGCGGCGTACTGGCCTTCCGCCAGGACGGGAGCGGCACGGATTCGGCGGACGGTGCCGGAGCGACGGCCTCGACGACATCCAGAGGCACTGGCGGCTCAGGTGCGGGCGCCGGCCGGTCACCCTCCGCCGTGTCCGACGCGGAGGCGACCGGCCCGGCGGTCACCGACCCACGGGCCGTGCCCGTCCCGGCCGACCCGCTCGCCGGGGTGGCCGATCCCGCCTTCACCCGCGCGGACGACGAGGCCCAGCCCGTCCCCGGTGAGTGGGGCGCGAGCCGGTACGCCACCGGCGCGGAGGAGCGGGAGGCCGCGGCCGACATCGTCGACGAGGTGACCGCCATGCTCACCACGAAGGACATGTCGTTCATGAAACCCACGGTCACCTTCAACCGCCGGGCGCAGACGGTGATGGTCACCGGAGGCCCGATCTCCACCCTCACCGACGACTACAAGGAGGTCTTCCGGCGGGCGAGCGAGATGGCCGCCTGCACCACCCTGGCCCACCGGCTCAAGGACGCGCCGAGCAGCTGGCCGTACGGCAGGTTCTCCGTCTACTGGAAGGACCACGACGGCCAGGACGAGGCCACGATCCTAGGTTTCGGCAGAGCCACCACCGGCTGCCACAGCGAGGAGGCCGGACAGCGCCAGGGCACGGACGAGGGCATCGTCACCGCCGAGCTGCCCAGCGCCGACAAGGACGAGATCCGTGTCGCCGGTGACACGGTCGAAGCGATCACCGCCGCCTGGGACACGCGCGTCGCCGAGGGCCACGGCCTGGAGCCCTTCGACCACGACGACGCGATCACCCTCGGTTTCGATCCCGTCGACAAGATGGTGTACGTGTGGGCCCTGGACGGCTCCGGGGTGCTCTCCGGCCGCGCCCAGCAGTCCCACTTCCAGGACGTCGTCACCAGAATCGCCTGCCCCAGGCTGCTCGCCGAGTACAAGCGCGACAAGCGCTGGAACTACACCCACTGGACCGTCGCCGCGTACCAGGGGAACAGCGCCTGGCCCCAGCTCTTCACCTCCGGGGACTGCCTGCCCGCGGAAAGCCGGCCCTGACCGGAGAATCAAGTGGTCTCGCCGGGAACAGCGCGTCCGGCGAGCCGGTTGCACCGGCAGAAGGGCGGGGAGCGCGGGGATCACCGGTCCGTTTGTCCGCTCCCTCGCGATCCGAGTTCCGTGCGCGCGAAGTCCTCACCGCGCGCTGAGACCGACACGTACTTCCGCAGAAGGGCTATTGCATGACTGACCACCCCTTGACGCTCATGGCCGTTCACGCTCACCCCGACGACGAGGCCACCGGAACCGGAGGAGTCCTCGCGCGGTACGCGGCGGAAGGCATCCGCACGGTTCTCGTGACGTGTACCGACGGCGGTTGCGGTGACGGGCCAGGAGGCGTCAAACCGGGTGAGCCGGGGCATGACCCGGCGGCGGTCGCCGTGCTGCGCCGCCGAGAACTCGAGGCGAGCTGTGACGTTCTGAAGATCAGCGATCTGGAGATGCTGGACTACGCCGACTCCGGGATGATCGGCTGGCCGAGCAACGACGCCCCCGGATCCTTCTGGCAGACCCCTGTGGAGGAGGGCGCGGCCCGGCTCGCGGAACTCATGGAGCACTACCGGCCCGATGTGGTCGTCACCTACGACGAGAACGGGTTCTACGGCCACCCCGACCACATTCAGGCCCACCGCATCACGATGGCGGCGCTGGACATGACCGCGCTGAGGCCGAAGGTGTACTGGACCACGGCGCCCCGCTCGATGATGCGGCGGTTCGGCGAGATCATGCGCGAGTTCCATCCGGACATGCCCGAACCGGATTCTGCCGAGGCCGCCGCCACGGCCGAGATCGGGCTCCCCGACGATGAGATCACCACGTGGGTGGACACCACCGCGTTCAGTGGTCAGAAGTTCGACGCGCTTGCCGCGCACGCCAGTCAGGGCGAGAACATCTTCTTCCTCAAGATGGGCAAGGAGAGGTTCGGCGAGTTCATGGGCATGGAGACCTTCGTACGCGTCCGGGACACCACCGGCACGGCCACACCCGAGGACGACCTCTTCGCCGGACTGCGCTGACCGGAGACAGGTCCCCGCACCCCCTCATAAAGGGTGCGGGGACCTGTGCGTTCGGCGGCCGCTTACTTCTCTCCCCGGAGGCCGACGCACAATCTTCCTCGACGAGGGATAGCGGTGCGCGGCTCGGCACGTCGTAAGGCGTGCCGAGAAGGGGGAGGGTTGATGAAAGCGTCGAGTCACGACGAGTTCCGGGAGTTCGTAGCGATGCGCTCCACCGCGCTGCTGAGACTCGCGGTGCTGCTCACGGGCGGGGACCGGCATGGAGCCGAGGATCTGCTGCAGATCGCGCTGATGAAGGTCTACGGACGCTGGTCGAGCATCGAGCAGCCCGAGGCGTATGTGCGCCAGGTCATGTACCGCCAGCAGGTCAACCGCTGGCGGCTGCGCGGACACCGCGCGGAGACGACGGTGCCCGTACTGCCCGAATCGGGCACCGACGCCGACGCCGGGGCGGAGTCCGAGCTGCGGATCGCGCTGTGGGCGGCGCTCGCGCGACTGACGAAGCGCCAGCGGGCCGTGGTCGTCCTGCGCTACTTCGAGGACCTGCCGGAGGCCGAGGTCGCGGCGCTGCTGAGGTGCCCGGTCGGCACCGTGCGCAGCACGGCACACAGATCGCTCGCCAAACTCCGGGCCCTCGTACCGGAACTGGGGCCCGCCGGACTCGCGGACGAACATGCACAGCGGCTCAGCTTCACGCCGAAGGGGGTTCAGGGATGACGACGGAACTGGTGGAGCAGAAGGTCCGGGAGACGCTGCACGCCGTCGACCTGGACCGCGTACGGGCGCCCGGCGACCTGGTCGAGAAGGTGCTGCGGCGGCGCGCCCGGCGCCGCTTCTCGCAGGTGGCGGGGACGGCGGCGGCCGTGGCCGCGATCACCGTAGGAGCGGTGTTCGGTTTCGGCGGCGGGGGCGGCGACCAGGCGCGGCCGGCGGCGCGGTCGTCGGAGGGCTGGCAGCCGTGGCGGACCGACGCCCGGGGCGCCGTCGACCGGGGCTGCCTGGTGGACGGCTCCGCGCTGTACTGCGCCGGGTACAAGTACGACGCCGTGAAGTTCGACGCGAACACCGGCGAACGGCTGTGGACACTCAAGGCGATCGGCGACGGCTCCGGGTCCGTGTCCGTGTCCAGCCGACCGGTCGCCGTGCGCGACGGCGTGCTCTACGCCTACCGCGCCCACACCGCCGAGAAGGGATCGGACGGGAACTACGCCCCCGGCACCGACCTGATGGCGGTGGACACCGGCAGTGGCAAGGTGCTGTGGTCGGTGGAGCTGGCGAGCGACAACCGGGACGACCAGGCCGTCCTGCTCATCGACGGCGCGGTCCTGGCCAACACCCCGAGCGACCGGACACTGTCGGCCGTCGATCCGCGGACCGGCAAGGTGAAGTGGCGCCACAGCTGGGGCAAGGGCATCTGGTGCGATCGGGTGGCGCTGAGCGGTGTCCCCTACCTGCTGTGCTCACCGGAGACCAAGAAGCCCGGCCCGACCGAGGTCCTCCGTCTCGACCCGACCACCGGACGGACCACCAAGGTCACGTCCCTCCCCGGCAGGCAGCAGATCGTCGGGACCTGGGGGGACCGCATCGTCCTGACCAGGATGCCGGAGCGGACGAGCGTGGTCTTCGAGGAGGAGCAGAAGGCGAGGACCGAGAGGCTGACGGTCGTCGACAGCTCCGGCAGGCAGACCCCGCTCTCCTACCCGGTCCAGGGGACGCCGGCCGCCAAGGCCCTCGTCGGGGACCGTCTGATCTCCGTGTCCCTTGCGGGCCAGGCGTCCTCCTACTCGCTCACCACAGGAAGGACCCTGTGGACCGCCCCGGTCGGCATCAAGGTGCCCGACAGCGAGGCGAACTGGTCCGACCTGGCGCAACCGGTGGTGTCGCCGCACCGGAACGTCGTGTACTTCTTCGGCCCGAACGGAGATCTGTCCGGCCTCGACGCGGACACGGGCGAGCGGATCTGGCGCGGTCACGTCGACGCCGGCAAGTACGGTGCCATGCCCCAGGCCCTGCTCTACGAGGACGTGCTGATCGCCCGGAGCGGCAGCAGGTTGGTCTCCTTCCTCCCCAGCCTGAGCGACTGACCACCCACCCCCGGCCCGGACGGTAACCCCCGTCCCGGCCGGGGACACCTCACCTCCGCACCGTTCCGCTCGGGTGCAGCACGGCGCCTTCACCACGCCGGTCCGACCTCGTACTCCAGCCGTAGATCGCGATCATGTCGGCCCGCCGCCTGCTCGGGAGCGGTCCTGGTTGGAGCGGTTGCGCCGCTGCTTGCCGGGGCAGGCGGATTCGCAACGCCCCGTACGACGTCAGGTGAGAGGATCACGAGGTGCCTCTGCCTCAGCCCGATGATCTGACCTCGCTGGTCCTGCGTACCGACTTCGGTGACGAGGAAGCGTGGGACGCGGTGCGAGCCGCACTCGACGCGGCTGGCGAGTACCCCCATGCCACCTATGTCAGCGAGCTTCGCTTTGCCGGCTTGGGCGTCCAGGCCGTGATGGCCGAGGAGGCTGCCGCGGGCGAAGACGAGCAGATCTTCTACCTGTTTCTGGCTGACGCAGCCACGATGAAGGATTCGGGCCACCCGCTCCTGGCCGTGGACCTCTCGGACGAGCCCGGGCGGACGTTCAGGGTCCCCGCTCGGTGGTTTCCTGACATCTCGGCCAACCTCAGCATCGCCAACATGGACTTTGCGGAGTTCGCCGACGCCGCTGATGGATCAGGAACCTTCCGCGGCTTTGACCAGGTCTGATGCTTTCGGGCGCTGTGTACCGCGCCGGATCGGAGTCGGCTCTCATCGCCTGCGGTCAGCGGCCGTCGATGACACCCGCCGCTGCCCGGCAGGTGCCACAGGCGTCGGCTCCGCCGCTTCCGTCTCAGACCACCCTCCGATCGGCGAGCGCAGCCGCCTCGGTGAAGTACGGGCGGAACAACGGCTCATCGCCGGGTGGTACCACCCCCGACGGCCTCCCGGTTCTCGATCGTCGTCAGGGCCAGGTGCGCCGGGATCGCCGCTTCCCGGGCGCGCCTCGGCATGCCGGCGAGGTAGCGGATCAGGGCGCAGACCGCGAGCAGGCACGCTCCCCCGCCGATCGTCAGTCGCAGCGTGGGCGGTTCAGGGTGAGGCGAGCATGCGCCCGGGCTCCCTGGCGCGGCCGTGATCCGCCCCGGCACGCTCGTGCGCGCTCAGGCACGTGACCTTCGTCGCCGCTCGGTCGATACTTCCAGCAGATGCGAATGCGCCGATACCTGTCCGACAACCCCCACTGGCACCTGACGTCCCGTCATCGACAACAGTATTGAGTCAGCGTCAGTACCGCCGGGAGCCCGCCGACGGCCGCCGTCGACCGTCACGATCAATAATTGAACAAGGCTGCACAGGCCTGCGAAAACGCAGGTCAGCGGCTTGCCCGAAAACGTCTGCAGGAGGTAGCAGTGAAGATGCTGATCAACGTGGCCGAGAGCGTTGTCGCTGATGCGTTGCGAGGCATGGCGGCCGCGCATCCCGAGCTGACCGTGGACGTGGAGAACCGGGTGGTGGTGCGGCGGGACGCGCCGGTGGCCGGGAAGGTGGGGCTGGTCTCCGGGGGTGGCTCGGGCCACGAGCCGTTGCACGGTGGGTTCGTGGGACCCGGGATGCTGTCGGCGGCCTGTCCCGGGGAGGTGTTCACGTCCCCGGTGCCGGACCAGATGGTGCGGGCCGCGGCGGCCGTCGACAGCGGCGCCGGGGTGCTGTTCATCGTGAAGAACTACACCGGGGACGTGCTGAACTTCGACATGGCGGCCGAGCTCGCCGAGGACGAGGGCATCCAGATCGCCAAGGTCCTCGTCGACGACGACGTGGCCGTCACCGACAGCCTCTACACCGCCGGGCGGCGCGGCACGGGCGCGACACTGTTCGTGGAGAAGATCGCCGGGGCCGCCGCCGAGGAGGGGCAGCCGCTGGAGCGCGTAGAGGCGCTGGCCCGGCAGGTCAACGAGAACTCCCGCAGTTTCGGGGTCGCCCTGAGCGCCTGCACCACTCCGGCCAAGGGCAGCCCCACCTTCGAACTCCCCGCCGGAGAGTTGGAGTTGGGCGTCGGCATCCACGGTGAGCCGGGGCGTGAACGACGCGCCGTGATGACCTCTCGGGAGATCGCCGACTTCTCGGTGAACGCCGTTCTGGACGACATGAGCCCCCGCAACCCGGTGCTCCTGCTCGTCAACGGCATGGGTGCCACGCCCCTGCTGGAGCTGTACGGCTTCAACGCGGAGGTGCAGCGGGTGCTCACCGAGCGCGGCGTGGCCGTGGCCCGCACCCTCGTCGGCAACTACGTCACCTCGCTCGACATGGCCGGCGCGTCGGTGACGCTGTGCCAGGTCGACGAGGAACTGCTGCGGCTGTACGACGCGCCGGTGCGGACACCGGGCCTGCGCTGGGGCGTGTGAGCGGGCGCACCGGACGGCCGCGCTCGCACCGCCCCCGCGGCCAGCGTCTCTCACTACCCGTCAGTTCACTCATCACGCAAGGAGATTCCGTGCTCGACGCCGATTTCTTCCGTCGCTGGATGACGGCCACCGCAGCCTCGGTCGAACGCGAGGCCGAGCGGCTCACGGCGCTCGACTCGCCGATCGGGGACGCCGACCACGGCAGCAATCTGCACCGCGGGTTCACCGCCGTGGCGGCCGTGCTGGAGAAGGAGGCCCCGGACACCCCCGGCGCCGTCCTCGTGCTCGCCGGGCGGCAGCTCATCTCGACCGTCGGCGGCGCGTCCGGCCCGCTGTACGGCACCCTGTTGCGCCGGACCGGCAAAGCGCTCGGCGACGCCGCCGAGGTGAGCGAGGCCCAGCTCACGGACGCCCTGCGCGTCGGGGTCGACGCCGTCATGGCGCTGGGCGGTGCGGCACCCGGGGACAAGACCATGATCGACGCGCTGGTCCCGGCGGTCGACGCGCTCGCGGGATCGTTCGCCGCCGCGCGGGCAGCGGCCGAGGAGGGTGCCCTCGCGACCACGCCGTTGCAGGCCCGCAAGGGCAGGGCCAGCTATCTGGGTGAGCGGAGCATCGGCCACCAGGATCCTGGTGCCACCTCCGCCGCGCTGCTGATCGCGGCCCTCGCCACCACCGCCGCCCCGGAGGCCGCCGATGTCTGAGGAGAGGCGGGTCGGCATCGTGCTGGTGTCGCACAGTGCCGCCGTCGCCACCTCGGTGGCCGAGCTGGCACAGGGGCTCGCCGGTGCGGGGGCCTCCGTTCCCGTCGCGCCGGCCGGGGGCACCGAGGGCGGAGGGCTGGGCACCAGCGCGGAACTGATCTCGGCGGCGGCCGCCTCCGTGGACCGGGGTGCCGGGGTCGCGGTCCTGACCGACCTCGGCAGCGCGGTCCTCACCGTGAAGGCGCTGCTCGCCGAGGGCGACGAACTCCCGGCGGACACGCGTCTGGTGGACGCCCCGTTCGTCGAGGGCGCGGTCGCGGCGGTCGTCACGGCGTCGACGGGCGCGGACCTCGCGACGGTGGCGGCCGCGGCCGCGGAGGCGTACACGTATCGGAAGGAGTGACCCTCCGGTCGACGGACGGGCGACACCCACGGGGCCCGGGCCCACCGTTGACCGAGATCCACGGGCCCTAGGAGACCGCTGAAGATCTTGCTCTGGCCGCCCGACTCACCCTGAATTGCCGGTAAATGTCAATTGCCATCAAGTAGGGCAAGCCGGGCACATTTTCAAGATCTTCAGGACGCTTCTAGGCCCTGTCGTCACATTCCCGTCGTCGCCCGAAGGGCGGCCTGGCGGCGTCGTGGGGGTACCTCCCGGTCGAGCGCAGCCGAGACCGGGGGAGCGTGCTCTCGGCGTGCCGGGCACTGACGCGTACCGGACGTACTCGGGTCGGTGCCCGGTGCGTCGAGAGCACGTGCATGGCGTCGCGGGGCAGGCGGGAATGTGACGACAGGGCCTAGCCCACCAGCGACCGAAGCTCACGTGGCCGAGCCCACCAGCGACCGCACGTCACGGCGCCTGATCCCACCGACGATCGGCACACACGGCGCCCGAGCCGCAGGCGACCGACGGCCGAGCCGGGGAGGTGGGAGCCGTTCGTCCGCCCGGCACGGTGGTGCGGGCGGACGATGCGGTGGCGTTGGAGGATCGACGCGAGGGCGCCAGGCGGCTGACGCGGCGCCCTGGGACGACCGGCGCGGTGGCCGGCCGCCGACGCAGCGCCCTCGGACGACCGGCGCGGCGCCGTCAGGCGATCGACGCGGTGGCGTTGGGGGATCGACACGAGGGCACCAGGCGGCCGACGTAGCGCCAACGCGCGATCGCCTGACGGCACCAGGTGATCGGCGCGGTGCCGACAGGCGGCCGACGCGGTGCCATCGTGTGATCGGCGCGGCGCCGTCAGGCGATCGACGCGATGGCGGCGGGCCGTCGGCACGGTGCCGCCAGGCGACCGGCACGGTGCCGACAGGCGACCGGCGACAGGCGACAGCGGCGGGCGGCGAGCGAGGGGCCGTTGGGCGCCTTCGGGCGGCGGAATCAGTTCGTCGCCCCGCCCCTCATCGCCGCCCCTCGGCGCAGCCCCGCGCCCTCCACCCACTTTCGTGCGAGTGCCTCGCCGAGTTCGACCGCCGCTCCGTGGTCCTCGATCGGGGTCACCTCCGAGTCCTCGAAGACGATGTAGGTGACCCCGGAGGCGGTGCCGCCGGTGCGCGGGTCGGGGCGGATGCCGAGCCTCTTGGCCGTGGCGTAGGAGGCCTCGCCGATGATGTTCTGCGGGCCGGTGTCGCCCACGACGGCGTACTGGACCCGGTCCCCGTGGACCACAGCCGCGACGGAGCTGCCCTTGATGCCGTGCACCCGGAAGTCCCAGACGCGGCTCGGGGCGGGGACGACGACGAACGGCAGGCTCTCGGAGCGGAGGTAGCGTCCGTCGGACTGCAGGAAGGACGTGGCGGGCTGGAACCACGGGTCGGTCTCGCGGTTGCAGCGCGGGCTCGGCCGGCCGTCGCAGTCGATGTCCATGTCCGCCTTCCAGTACACCGCGCCGTCGACACCGCAGACGGGGATCACGGCGGGCTTCCCGGCGTCACTGCTGTACAGCCCCTCGGAGACCCGGACACAGCCGCGCGCCCCGGCCAGCAGCTCGGCGGCGGTCACACCGCCCTCGTGCTGCGCGGGGCGCTGCGGATGGGCCAGGGCGGGCAGCGCGACGGGGGCAAGCAGGGCGGCGCCGACCGCGGCCAGCGTCAACGAGCGGACTCGCACGATGAGGAACCCTCTCCTGGGGGGACATGACGGACACTCACCCAAAAGTGGTGCGGGTCGGAGAGGACGGCCACCGGGAGGGGGCCGGACGGACCACGGGCGCGGCCGAGGGCCCGGGCCCGCCTCGGCCCCGGCCGCTCGGCCGCTCTCGTCGGCGCGGGTTCGGCGACGACAGCGGCCCGCGCCGTACGGCATGAACAGGCCTGGCACAGAGGCGAGTTCACGCCGTGTCGGAGCACCAGCATACGTAGCCGCCCGCGGAGCCGTGAACCGCACCCACCTCGGACCGCCTCTTGATGTGACCGCGTCAGTCATGGCATACATGGAGATAGGTACAGACCAATCCCGCATCGATCGAGGGGTCAGATCGTGCGACGCGCCTCCGTGGCGGCACTCGTCCTGGTGCCCACGCTCTGTGGCTCGCTGCTCCTCACGGCCGGCTGCGCGGTCAAGGAGCGCCCCGGCGGCCGCCCGCCGCCCGCCCCGCCCGGCGTCACCGCCGACGCGGGCAGCGCCACCAGCGTGCACGTCATGTGGAACCGGGCACCCGGGGACACGGAGATCGCCGCGTACGAGGTGTACCGGGGCGGGACCAAGGTCAAGGATGTGCCGGGCGACGAGCGCATGGTGGACATCACCCGGCTCACGCCCTCCACCACGTACGTGTTCACCGTGCGGGCCCGCAGCACCTCCGGGGACCTCGGGCCGCCGAGTGCGGGGGTCCGCGCCACGACACCCCCCGCCGGCCCGGCGGACCGGCGGCCCCCGAGTCGGCCGGAGCGCCTCGACGGAAAGGTGCTCGGGAGCAGCACGGTGCGCTTGTCGTGGGAGCCGTCGACGGACGACCGGGTCGTGGAGTCGTACGACATCCTGCAAGGCGGCTCGAAGATCCACGGTGTGGGCGGGGATCGGACGTCGGCCGTGGTCACGGGGTTGCGGCCCGGCACCCGGTACTCCTTCACCGTGCGGGCCCGGGACGCCGCGGACAATGTCTCGCCCGTGAGCGCGGAGGTACGGCTCAGCACCCGTCCGGGAGCGGACGACGGGCGGGGCACCGCGCCCACCGGGTTCCGTGCGGAAGCACGCCGGCACGACGGGGCGTACTCCGTCGAACTGTCCTGGCTTCCTCCGCCCGTCGACGGGATCGTCATGGAGTACGAGATCCAGCTCGACGGGCGGCCGGCGACCACCCTCGTGTGGGGCGGGGCTCCGCCTCGGGGCAGGGCCTCCTACGGCTTCTACGTGGGCGAGAAGGCGGGGGTGACGTACCGCGTGCGGATCCGGGCCAAGCTGCCGGACGGGACCTGGGGCGGGTTCTCGGTGGAGCGGACGGTCACCACCGGCGGGTGAGGGCCGTGGGGTCCCCCGCACGGCGGTATCCGTCACCTGCCCGGGTGTCGTCCGCATGCGGGCGGGGCGCGGGGCACGTTGGCTCACCCTGAGGCAGCACGGGTCCCCCGAACCTCGGCGGCGCAAGGGATGTGCCGCGACCGTGCCGCTGGAGGGCAGACCATGCGTACGTCTCAGCTACTCCTCCGCTCCGGCCTGACGGTGGCCGCCGCCGCGCTGCCGATCGCCCTGACCGCGCAGTCGGCCTCGGCGGTGCCGACGGGCATCTCGGTGAGCACCACGGGTTCCTCGGTCAGCGTGACCACGAGCGATTGCCCCGACAGCACCAACGGCACGTTCGGCACCGCCTCGCTGCTCTCCGGCGGGCAGGCGAACTTCTCCCAGGGGCGTCAGGTGACCCTGACCGGCACCAGCACCGCCCAGTCCGCGTCGTGGGCGAACGTGGGCCCGGGCACGTACACCGTGATCGTGGTGTGCAAGGACGGGACCACGGCGGGCACCCAGTCCGTCATCGTCACGGCGGCGACCCCCACCATCTCCACGACTGCCTCGCCCGCGCGCGGCGTCATGGGCGGCGTCGGCGGCGCCACCCGGGAGTACGGCACCGTCACCCTCGTGGGCGGCGGGGCGCTGGTGGCCGTGGGCACCGGAGCGGCCGTCTGGTACCTGCGCCGCCGGGCCAAGCCGCACCGTCTGTGACCACCGGGCCCGTCACTCCTCCCTCGCGCGCTCCTCCTCGGCGCGGCCGCCCCCCACCTTGCTGCCGCCCGCGCTCACGTCCTCCACGCTCACGTCTTTCCCGCTTGTGTCTCCCGCACCGACCTCTTTCGGGGCGCCCGCCCCACTGCTGTCCTCGCCGCCGCCGGTGTCCCCCGGCAGCGTCGAGAACTCCGCGAGGGCTTTCGTCAGCCACTGCGTCCAGAAGGTCTGCAGATCGATCCCGGCCCGCAGGATCAGATACTGCAGCCGGTCCTGGGCGGTGTCCCGGCCGGGCCCGAAGTCCCGCTTCTCGATCTGCTCGTACTCCGCCAACTTCCGCCGGTGCAAGGTGAGATGGCGCCGCAGATCGTCCTCCAGGCCGTCGGTGCCGACCACGGCGGCGGCGCGCAGACGGACGAAGAGCGCGTCGCGCCACGGCTTGGGGTCCTGGGGCGCGGAGGTCCAACGGGCCAGTTCCGCCCGGCCGGCCGGCAGCACCTCGTAGCTCTTCTTCTGGCCCCGGGCAGGCCGCTCGGAGGGCAGGGCCCGGATGTAGCCCTCGCTCTCCAGTTTCCCGAGCTCGCGATAGATCTGCTGGTGCGTGGCCGACCAGAAGTAGCCGATCGACCGGTCGAACCGCCGGGTCAGCTCCAGGCCCGACGAAGGCTTCTCGAGCAGGGCGGTGAGGATCGCGTGCGGGAGTGACATGGGCTCATCCTAGGAAGGCCGGAGGCCCGCCACGGCCGCTCGCACCGCCGCGGCCGAACGCCCGCGACCGCCTCCTACAGTGCCGCCGCCAGCTCCGTCCCCTGCTTGATCGCCCGCTTGGCATCCAGTTCGGCCGCCACGTCGGCCCCGCCGATGAGGTGCGCGGAGCACCCCGCGGCGATCAGGTCGTCGTAGAGGTCGCGGCGCGGGTCCTGGCCGGTGCACAGGACGACCGTGTCGACCTCCAGCACCTGACGGACGCCGTCGACGGTGACGTGCAGCCCGGCGTCGTCGATCAGGTCGTACTGGACCCCGGGAACCATGGTCACGCCGCGGTGCTTGAGTTCGGTGCGGTGGATCCAGCCGGTGGTCTTGCCCAGCCCGGCGCCGACCTTGGTGGTCTTGCGCTGGAGCAGGTGGACCGAGCGCGGCGGCGCGGGCCGCTCGGGGGCGGCGAGACCGCCGGGGGCGTGGTAGTTCATGTCGACGCCCCACTGCCGGAAGTACGCGGCCGGGTCCTCGCTGGTCTTCTCGCCGCCGTCGGTCAGGAACTCGGCGACATCGAAGCCGATGCCGCCGGCGCCGAGGATGGCGACGCGGTCGCCGACGGGAGCGTTGTCGCGCAGGACGTCCAGATAGCCGAGGACCTTGGGGTGGTCGACGCCGGGGAGTTCGGGGGTGCGGGGGGTGACACCGGTGGCGACGACGACCTCGTCGTACGCCGTCGCCGTGAGGTCGTCGGCCGTGACCCGGGTGCCCAGGCGTACGTCGACGCCGTGCGCGTCGAGTTGGGTGCGGAAGTAGCGCAGCGTCTCGTCGAACTCCTGCTTGCCGGGGACTCTGCGGGCGACGTTCAGCTGGCCGCCGATCTCGCTCGCCGCGTCGAACAGGGTGACCTCGTGGCCGCGTTCGGCCGCGCTCACCGCGCAGGCGAGTCCCGCCGGGCCCGCTCCGACGACCGCGACGCGCTTGCGCCGCCGGGTCGGGGAGAGCACGAGTTCCGTCTCGTGGCAGGCGCGCGGATTGACCAGGCATGAGGTGATCTTGCCGCTGAAGGTGTGGTCCAGGCATGCCTGGTTGCAGCCGATGCAGGTGTTGATGGCGTCGGAGCGGCCCTCGCGCGCCTTGTTGACGAAGTCCGGGTCGGCGAGCATCGGGCGGGCCATGGACACCATGTCGGCGTGGCCGTCCGCGAGCAACTCCTCGGCCAGTTCCGGGGTGTTGATGCGGTTGGTGGTGACGAGCGGGACGGAGACCTCACCCATCAGCTTCTTCGTCACCCAGGTGTACGCGCCGCGCGGCACCGAGGTCGCGATGGTGGGGATACGGGCCTCGTGCCAGCCGATGCCCGTGTTGATGATGGTCGCCCCGGCCGCCTCGACGGCCTTCGCCAGTGTGACCACCTCGTCGAGAGTCGAGCCGCCGGGGACCAGGTCGAGCATCGACAGCCGGTAGACGACGATGAAGTCCTCGCCGACCGCCTCGCGCACCCGGCGCACGATCTCGACGGGGAAACGCATGCGGTTCTCGTACGAGCCGCCCCAACGGTCGTCGCGGTGGTTGGTCCCGGCGGCGATGAACTCGTTGATCAGATAGCCCTCGGAGCCCATGATCTCGACGCCGTCGTACCCGGCCCGGCGGGCGAGGCGGGCCGCGTTCGCGTAGTCGTCGATCGTCTGCTCGACCCCGGCGTCGGTGAGCGCGTGCGGGACGAACGGGCTGATCGGGGCCTGCAGCGCGCTCGGCGCGACGAGGTCGCGGTGGTAGGCGTACCGGCCGAAGTGCAGGATCTGCATCGCGATCCGGCCGCCCTCGCGGTGTACGGCGTCGGTGATCTCGCGGTGCCGGTCGGCCTCGGCGTCGGTGGTGAGCTTGGCGCCGCCCTCGTACGGCCGGCCGGCCTCGTTGGGCGCGATGCCGCCGGTGACGATGAGGCCCACTCCCCCGCGCGCCCGGGCGGCGTAGAACTCCGCCATGCGCTCGAAGCCGCGCTCGGCCTCCTCCAGGCCCACGTGCATGGAGCCCATGAGCACGCGGTTGGGGAGCGTGGTGAAGCCCAGGTCGAGCGGGCTCAGCAGGTGCGGGTAACGGCTCATGGGGCCCTCCGTACGTGGCGTCGTCAGCAAGGTTGTAGACGACGCCACGACTATTGTGCAACTAGTTGCACAATGATTGAGGGCAAGGCCACATCAGGTTGCGGGAGGCCCGGAGGGGCCGGCCGGCGTCGGCGCGTGGAACGTGGAACCCGTCGGCCGGCGTCGGCGCGTGGGAACCGGCGGGTGAGGTGGGCGCGCGGGGAAACGGCGGATTCTCAGGCTCTGGTGCCGATCACCACGTGGGCGTGTGCCTCCTCCGCGACGGCCGTGCGGGCGGTGAGGCCGGAGCTGCGGAAGGCGTCGAGGGCGAGCGGGGCCTGGCGGCGGCTGGTCTCGACGACGAGGCAGCCGCCCGGGGCGAGCCAGTCGGAGGCCTCGGCGGCGACCCTGCGCAGGACGTCGAGGCCGTCCGTGCCGCCGTCGAGGGCGACCAGGGGCTCGTGGTCGCGGGCCTCGCTCGGCAGGAGCGGGACCTCGCCGGTAGGGACGTACGGGACGTTCGCCGCGAGGATGTCGATCCGGCCCCGCAGTTCGTCGGGGAGCGCGGCGTAGAGGTCGCCCACGTGGGCGTGGCCGTCGTAGCGCGCGAGGTTGCGCCGGGCGCAGCGGACCGCCGCCGGGTCGATGTCGGCAGCGTGCAGTTCGGCGCCGTCGAGCGACGCGGCCAGGGCGGCGCCCACCGCGCCGGAGCCGCAGCAGAGGTCGACGACGACACGGGCGCGGGGGGCGGTGGCGAGGGCCTGCTCGACGAGGAACTCGGTGCGGCGGCGCGGGACGAAGACGCCGGCTTCCACGGTGATGCGCAGTCCGGCGAACTCCGCCCAGCCGAGAACGAGTTCGAGGGGCAGGCCCGCGACGCGCCGGTCGACCATGGCGGTGACCTCGTCCGGGGTGCGGGCGGACGAGAGGATCAACTCCGCCTCGTCCTCAGCGAAGACGCAACCGGCGGCGCGCAGTGCCGTGACGACGGAGGTGAGGGAGAGAAGTGGCATGACAGCCGAGGAGCCTTCCGGTGGGCCGAAGGGCGCTCCGCGGTGACCTATCGGCGACGCACCGCGCCGCGTCGAGGGGAGAGCACCCGACCTGCTACAGCGGTAATGGGTCTCACCTCCCGGGTCCACGTGCTGACTGGCCCGGCAACCCTACCCCATGGTCACGACCGACCGGCGGGGTCCGAACGGCTCCGCCGGAACCCTCCGGAGGCACGACCCCCGACGCCGAACGCCCGCCCCGCGCACGGCCGAGAGCCCGGCCACCGCCGCACCCACGGCAGCGTGGGACGCCGTACGACCTCGATGGACCTGCCCGGCCCCTTCGGCGGGCGACGCCCCCCGCACCTCTCCCGCGCTACACCCCCACCGGTTCCTCCCCCGCCCCGGCCACGGCGGGTACCCGGGCCGCCATGAAGCGGGTGGTGCGGCGGAGGCGGAAACCGAGGGATTCGTAGAGGCGGATGGCTGTCGTGTTGGTCGCGGCGGTGTGGAGGAAGGGGGTCTCGCCGCGTTCGCGGATGCCGTGGGCCACGGCGAGGACGAGGCGGGTGGCGAGGCCCGCTCCCCGGAAGTCCGGATCGGTGCAGACCGCGCTGATCTCGGTCCGGCCCGGCGGGTGCAGCCGCTCACCGGCCATGGCGACCAGCGCGCCGCCCCGGCGGATGCCGAGGTAGGTGCCGAGTTCGATGGTGCGGGGCAGGAGGGGGCCGGGCTGGGTGTGTTCGACGAGGTCCAGCATCTCGGGTACGTCGGCCGGGCCGAGCCGTACGGCCT
The DNA here is from genome assembly GCF_032598905.1 of Streptomyces sp. 11x1. NCBI lineage: Bacteria > Bacillati > Actinomycetota > Actinomycetes > Kitasatosporales > Streptomycetaceae > Streptomyces > Streptomyces sp. 11x1. The sequence goes on along the minus strand of NZ_CP122458.1, from coordinate 10,137,028 downwards.
CCTCGTCCGAGGCGGCCGCGACGCCGTCGTCCACGAACTGCACCCCGCCAGGTCGAAGGTCACCTCCCAGCCGGCCGGGAAGCCCCCGCTGTAGGCCGGGACCGGGACCTCCGCGCCGGGGTCGGCCAGCGCCGCGAGGTCGGCCCAGTCGTCGGCGTCCGGCTCGTCGGGAAGACCCAGCCACGGCGAGACGTCCAGCGGATAGCGCAGCACCCGGCCGCGCCGCTCGGCGATGGGGGCACCTCCCACGCCCTTCAGGCTGTGGGGGAGGGCGTGCGGCCCGGCGAGGGAGGCGCGGGCGGGGTTGTCGAGGACGTGCGGCACGGTGTGCGTGCCCTTGCGGCCGCCCGTCGCGTACTCGGTCATGTGCTCTCCCACTCCACTCTGTTCAACTCCGCTGCCGTCGGGCCCGACCGCCCGAGCGCGCGCCTGGCCGGCCAGTACGGCCAGTACGCTCGCCGGCCCGTACGACCGCCCGCCGTCGGGGCGGACCCGCTCGCCCGTCCTGCCACTGGCGGCAAGGAAGATCGTCGCGGCCCTGTTCCCGGCACTCCGGAGAGTTCACGCGGCCGCATTGATCGTCGCCCGCCCCCGGGCCGGGGCATGCCTCGGCGGCACGTACGGTTGTATGACTCAGCAACCACCGCCGTCACGTTGGACCCCCATGAACGTCACCCGAGGCTTCACCGGACGCCCCCGCGTCCACCACCCAGGGCTGCCGCCCGGCCAGTACGACGTCGGCGACGACTGGCCCGTCCTGTCGGCCGAGGTCACCCCCGACCTCGCGCCCGTCGACTGGACGTTCCGGATCGACGGTCTGGTGGCGGAGCCTCGCACCTGGGACTGGGACGAGGCGCACGCACTGCCCGCCTCGGGGTACGAGGGCGACATCCACTGCGTGACGAGCTGGTCGAAGTTCGGGGTGCGCTTCGGGGGCGTCTCGCTGGACGCGTTCTGGGACGTGGTCCGGCCCGACGCGTCCGCCACGCACGTGGTCGCGTACTCGCACAGCGGTTACACCACGAACCTCCCGCTCGCCGACCTCACCGGCGGACGTGCCTGGATCGCATGGGAGTACGACGGCGAGCCGCTGCCCGCCGAGCACGGCGGTCCGGCGCGGCTGCTGGTGCCGCACCTGTACTTCTGGAAGAGCGCCAAGTGGATCGCGGGCCTGCGGCTCCTCGACCACGACGAGCCCGGCTTCTGGGAGCAGAACGGGTACCACGCGCGGGGCAACCCGTGGGAGGAACAGCGGTACTCCGGTGACTGAGACGACGGCGGCGACCGAGACGGCAGCGGTGACGGACACAGCGGCGGTGTACGAGCCGACCGCACCGACCGGGACGACAGCGGCGCGCCCGCCCTTCTCGCCGCCCACCCGGTTCGCCGTGCCCGGCCGCATCGCCGTGAGCAACCGGGAGGCTGCCCGGTGGCAGACGGCCACCCTGACGGAGATCCGGCGGGAGACGCCCGCCGTGTCCACGTTCCGGTTCGCGGTGCCCGGGTGGGCGGGACATCTGCCGGGGCAGCACCTGATGCTGCGGCTGACCGCAGGTGACGGTTACACGGCGCAGCGCCACTACTCGCTGGCGTCCCCGCCGGACGACACGGGGCACATCGAGCTGACCCTGGACCACGTCGAGGGCGGTGAGGTCTCCGGCTGGTTCCACACCGAGGCCCGGCCGGGCGACGTGGTGGAGGTGCGCGGCCCGCTCAGCGGTTTCTTCGCCTGGCCCGGGGACCGGCCCGCGCTGCTGATCGGCGCCGGTTCCGGTGTCGTACCGCTGATGTCGATGCTCCGCCACCACCGCGGGCGGGGGCTCGACGTGCCCCTGCGGCTGCTGGTGTCCGCGCGCGGACCGGAGGAGCTGATCTACGCGGCGGAGTACGGCACGGAGACCACGGCCGTGTTCACCCGGCGGGCGCCCAAGGGCGTGCCGGTGGGGCGGCTGTCGGCGGCGCAGGTGGCGCCGGTGCTGGCCGAGCGACCACCGGGCGGGTGGGAGGCATACGTGTGCGGCTCCAACGCGTTCGCCGAGCACGCCTCGCGGCTGCTGGTGGCGGCGGGACAGCCGGTGGACCGCATCCGCATCGAGCGGTTCGGCTGACCCTCACGCATCCCGGACGGCCGGGCTGGGCAGTCCGGCCGGGCAGTCCGACGCGGGTACCGCACACCCCGGGGATCCGGCCTTTCCACCATGATTCATGGCGCAAACCATGCTATCCCGCCCCCTTTCGGGTACACCGGAAGTGCGGACCAGTCCAAACCGGGGTTCTCGTATCTGAGGACCGTGCCGGTGAGGGAGGGCGAGATGCGAGGCCAGGTCTTCGGGTGGCGTTGGCGCGCCAACCCGCTGCGGCGACGTTCGGACGTCGTCGAGGCGTGGACGGTGCTGTGCGTCGTGCTGCTGCTCGTCCTCGGCGCCCCGGCCCTCGGGGTCGCGGTGGGCCGGTGGGCCCACGGGGACGCGCGGGCGCACGCCGCCGCCGAGCGCGCCACGCTGGACCGGGTCAGCGCCGTGGTCGTCGAGAGGGCGCCGGCCTCCGTGCCGTCGGCGCACGGCGACAGGCAGCCCAAGTACTGGGTGGGGGCACGCTGGACCGAACCCGACGGCGGCTCCCGCACCGGTGAGGCCCGGGTGCCCGCGGGCACCGAGCGGGGCGACCGCGCCGACGTGTGGCTGGACGAGGCCGGGCGCAGCGTCCACCCGCCGCCGACCGACACCGCCGTCTGGCAGCACGCGCTGGCCATGGGGACCTGCGCCACGGGCGGCGCCGTCGCCGTGGTGCTGCTCGGCCACGTCGTGGTCCGCCGGGTCGCCATTCGGCACCGGCTCGCCGAATGGGAGCGGGAGTGGGCACGGACGGGGCCCGACTGGGGACACCGTTGGGCCTGACCCAGAACCCGATCAATTCTCAGCTAATAGCTGCGCAGCGCATGTCGACCCCCTCGGAATATCCACAAAATCCACTTCTTCAGCGCAGTTGATACTTCAATTGCCTTGCTGCCATACTCCGCTTCCCCCCACAGGCATAAGGCAGCGAAGAGGGTGCATTGTGTCCAACCATGAGGCACGGTACGGCAGTTCGGCCCCACCTCCCCCTGCACGGACAAGCCGACAGCCCATCCACGCCCATTCTGAATTTCGTTCAATAAGCTCGTCATTTCGCAGATTCGGGATAACGGCGACCGCATTGTCCGTCGGCGCATTCCTGTCGTACGTCCTCCTGTCGAGTTTCGCGCCAGGAGTCATGAATGAGCGATTGATCGGACATCTGACGCTCGGGCTGACCCTGGGCCTCGCGCAGTTCGCCGTCATGGGCCTGACCGCGTTCCTGTACGTCCGGCACATGCGCGAGAACATCGACCCGGTCGTCCGGCGGCTCCGCGCCCAGATGGAGGAGCACGAGGCCGAGCAGCGCCAGGTTCGGGCCGAACGGCGGTTCGGCGCATGGTGACCTTCTCCGCGAGCGTGGCCGACGCGTTCAGCCTGCGGCTGACGTTCGTGCTGTTCCTGACCGTCGTCGTGATCACCCTGTTCACCGCCCTGCTGACGGCGCCGCAGCGGGACGAGATCGGCGAGTTCTACCTCGGCAACCGTGACATGTCGCCCCTGCGCAACGGCCTCGCCATGTGCGGTGACTACCTCTCGGCCGCGACCTTGCTCGGCAGCACCGGCCTAGTCGCCCTCACCGGGTACGACGGTCTGCTCTACCTCGGCGGCACGGTCGTCGCCTGGATGATGGTGCTGCTGCTCATCGCCGAACCCCTGCGCAACGCCGGGAAGTTCACCCTCGGCGACGCCCTGGCCCGGCGGCTCCCGCTGCGTCAGCGGCAGGTCCGGCTGGCGCTCGCCGTCTGCACGCTCTCCGTGTGCACCCTGTACCTCGTGGCCCAACTGGTCGGCAGCATCGCGTTGATGACACAGTTCGTCGGCGAACCCGGCCCGACCACCCGCACGATGATCGTGATCATCATCGGCTCCATCGTCACCATCTACGCGGCCATCGGCGGGATGCCCGGCGCGACGTTCATCCAGGTGATCAAGGCCGTGATGTTGGTCGCCGGGGTCACGGTGGTCGCGTTCCTGGTGTTGAACCGCTTCGACTGGAACATCGACGGCCTCCTGGCGTCCGCCACCGCGGGCAGCGGACTGGGCGACCAGTACCTGCAGCCCGGTCTGCGCTACGGGGCGGGACCGATCAGCAAGATCGACTTCTTCAGTCTCCAACTGGCCATCGTGCTCGGGCTCGCCGCGCTCCCCCACGTCATGATGCGACTGTTCGCACCGCGCCGGACCAGGGTGCTGCGCGCCTCGGTGGTGTGGGCGGTGGGGCTGGTCGGGTTCGTGTGCCTGATGGCCGGCGTGCTGGGCCTCGGCGCCACGGCCGTCGTCGGCCGTGAGGCCATCGCCGACATCGACCACAAGGGCGACGCGGCCGTCCTGCTCCTCGCCCACGAACTGGGCGGTGAGGTGCTCACGGCGATCGTCTCGGCCCTGGCCTTCGTCACCCTGCTCGCGGTCGCCGCCGGTCTCATGCTCGCCGCGGCCTCGTCCGTCGCCCACGACCTGTACGGCGAGGTGATCCGCAAGGGCAGGGCCAAGGAGACGCAGGAACTGACCGTGGCCCGGATCGCCGCGGTGATCCTGGGGGCCCTGAGCATGCTGTTCGCCCTCCTCGCCTGGGGCACCAACACCGCCACGCTCGCGTTCCTGGCCTTCGCGATCGCCGCGTCCGCCATCCTGCCGACCCTCGTCTACAGCCTGTTCTGGCGGGGGTTCACGGCGCGCGGCGCCCTGCTCAGCCTGTACGGCGGTCTGGCCACCTCGGTACTGCTGGTGCTGTTCTCGCCGGTGGTCTCCTCCACCCCCGGGTCGGTCTATCCGCAGGCCGACTTCGCGTGGTTCCCGCTGCAGAACCCCGGCATCGTGTCGATCCCCGCGGGCTTCCTGCTGGGATGGCTCGGCTCCCGCCTCGGTCCCCGGGAGCGGGAGAACGTCTACGCGGACTTCGAGGTCCAAGCCCTGGTCGGCCGACCAGAGGTGAGCACCGGCGCCGGTACCGGCCACGGGTGAACCGTGGGGCGTCGCACCCGGGAAAAAGCCCCTTGGCGGGCCGCGACGCCCCACGTACGGTGTGATCATCCGCACCCCAGAACCCAGAAGGTGGTCCTTCATGGCCCTGTTCGACCTGCCGTTGGACGAGCTCCATGGTTATCGAAGCGCTTCGACGGAGCCCGAGGACTTCGACGCCTTCTGGGCGAAGACGCTCCAGGAGGCCCGCGCGCACGACCTGGACGCCCGTTTCGAGCCGGTCGAGACCCATCTGAAGACGGTCGAGGTCCACGACGTCACCTACTCGGGATTCGGCGGCCACCCGGTCAAGGGCTGGCTGGTCCTTCCGGCCGGAGCGACCGAACCGCTGCCCACCGTCGTGGAGTTCATCGGCTACGGCGGCGGGCGCAACCTGCCCCACACCCACCTCCTGTGGGCCTCGGCGGGCTACGCGCACTTCGTCATGGACACCCGGGGACAGGGCAGCGCCTGGGGCGGGGGCGGCGACACCCCCGACCCGGTGGCGGGCGCGCCCGCCTTCCCCGGCTTCATGACCCGGGGCATCGACGCCCCCGAGAACTACTACTACCGCCGGGTCTACACCGACGCCGTACGCGCGGTGGAGGCCGCCCGCGCGCATCCGCGCACCGACGCCGCGCGCACCGCCGTGACCGGTTCCAGCCAGGGCGGCGGTATCGCCATCGCGGTCGGCGGACTCGTCCCCGACCTGGTCGCGGTCGCGCCCGACGTGCCGTTCCTGTGCGACTTCCCGCGCTCCACGACGATCACCGACCGGGATCCGTACCGCGAGATCGGCAAGTACCTCAAGACCCACCGCGGCCGCACGGAGCAGGTCGGGCGCACCCTCGCCTACTTCGACGCCGTGCACTTCGCCGCGCGCGGCCGGGCCGCCGCGCTGTTCTCGGCGGCCCTGGAGGACCAGACCTGCCCGCCGTCCACGGTCTTCGCGGCCTTCAACGCGTGGGCCGAGGCCAACAAGCGCATCGAGGTCTACGACTTCAACGACCACGAGGGCGGCGGCCCGTTCCAGGAGGCGGTCAAGCTGCGCTGGCTGGCCGCACAGATCTGAGGGGGACCTGATGGACACGGCCGAGGCCGCGGAGCGGTTCGTGGTGGTGTGGCAGCAGGCGTGGGCGGCCCATGACGTCGACGCGGTCCTGGAGTTGTACGCGCGGGACTGCGTACACCGCTCCATGCCCTTCCGGGAGCCGCACCGGGGCCACGACGAACTCGCCGAGTACCTGCGCTGGTCGTTCACCGACGAGAGGGTGGTGGACGTGCGGTTCTCGGAGCCGATGGTCGGCCCGGACGGCGTGGCCGTGGCCGAGTTCCGGGTGCTGTCCGAGTTCAACGAGGACCCGCAGACCCTCGCGGGCTGTGTCTTCGTCCGGTTCGACGCGTCCGGCCTGGCGGTGGAGTCCCGGGACTACTGGCATCTGATCCCGGTCCACACGGAGCCCGCCCGGCCGATGTTCCTGCTCGGGCGACCGGAGCGGCCGGAGCGGTAGCCGCGGTTCCGTCGCACGCCTTCCCTCCTGTCCGACCAGTCGGTACGTTCTGGGGGGCCGGCGACGTCCGTCCCGGCGCACAGCCGTGGACGACGGAGGGTTCATGTCTCAGTCTCTGGTGCGGGGTCACTGCGAGGCGCGGTTCGAGGCCGTGCGCAGCGCGTTCGAGGAGAACTTCGCAGGGCGCGACGAGCTCGGGGCGGCGGTCACGGTGACACTGCGCGGGCAGACCGTGGTGGACCTGTGGGGCGGCTGGGCCGACGCGGCGCGGACCCGCCCTTGGGAGCGGGACACCGTGGTCAACGTCTGGTCGACGACCAAGGGCCCGACCGCGCTGTGCGCTCACCTCCTCGCCGACCGGGGTCTGCTCGACCTGGACGCCCCGGTGGCCGCGTACTGGCCGGAGTTCGCGGCGGCCGGCAAGGAGGGCGTCCTCGTCCGGCATCTTCTGTCGCACCGCTCGGGGCTCGCGGGACCGCGTGAGCCCCTGCCGTTCGAGCAGCTCCTGGACTGGGAGCTGACCGTCAAGCGGCTCGCCGCGCAGGAGCCGTGGTGGGAGCCGGGCACGGCGTCCGGGTACCACGCCATGACGTTCGGCTTCCTCGTCGGCGAAGTGGTCCGGCGGGTGTCGGGGCTGCTGCCGGGCGCGTTCCTGGCGCGGGAGGTGACCGGCCCGCTCGGCGTCGACTTCACCATCGGGCTGCCGGAGGCGCAGGCGTCACGCGCGGCCGAGCTGGTGCATCCGCCGGCCGCGACGACCAGTGAACAAGCGGCGGTCTTCGCCCAGTTGACGCCCACCGCGCTGGCCGCGCTCGCCAACCCGCTGGTCGGCGCGGCCGAGGCCAACACCGCCGAGTGGCGGGCCGCCGAGGTGCCGGCCGCCAACGGCCACGGCACCGCGCGGGCGGTGGCCGCGCTGTACGGGATCCTCGCGCTGCGCGGCACCTGGGGCGGCCGGGAGGTGCTGTCCGCGCAGGCGGCCGAGCGGGTCCGTGAGGGACAGGGGGCCTGCCGCGACCTGGTGCTCGGCGCGGGATTCGGCCGGGACACGGAGATCGGGCTGGGGCTGTGGCTGAGCGGCCCGCACGGCTCGTACGGGCCGAATCCCAGGGCCTTCGGCCACGACGGCTACGGCGGCTCCTGCGGACTCGCCGACCCGGAGGCCGGTGTCTCCCTCGGCTACGTCATGAACCGGATGGGTCCACACATCGCCGACGACCCGCGCAAGATGGCGCTCGTCGACGCGCTCTACGGCGCGCTGTGACCCAAGGGGCGACCCACCCCACGTAGGTCCGGGATGTGTGCTCCCCCTGCACGGAGAGTCCCGCGTCAGTGCACGCTCAGTCGATTCCCGCACCTCGACCGGCGCCAGTATCGACTCCGAGCGAACTGCGGTCCATCGCCGCTCCCGCGGCGAGCAGCGGTCCTTCGACGCCGTTTTCTCGTCTTCGTCGGGAGCTGACACACGCATGCGCAGACGTCACCGTCCTCTGGTCCTGGGCGTCGCCGTCACGGTCGGGGTGCCGGCCGCCACGGTCATGCCGTCGGCCGCCGCCCCCTCGGCCGACCGGACGTCACCGAAGCCCACGGTCGTCCTGGTGCACGGCGCGTTCGCGGACGCCTCCGGCTGGTCCGGCGTCGTCTCACGGCTGAAGAAGGCCGGCTATCCGGTCGTCGCCCCGGCCAACCCGCTGCGGGGCCTGCAGTCGGACTCCGCGTACCTCTCCTCGCTCCTGGGCACGATCGACGGTCCGAAGATCGTCGTCGGGCACTCGTACGGCGGCGCCGTCATCACCGAGGCCGCCGCGTCCGTGCCCGAGGTGAAGGCGCCGGTGTACGTGGCGGCCTTCATGCCCGACAAGGGCGACGTGCTCGGCGAACTGGCGAACCGTTTCCCGGGCTCCGAGCTCAACCCGGCATTGGAGGCGCTTCCGGACGGGGGCGGCCGCCACGACGTGGCGATCAAGCCGGACAAGTTCCACGACGTGTTCGCGGCCGATCTGCCGCGCTCCACGACATCGGTGCTGGCGGTGTCCCAACGCCCGGTCAACGTAGGGGCGTTCGAGTCCACGGCGCGGGCCGCGGCGTGGCGCACGATTCCCTCCTGGTTCCTGGGGCCACCCAGGACAAGACCATCTCCCCCGCGCTGGAGCGCTTCCAGGCGAAGCGGGCGGGCTCGCACACGATCGAGGTCAACTCCTCGCACGTGGCGATGATGTCCCACCCGGACAAGGTGACCGCACTGATCAAGTCGGCGGCGAAGTCCACGCGTTGAGGCTCGACCCGAGGGTCCCGCGTCAGCCCTCGCGGGTGGCCACCACCATGCGGCAGCGGGGGCTGCCGTCGGGCCGCCGGCCGAACTCGGGCAGCGCGAACAACTCCACCTCGAAGCCGGCGCGTTCCAGCTCGCTTCGCACGAGTCCGAGCCGGAACGGCCGGTAGTACATGACGAACGGCGGCCGCCAGACCGCGTTGCGCACCCGCATCGCGGTGTCGAAGCCGAGAGCCGCCCAGTACCAGGGGGAGCGGGCCGGGGCGGGCGCCGGCAGCGGGAACGCGAAGCGCCCGCCCGGCCTGAGGACGGAGTGGACCTCGGAGAACAGGCGCGGCAGCTCCTCGGGCAGGAAGTGCCCGAACGCGCCGAAACTGACGGCCAGGTCGAAGGCCGAGGCGAAGGGCAGGGCGAGGGCGTCCCCGCGCACCCAGGAGAGGCCGGGGCCTTCGCCTCCGGCCGACGCGCCCCCGGGGCCCGATCGACCGTCGGAGAACTCTCCGGAACCCGGGGAGCGGGTGGTGCCGGAGCCCACCCGCTCCCTGCCCACCGCCAGCATTCCGGCGCTGATGTCCACACCGGTGACGCTCTTCCGGCAGACCTCGCGCAGCACCTCCATCCCGGCCCCGGTGCCGCAGCAGAGGTCGAGGCCGTCCTCGAACGGGCCCATCGACGACAGAGCCGCCTCGACCGCCTCCAGCACGGAGTCCGGAGTACGGAACGGGGTGTGATCGAACTTGGGCGCGAGCAGGTCGTAGCCGTGTTCGACGGAGGAGAGTGCCTGAACGGCGAGTTCGCGGAGGCTGGGGCCTTGCGGGGTGAACATCACCTCAGCTTAGGCCCTGACTCGGGGCAGCGCCGGACGCGGACTGTCACCTATGGTCCGGGGCATGACTTCGTTCCGTCCCGCCCCGACCTGGCTGGCCGACGCCGTCTTCTACCAGATCTATCCGCAGTCCTTCGCCGACTCCGACGGGGACGGCATCGGGGATCTCGCCGGGATCACCGACCGCCTCGACCATCTGTCCTGGCTGGGGGTCGACACCGTCTGGCTGAACCCCTGTTTCGTCTCGCCGTTCCGTGACGCCGGGTACGACGTCGCGGACTATCTGAACGTCGCCCCGCGTTACGGGTCCAACGACGACCTGGCGAGGCTCGTCGACGCGGCGGGCCGCCGGGGCATCCGGATCCTGCTGGATCTCGTCGCCGGGCACACGTCGATCGACCACCCGTGGTTCCGGGCCTCCGCGAACGACCCGGACGACCACCGCTACATCTGGACGGCCGAGGGCCGTCCCGAGGGCTTCGTCGCTTCCCCCGGCACCCGGCCGGGCGCGTACCTGCCGAACTTCTTCGACTCCCAGCCCGCCCTCAACTTCGGTTACGCGCGCGGCAATCCGGCCGAGCCGTGGCGGCTGCCGGTCGACGCCGAAGGGCCACGCGCCAACCGCGAGGCCCTCCGCACGATCATGGACCACTGGCTGGGCCTCGGTCTCTCCGGTTTCCGCGTCGACATGGCCGCCTCGCTCGTGAAGGACGATCCGGACCGGGCCGAGACCGCCCGGGTCTGGACGGAACTGCGGCACCGGCTGGACTCCGCCCACCCGGACGCCGTGCTGCTGGCCGAGTGGGGCGAGCCGGAGGTGTCGATCCCGGCCGGTTTCCACGCCGACTTCTTCCTGCACTTCGGCGGCCCCACCGACGGTCTCGCCCTGCGCTCGCTGTGGAACAACGGCACGGGCACGGTCCACGAGCACTGGGACCCCCTCGACTGTTTCTTCGACGCGAGCGGTGGAGGTTCACCGGGCCCGTTCGTGGATGCCTGGCGGCAGGCGACATCGGCCGTCGGCGACACGGGCTTCATCTCCCTGCCCAGTGCCAACCACGACTTCTCCCGCCTCAACTGCGGCCCCCGTACGCCCGAACAGCTGCCCGCGGCCTTCGCCTTCCAGCTGACCTGGCCGACGCTGCCGGCGATCTACTACGGCGACGAGATCGGCATGCGCTACCTTCCGGGCCTGCCCGACAAGGAGGGCAGCGTCCTCGGCCCCGACTACAACCGCGCGGGCTCCCGCACCCCCATGCAGTGGGACGACACCCCGAACGCGGGCTTCTCCACCGCCCCCGCCGACCGTCTCTACCTCCCCCTCGACCCCTCCCCCGACCGCCCGACCGTCGCCGCCCAGCGCGCCGACACCGCCTCGCTCCTCCACCTCGTCCGCCGCCTGATCGCCCTGCGCCGCCGGACCCCCGAACTGGGCTCCGGCGGCTCGGTGGATGTGCTGCACACCGGCGGTCCGTTCGTGTACGTCCGGGGCGGGCGCTATCTGGTGGTGATCAACCCCCGGCGCAGCACGGCCGGTTGGTCGTACGGGCGCGCCGTCCGCGGCACCCTGGAGAGGCAGGGCGTGGAGATCGGGGACGGCACGATCACCGCGCAGGGCTTCGGATACGGGATCTTCGAGCTCGACGGCTAGGAGACCGCTGAAGATCTTGCTCTGGCCGCCCGACTCACCCTGGATTGCCGGTAAATGTCAATCGCCATCAAGTAGGGCAAGCCGGGCGCATTTTCAAGATCTTCAGGACGCTTCTAGGGCCTGTCGTTCGGATGACGCCCGGGCCGCGGGGCTTGGTACGCACCTCTACGGCGCGGGCGAGCCGGCCTTCTTCGGCTCCTCGCCGTAGGCCGTCAGGAAGCGGTCGCGGAAGGTGTCCATGCGCCAGACCGGAGCGTCGTCGCCGGGCCGCAGGCCGTCGGACCAGCCCCAGTCGGCGATCCGGTCGAGGACCTTCGGGTCGTGGGCCACGACGGTGACCGGTACGTCGTGGCTCGCGCCGTTGCCGCTGACGCTCGCCATGGGCTGGTGGTCGCCGAGGAAGACCAGGACGGTGTTCTCGTCGCCGTACTTCTCCACGTACTGCAGGAGGCTGTGCAGCGAGTACTGGACGGACCTGCCGTACTCCTCCTTGACCTTGACGGGGTCGGTGAAGACATCGGCGGGGTCCTTGCCGGCCTTCTCGATGTCCCGGTAGACGGAGCCGTCGCCGACCTCGTCCCAGCCGACCATCTTCGGCAGCGGCGCCCAGGGCTGGTGACTGGAGGTCAGGATGATCTCCGACATCAGCGGCTTGTCGCCCTTCTTGGCGGCCTCCAGGCGTTCGAAGGCGGTGAGGGCGTACTGGTCGGGCATGGTCGACCAGCTGAACTTCGGCCCCTGGTAGCCGAGATCACGGGAGTCGTAGACCTTGTCGAGGCCGTAGAAGTCGCCCTCCGGCCAGTTCTTCTGCACGCCGGGCACGATGCCGACCGTCCGCCAGGCGCCGCTCTTGCTGAACGCGCCGGGCAGCGTGAGGCGTTCGCCGGCGGTGACCGTGCGATAGCGACTCTGGTTGTCGATCCACAGGCCCGTCAGGAACGTGGAGTGGCCGAGCCAGCTGCTGCCGCCGTACGTCGCCGAGGTCAACCAGCCGCTCTTCGCCGCGAACCCGGCCTCGGTCAGGGCCTTGTCCTCCTCGTCGAGGGCCGCGGTCACGCCCGGTGCGATGGCCGGGTCCTCCAGGGCCGCGCGCCCGTAGCTCTCGATGAAGGTGATCATGACGTCCTTGCCGCGCAGCCCGGTCAGCAGCCGGTCGGCGGGCACATCGGCGAACTCGTCCTTCTTGGCCTCCCTGGCGAACGCGGCCTCGTCCCGCAGGGTCTCCCGCACCCGGTCCAGCCGGTCCTGCACGAAACCGATGGTGTTCCTGGAGGCGACCGCCGTGTTCTGGATCGGCGTCAGACCGAGCGCGGCGCAGGTGATCCACACGGTCCCGGCGACGATGGTGCCCCGGGTCGCCCGGTCCCGGTCGCGGACCAGGACGGCGACGAGCCGCACCACCGCCAGCGCCATGACGACGAACAGCAGCAGCACCAGAACCACGAGGCCGACCACGGCAGCCGTCGCGCCCGTCGGGCCGAGCGTGTCCTGGACGTACGACTCGGCGTCGTCCAGCAGGCCCCAGTCGAGGACGACGTTGAACCCTCGGCCGAGGAACTGGTTGAAGCCGATGTCGAGTGCCTTCACGACCACCAGCGCGGCCAGGCCGAGCCCGATGACGACCGCCGCGACCAGCCTCGGCCGCCGGGGCAGCACCAGCATCAGGGCGGCGGCGAGGATCGGCTCCACGGGCAGCCGCAGGAACTGCCGCGCCTCGAAGTACTCGGCCTTGCCGGGCATCAGCAGCGCGAAGAGCACGAGGGCGGCGGCCAGGCCCGTGACGCCCCACGACACGCTCCGCGCCGCGCCGGGGTACTTCGTCCGGAACGCCGTCCGGTGACCGCGCCATCGGCGGACGGGGCCGACGGTCTTCGGCGGTGTGTCCTCGGTCGAGGGCTTGCTCGTCTCGTCCGTGTCGGACGAGGGGCTGGAGCGCGTGAAGAGCGACACGCGACGTTCCTTCCGTGCGAAGACCGCTGGCGGTGCCCCCATCTGTACGGGAGCTCCGCGAGATCAGTTCAACGACCACGGGTAAGCCATCGGTAAGGAACTCTCCACAGGCGGCCACCGATGATGGTAAGCTCAAGTCGGCACGTGTGTATCGCCCTTTCCCGGGCGCCGTTGCCACTCTCTCCCGGATCCCGTGGATCCTGAGATCTTTCTCGCCGCGCCGCCCGTCGATTCCCGACCGGCCGTCGGCTTCAGCGCAACCACCCGCGACGCACGGGCCGCTTCTCGCAACGCGGCCGTGCACGGCTCGGCCTCGCTCCGGGTGTGCGCCTTCCCCTCCCCCTTCCCACGCGCTTTCCTCACGTCCTCGAAAGGACCTCCCTTCATGACCACCACCACACTCGAACGCACTTCCACCGAACCTCGGCAGCCGGTCCGGGTCACCGGCGTCCTGGAGACCACGCAGGGCGGGCAGGGGCAGCTGCGCGTCGCCGGCTGCCTGCCGACCCCCTCCGACCCGCAGGTCTCCGCGGCGCTCGTCCGCCGGTACGGCCTGCGCAAGGGCGACACCGTCGAGGGCCTGCGCGACGGCCGGCGCGCCCTCATCGAGGTCGAGCGGATCAACGGCCGTACGCCCGGGGAGCTGCACGCCCGCCCGCACTTCCGCGACCTCACCCCGCTGCACCCCCGCGAGCGGCTGCGGCTCGAACACCCGGCGAGCGGTCTGACGGGCCGTCTGGTCGACCTCGTCGCCCCCGTCGGCAAGGGACAGCGCGGGCTGATCGTGGCCCCGCCCAAGACCGGCAAGACCGTCCTGCTGCAGCAGGTGGCCGCCGCGATCGCCGCCAACCACCCCGAGGCCCGCCTGATGGTGGTGCTGCTCGACGAACGGCCCGAGGAGGTGACCGACATGCGGCGCTCCGTGCGGGGCGAGGTGTACGCCTCGACGTTCGACCGGTCCCCCAAGCAGCACATCGCGCTCGCCGAACTCGTCGTGGAGCGCGCCAAGCGGCTCGTCGAGCAGGGCGAGGACGTGGTGATCCTCCTGGACTCCCTGACCCGGCTGTGCCGGGCCCACAACAACGCGGCCGCGTCCGGTGGCCGCACCCTCAGCGGCGGGGTGGACGCCGCCGCCCTGCACGGCCCCAAGCGGCTCTTCGGCGCCGCCCGTCTGACCGAGGAGGGCGGCTCCCTCACCATCCTGGCCACCGCCCTGGTGGAGACCGGGTCCCGCGCCGACGGCTTCTTCTTCGAGGAGCTCAAGGGCACCGGCAACATGGAACTCCGTCTGGACCGCGCCCTCGCCGACCGGCGGGTCTTCCCCGCCGTCGACATCACCCCCTCCGGCACCCGCCGCGAGGAACTCCTCCTGACAGTCGGCGAGTTGGCGGCCGTACGCGGTCTGCGGCAGGCGCTGCGCTCGCGCGAGGGGCAGCCGAACCTGGAGACACTGCTGGAGCGAATGCGCGCCACGCCGGACAACGCCGCCTTCCTGCGGCAGGTGCGGCCCACGCTGCCGGCGGCATGACATGCGGCATCCGGGTGCTCGATCCGTGCGCTCGGCCCTGGCATCCGGGAGTACGGCACCCCCCTTCCTACGTTTGCGGTATGACCATCGGATTCCCATCCCGTGCTCCCCGCACCGCCCGTGGCGCCCGCGCTTCCCGCGCGGCCCGCCTCACCGTGTGCTGCACCGCCGCCTGCGCGGTCGGGGCCCTGGCCGTCGTGACCGACCCGGAAGCCACCGGCCCCCGGTCCGTGACGGACGCGCAGGACGCCAAGGCCGCGCAGGGGTCAACGTCCCTGTACCGGCAGGGGACACAGGTGCGGCTGCGGGCCGGGGCGCCCGAGGTGCCGGACGTGTCCGCGGTGTCGTGGCTGGTGGCCGACGCCGACAGCGGCGCGGTCCTCGCCGCGCACGACGCGCACCGCAGACTGCCGCCCGCGAGCACCCTGAAGACCCTGTTCGCGCTCACCGTGCTGCCGGGCCTCCCGGCGGGCCTGAGACACACCGTGAAGAGCGAGGAACTGGCGGGCATCGGCGCCGGGAGCAGCCTGGTAGGCGTCAAGGAGGGCAGCACGTACACCGTCGCCGACCTGTGGCGCGGGGTCTTCCTCAGCTCGGGCAACGACGCCGTACGCGTCCTGGCCCACCTCAACGGCGGCTGGAAGGCTACCGCCCGTCAGATGCGGGACAAGGCCCGCGCCCTGGGCGCCCGCGACACGCACGTCGTCTCCCCCGACGGCTACGACGCGCCCGGCCAGGTGTCGTCCGCCTACGACCTGGCGGTGTTCGGACGGGCGGGGCTGCGCAACGCCGAGTTCGCCGGGTACTGCGCCACCGCCACCGCCAAGTTCCCGGCGGGCGGCTGGTCGTACGGCATCCAGAACACCAACCGGCTGCTCACCGGCGCCGGAGTGGAACGCTATCCGGGGTTGATCGGCGTCAAGAACGGCTACACCACCCACGCGGGCAACACGCTGATCGCCGCCGCGAAACGGGGCGGACGCACCCTCGTGGTGACGGTGATGCGCCCCGAGTCCGGCGGCTACGCCGTGTACGAGGAGACGCGCTCCCTGCTCGACTGGGGGTTCGACGCCGCAGGGCAGGTGGACGCCGTGGGCTCGCTCCTGCCGCCGCGCCCGGCGGCGGCGCCTCAAGCCGGTCCCGGATCGCGGCCCGTGACCCGCGCGGAGGCGGCCGAGGTGACCGTTCCCGACTGGCCGGTGGTGGGTACGATCGCGGGCGCGGTCGGGGTGGGCGCGGCGGCCGTGGCCCTGGCACTGCGGCTCAGGATCGGCCGGTCCACCCGGGGCTGACCGACCGGCAGCCACAGCAGCAGACCGAGCGTGATCCACACATAGGTGTTGCTGCCGATGAAGCCGCCGACGCCGGACGCGTCGTCGAACCACAGCCACACGACGCTGCTGCACAGCACCGCGTACAGGGCCGCCGTGAGCGGCAGCAGCCGACGGTGCCTGAGCAGGACGGCGAAGGCCGGCAGCAGCCAGACCAGATGGTGCACCCAGGTGATCGGGCTGACCAGAGCGCCGGTCAGCCCGGTGAGGGCGAAGGCGGCGGTCCAATCGGCGGCGCGTACCGCCGCACGGGTCCGCCACGCCCACACGCACAGCACCACGAGCACCAGCCCCGCCCACACGGCTCGGCTCGGCTCGTGCGGGGCCACGAGCCGGGCCAGGACACCCTGCAACGACTGGTTGGAGACGTAGTCGAGGCGGCCGACGCGGCTGGTGTCCCACAGCGCCTCGGTCCAGTAGAAGCGCGAGGCGGCCGGGGCGATCCAGGCCGCCGCCGCGGTGGCGGCCGCGGCGACGGCCGTCGCGAGCCCGGCGGCCCGCCACCGCCAGGCGAGCAGCAGCAGTCCGATGAAGATCGCGGGCGTCAGCTTGACCGCCGCCGCCAGGCCGATGCCGACGCCCGCCCAGCGGCCCCGGCCCGTGGCCAGCAGCCGGGCGTCGGCGAGGACCAGGGCCAGCAGCAGGAGGTTCACCTGCCCGAAGCCGAAGGTGTCCCGCAACGGTTCGAACAGCGCGAGCGCGCAGAGAAGCAGGGAAACACCGAACCAGCCGTGGCGACTCGGCGCCGGGCCGGCCAGTAGCCGCAGGACGGCCGCGAGTGCTGCCAGGTTCAGCCCCAGGCACAGCACGATCGCGGTGCGCAGCCCGACCAGCGCCATCGGCAGCATGACGACGGCCGCGAACGGCGGATAGGTGAAGCCGTAGGTCGTGCCCGGCACCAGGTAGTCGTAGAGGCGGCCGTCGTGGTGGACCCAGTGGTCGATCGTGCCGTGGTAGACGCGCAGGTCGAAGAAGCCGCGCAACAGCGGGACGGTGGCGGTGAAGGCGGTGACTGCCAGGGCCGACGCGAGGACGAGGAGGACGCGGGCCCGCTCGGTGCGTGGCCGAAGCCCCCTCGGGCGCGGTTCGCTCATACCGTGCGCTCCAGGGCCGGCGCCCGGGAGACCAGTTCGGCCTGCCAGAGCACGACCACCGCGAGCACTCCCCCGCACACCGCGAGGACGAACTGCTCGGTGTCCGCCGGGTTCCCGCTCGGCAGGACGGCGAGCGCGAGCACCCCGCTGGCGGCCGCGACCCGGCGCTGCACGGAGACGTCCCGGGCGGCGGCGGCGATGAGGAACAGCCCCCACAGGGCGTACCAGGGGCGGATCGCCGGGCCCAGCGCGGCCACGGCCGCCAGGCTGAGGCCGAGCGCGTACACGGGGCCGGGTCGCAGCCGGAACCATATGTGGAGGACGACGGTGAGGGTCAGCAGCAGTCCGGCGGCGCGCCAGGCCGGGAGGGCGAGGGGGGCCAGGTCGCTGCCGAGGTCGTGCAGCAGGGTGGTGGTGGCGCGGCCCAGGACGGTGGTGGGTGACCAATTCTGGGCCGACACGGGGGTGCGCAGCGCGGCGATCCAGCCGTACCCCGTGCCGGTCAGGGCGGTCGCGGCGGCCGTGGTGCCGGCGGCGACGGCCAGGGTGCCCGCGACCGTCCGGACCCATCCGGTACGGCCGCGCATCACGACCACCGCCACCAGCCCGAGCGCGGCGGGTGCCTTCACCAGCGCGGCGAGAGTGACCAGGACGACGCCGACGAGGTACCACCGGCCCCGCGCGAGCACCAGCCCGACGCCCAGCAGCCCCAGCATCATCGCGTCGTTGTGGGCCCCGGCCACCAGGTGCAGGAGCACGAGCGGGTTGAGCGCGCCGAGCCAGAGCGCGACCGCCGGGTCGGCTCCGCTGTGCCGGGCGAGGCGGGGCAGTGCCACGGCCATCAGCGCCACGCCGAGCAGCGCGATCAGGCGCATCCCGATGAGCCCGGCCGGGATCCGGCCGTCGGTCAGAGCGGACAGCCCGGAGGCCAGGGCGAGGAAGACCGGGCCGTACGGGGTCGCGGTGTGCCGCCACATCGGGGCCACCTCGTCGGCGAGCGGTCCGCCGAGCCGGGCGGGCCCGTGCAGATAGACGTCCATGTGCGCGTCGACCATGGCGCCCTGGGCGAGGTAGCTGTAGACGTCCCGGCTGAACAGCGGGGGCGCGAGCAGCAGCGGTGCCGCCCAGACGGCCAGAACGAGCAGCAGGGCGCGCGGAGTCGGTGGTTCCGGGCCGCGTATCACCTTGCCGAGCAGCGCCCAGGCGGCTGTCAGCAGGACGACGCCGAAGTAGACGCCGACGAGCCCCAGCGCGCCGCGCCCCGAGGTCGGCGACAGCAGTTCTCGCACGGGCAGGGCTCCGGCGGTCTCGCCTCCGAGGGCGAGGAAGGCGGTTCCGGCCAGGCCGAGTGCCTGACAGCGGCGCGGATCGACGGGAAAAGCGATGGCCAACACTCGGTCAGGCTGTCAACGCCGGGTGGCGCGGAAGCGACGCCGCGCCTTCCGGGCGGGTACCGGCATGTGACCAGGAGCGAACCCGCCGCCCCGACCGGCGACCGCGGTACCGGGGCGGCGGGCCCTGGGCGGGGAGGCCCTGGGTGGGGAAGGTCAGAAGATCGACAGTCCCGTCAGGGTGGTGAACCGGTCCAGGGCCGCCACTCCGGCCACCGAGTTGCCCCGCTCGTCCAGCCCGGGGCTCCAGACGCAGAGTGTGCAACGGCCGGGCACGACCGCGATGATGCCGCCGCCCACCCCGCTCTTGCCGGGCAGGCCCACGCGGTACGCGAAGTCACCGGCCGCGTCGTACGTGCCGCAGGTGAGCATCACCGCGTTGACCTGCTTCGCCTGGCTGCGGGTCAGCAGCCGTGTGCCGTCGGCGCGCACGCCGTGCCGGGCCAGGAAGGTGGTGGCCAGGGCGAGGTCGGCGCAGGAAGCGGTGAGGGAACACTGGCGGAAGTACTGGTCGAGGAGGACCGGTACGGGGTTGTCGATGTTGCCGTACGACGCCATGAAGTGGGCGAGGGCGGCATTGCGGTCGCCGTGGGCGGATTCGGAGGCGGCGATCTCCGGGTCGAATTCGAGGTCGGGGTTGCCGCTCTCCGTGCGGAGGAAGGACAGCAGCGTGCCGGAGGCGTCGCCGGTCCGGGTGTGCAGGCGGTCGGTGACGACGAGGGCGCCCGCGTTGATGAACGGGTTGCGCGGGATGCCGCTCTCGTACTCCAGCTGGACCAGGGAGTTGAACGGGTTGCCTGAGGGCTCGCGGCCCACGTGTTCCCAGAGGGCGTCACCCTCGCGCTCCAGATCGAGCGCGAGGGTGAAGACCTTGGTGATGGACTGCGTGGAGAACGGCTCACGCCAGTCCCCCACGCCGTACACCGTGCCGTCGGGCTCCGCGACGGCCATGCCGAAGCTGCGCGGGTCGCGGGCGGCGAGCGCCGGGATGTAGTCGGCGGGCCGGCCCCGGCCCGGGGTCCGTTCGATCTCCTCGGCGATGCGTTCCAGGATCGGCCCGAAGGCGGGGGCCCCCATCAGGCGAGCGGTGCGCCGCTGCCCGCGAGGACCTCGGGCCGCAGCAGTTCCCGGAGGCGTTCGGCGGGCAACAGGCCCCTCTCCTGGACGAGTTCGGCCACGCCCCGGCCGGTGGCGAGGGCCTCCTTGGCGATGTCGGTGGCCGCCGTGTACCCGATGTGCGGGTTGAGGGCGGTGACCAGGCCGATGGAGTTCTCCACCGCCGCGCGGAGTTCGTCCTCGTTGGCGGTGATGCCGTCGACGCAGCGCTCGGCGAGGGTGAGGCAGGCCGCGCGGAGGTGGGTGAGGGACTCCGAGAGGGAGTGCAGGATGATCGGCTCGAAGGCGTTGAGCTGGAGCTGTCCGGCTTCGGCGGCCATGGTGATGGTGACGTCGTTGCCGATGACCTCGAAGGCGACCTGGTTGACGACCTCGGGGATCACCGGGTTGACCTTGCCGGGCATGATCGACGAACCGGCCTGCACCGGCGGCAGGTTGATCTCGTTGAGGCCGGCGCGCGGCCCGGAGGAGAGCAGCCGCAGGTCGTTGCAGCTCTTGGAGAGCTTGACCGCGATGCGCTTGAGCACGCCCGACATCTGGACGAAGGCGCCGCAGTCCTGGGTGGCCTCGACGAGGTTGGCGGCGGTGACCAGCGGCAGACCGGTGATCTCGGCGAGGTGGCGGCGGGCCGATTCGGCGTAGCCGACGGGGGCGTTGAGGCCGGTGCCGATGGCGGTGGCGCCGAGGTTGATCTCGTGGATCAGCTCGACGGCCTCGGCGAGGCGGCTGCGGTCCTCGTCGATCATGACGGCGAACGCGGAGAACTCCTGGCCGAGCGTCATGGGGACCGCGTCCTGGAGCTGGGTGCGGCCCATCTTGAGCACCTCGCGGAACTCGACGGCCTTGGCCGCGAAGGAGTCCTGGAGGACGGCCATCGCCCGGAGCAGCCCGCGCACCGCGAAGACCGTGGCGACCTTGACGGCGGTCGGGTAGACGTCGTTGGTGGACTGGCCGAGGTTGACGTCCTCGTTCGGGTGCAGGTGCTCGTACCGGCCCTTGGGGTGGCCCAGCAGCTCCAGCGCCCGGTTCGCGATCACCTCGTTGGCATTCATGTTCGTCGAGGTGCCGGCGCCGCCCTGGATCACGTCGACGACGAACTGGTCGTGCAGCTTGCCGTCGCGGATCTCCCGGCAGGCCTCGATGATCGCGGCGGCCTTCTGGGGGGCGAGCAGGCCGAGTTCCTCGTTCGCGCGGGCGGCGGCCTCCTTGACGGCGGCCAGGGCGTCGACCAGGTGGGGGTAGGCGGAGATCGGGGTGCCCGTGATGGGGAAGTTCTCCGTGGCGCGCAGGGTGTGGACGCCCCAGTACGCGTCGGCGGGGACGTCACGGTCTCCGAGCAGATCGTGTTCGCTGCGGGTCGCTGCGGCGGCGGTCATGGCAGGGGGCCTTCTTTCGTGAGCTGCGGGTGAGTTGGTGGTCGGGGTGGGGTGGGTGCGTCGTCGGGTGCGGGCGGGTGGGGGCTGGTCGCGCAGTTCCCCGCGCCCCTGGAGCCGGGGCTGCGCCCCGTGCTCTTCGGGCACGAAAAAGCAGGGCGCAGCCCCGCGTTTTCAGGGGCGCGGGGAACTGCGCGAGGAGCCCCACCGGGCCCGCACCCGACAACGCAGCCACCCGTCAGGGCAGACGCGGCATCGGATCCAGCGCCCGCACCGCACTGACCCGACCCACTTCCCGCCCGCCCCCGAGCAGCGCCTCACCCGAGAACCCGGCGAGAGTCTCGGGATCGACCCCGGCCCATACGAGCGCCGCCGCGGTCACCGGCACCCGGGCCCGGTTCGCGCCGTCGGCGATCTTCACGGCGACGGCCCGGCCGTCGGGCAGCGCGGCGACCTGGACGCCCTCGAAGCCGTCCTTGGTGAGCAGTCCGGGCACGGCCCGCATCAGCTCGGCGACGTCGCGTCCGGCGCCGGAGGCCATCTCGGCGTGCTCGCGCATGGCGTCGGCGACGGTGCGCTCGGGGGTGCTCTCGGCGGCGGTGGTGATCCGGGCGAGGGCGCGGGCGAGACCGTGCAGGGAGACGGAGAACAGGGGCGCGCCGCAGCCGTCGACGGTCACCCGGGCGACGGCCTGCCCGGTGAGGTCCTCGACGATCTCCGCGATGGCCTGCTGCAGGGGGTGGGCCGGGTCGAGGTAGTCGTCCAGGGACCAGCCGTTCAGCTTGCAGGTGTAGAGCATGGCGGCGTGCTTGCCGGAGCAGTTCTGCGCGAGACGGGAGGGCTGCCTCCCCTCGCGTATCCACACGTCGCGGACGGCCGGGTCGTACGGCATGTCGGTGACGTTGCGCAGGTCGGCCTCGGTGAGGCCGGCCAGCTCCAGGATCCGCCGGGCTCCGGCGAGGTGGCGTTCCTCGCCGGAGTGGCTGGCGGCGGTCAGCGACAGCAGTTCGCCGTCCAGGGGGAGTCCGGCGCGCAGCATCGCCACGGCCTGGACCGGCTTGAGCGCCGACCGGGGGTAGAACGCCGCCTCGATGTCGCCGAGTTGGAGTTCCACCTCCCCGTCGGCTCCCAGCACCACGACGGAGCCGTGGTGGATGCCCTCGATGACACCTCCGCGTACGAGGTGGGCGACGGGGGCGTGGAGCGGTTCCCGGATCGCGGGGGCCGCGGCCACCGGAGCCGCAGGGATCGCCGCGGCGCCGGTGGTCGTGGGGTCGTACGTCACTGCGTGGATCACTTCTTCACTCCGGCCGACTGTTGGGCGACCCGGCGACGTACGCCGAACCACCCCGCGATCAGCGCCAGCACGATGAGGGGCAGGCACAGCACGGTCGTGCGGCCCGCGCCGCCGTCCGCGTACATCAGGACCAGGACCGACGCCAGGAAGAACAGGGTCACCAGTTCGGTCCACGGGGAGCCGGGCAGCCGGTAGCTCGGCCGGGTCAGCTCGCCCTTCTCGGTCTTCTGCCAGAACACCAGGTGACAGATCATGATCATGCCCCAGGTGCAGATGATGCCGATCGCGGCGAAGTTGAGCACGATCTCGAACGCGTCGGCCGGGACCACGAAGTTCAGCCCGACGCCCAGCACACAGATACCGCTGGTGAGCAGGATGCCGCCGTAGGGGACCTGGTTGCGGCTCATCACGCCGGTGAACTTCGGGGCGGAGCCCGCCATCGCCATGGAGCGCAGGATGCGGCCGGTGGAGTACAGGCCCGAGTTGAGCGAGGACATGGCCGCGGTCATCACGACCAGGTTCATGATGCCGCCGGCCGCCGGGACGCCGATGTTGGAGAGCACCGTGACGAAGGGGCTCTCGCCGGCCTTGTACGAGGACCAGGGCAGCAGCATCGCCAGCAGCAGGACGGAGCCGACGTAGAACAGACCGACGCGCCACATGATCGAGTTGATCGCCTTCGGCATGACCTTCTCGGGGTTCTCCGTCTCGCCCGCCGCGACGCCGACCAGTTCGACGGAGGCGTAGGCGAAGACGACACCCTGGATGATCAGCAGCATGGGCAGCAGACCGTTGGGGAAGATGCCGCCGTTGTCGGTGATCAGGGACGGGCCGGGGGTGTGGCCGTCGACCGGCTGCTGGGTGACCAGCAGGAAGATGCCGATCAGCATGAAGGTGACGAGCGCGCCCACCTTGATGATCGCGAACCAGAACTCCAGTTCGCCGAACATCTTCACCGAGATCAGGTTCACGGCGAGGACGACCCCGAGCGCGATGAGCGCGATGACCCACTGGGGGATGTCGGAGAACATGCCCCAGTAGTGGGTGTAGAGGGCGACCGCGGTGATGTCGGCGATACCGGTGGTGGCCCAGTTCAGGAAGTACATCCAGCCGGCCGTGTACGCGCCTTTCTCCCCCAGGAACTCCCGGGCGTAGGACACGAAGGCGCCGGACGAGGGCCGGTAGAGGACCAGTTCGCCGAGGGCGCGGACGACGAGGAAGGCGAAGACTCCGCAGACCGCGTACGCGATGAACAGGGACGGGCCGGCGTCGACGAGACGGCCGCCGGCGCCGAGGAAGAGGCCGGTGCCGATCGCGCCGCCGATGGCGATCATGTTGACGTGGCGGGACTTGAGGGACTTGCTGTAGCCGGCGTCTCCGGCGTCGACGTGGGCCGCCGGCTGCCCGGCCTGTACGGCGTCTTTTTCGAGGGACTGCTCGCTCACGCCTCGGGTCCGCCTTCCGTGGAGCTGTCCGTGCGCGGGGAACGCACGATGTCGGTGAGGGTGGTCTCGACGCGGTCGAGGTGGTGGGACATGGCCTCCACCGCGTCGTGTTCGGAACCGTCGATCAGCGCCTCGACGATGGCCCGGTGCTCTCGGTTGGACTGCTCGCGCCGGCCGCCCAGTTCGTTGAGGAAGGCCGACTGGCGGGCCAGTGCGTCCCGGATCTCCTCGATCACCCGGCGGAACACCGGGTTCTGGGCGGCTTCCGCCACGGCCAGATGGAAGAGGGTGTCCATCGCGACCCAGGCGGTGGTGTCGGTCTCCCGCTCCATCCGGTCCAGCAGGTGGGCCAGATGGTCCAGGTTCTCCGGGGTGCGGCGCACCGCCGCGTACCCGGCGACCGGGATCTCCACGTGCCGGCGCACCTCCAGCAGGTCGCTGGCCGCGTAGTCGCCGAAGGTGGGGTCCTCGACGGCGTTCGCGATCACGAAGGTGCCCTTGCCGGTGCGGGACTGGGTCAGCCCCATCACCTGAAGGGCGCGCAGCGCCTCGCGCAGGACCGGTCGGCTCACTTCGAGCTGCCGGCAGAGCTCCGCCTCCGAGGGGAGCTTGTCCCCGATGGTGTACTTGCCGCGCTCGATGGCGTCGCGGAGGTGGGTGAGCACCGCTTCCATGGCGCTGACGCGCCGGGGTGCCGAGCCACCTGTCTGGCTGTCTGACAGGTTCACGGGGGTGATCCTGCGGGTGACCGGAGGGGGCTGTCAAGGGGGTCCGTACTCGATCTTCCAGGTCATGGGCGGTGGTGGATCAGCTGTGTGCCGGGCGCCGGCCGCGCCCTGTGGGCCACGTCAGCTGAGGCCACCGGCCGCGAGCAGCCCGAACAGCAGCACGCCGACGACGATCCGGTAGGACACGAACACCTGGAAGGAGTGCCTGGTCACGAACTTCAGCAGCCAGGCGACCGAGGCGTACGCGACCGCGAACGACACGGTGGTGCCGGCGATCAGCGGAGCCGCGCCCACCCCCGCGCCGAGGGCGTCCTTCAGCTCGTACAGACCGGCGCCGGTGAGAGCCGGGATGCCGAGGAAGAAGGAGAGTCGGGTGGCGGCGACGCGGTCGAGGTCGAGCAGCAGCGCGGTGGACATGGTGGCGCCGGAGCGGGAGAAACCGGGGAACAGCAAAGCGAGGATCTGCGAACCGCCGACGAGCATCGCGTCCCGGAACCGGGTGTCCTCCTCCGCGCGCCTGCGCCGGCCCACCTGCTCGGCGACCCACATCACGCCGCTGCCCACGATCAGGGAGCCGGCCACCACCCACAGGGAGGCGAGCGGCCCCTCGATCAGCGACCGGGCGACCAGCCCCACGACGACGATCGGGATCGTCGCGGCGATCACCCACCACGCGAACCGGTAGTCGCGCTCCTGCCGCTCCCCCGCGTCGAACAGCCCCCGGAACCAGGCGGACCCGATGCGCGCGATGTCGTGACGGAAGTACACGAGCACCGCGGAGATCGCGCCGACCTGGATGACCGCCGAGAACCCGACCACCGCCTTGTCGTCCACCTGGATCCCCATCAGCCCCTCGGTGATCTTCAGATGGCCGGTGGAGGACACCGGCAGGAACTCCGTCACCCCCTCCACCGCTCCGAGGACGACTGCCTGACCGACGCTGATGGTGCTCATGGGGTCCAGTTCTGCTCGGCGAGGGCGAGGGCGGGGGTGGCCGACGTACACGGGTACGACGCAGGGTCGTATCGGCACAGGCAGTCGTACTACAGCCGGGTAAGATCCCGGCTCACCTCCACAGGGCCTCCGCCACCGACACCCCCACGAAGGCCGCGCCCAGCCCGGCCACCACGCTCGCCGTCACGTTGACGACGGCGTGCAGGCGCGCGCCGTCCTGGGCCAGGCGCAGGGTCTCGTACGAGAAGGTCGAATACGTGGTGAGCGCCCCGCAGAGTCCCGTGCCCAGGAGAAGCTGCAGGTGGGAGGAGGCGGCACCGGCCGCCACGGCACCGGTGAGAACTCCGAGGACCAGCGATCCGGCGACGTTCACGATGAAGGTCCCCCAGGGGAAGACCGTGTCGTGGCGGGACTGCACGGCCCGGTCGGTGAGATAGCGCAGGGGCGCGCCCACCATCGCGCCGACGACGACGAGCAGCCAGTTCACGTGGACCTCTTACCTTCCGCCGAGCGCGCGGCCGGGTCGTGCCGACCGACGATCTCGCACTCGTCCAGGACCACCAGCCCCTCCCCCTCCTTGAGCACTTCCTCCAGTCGGGGCAGGAAGGCCCGGACGCGCTCCTCCGTGTCCACGATGATCACCGCGACCGGCAGGTCCTCGCTGAGCGAGAGCAGCCGCGAGGTGTGGACGACCGAGGAGGCACCGAAACCCTCGATGCCCCGGAAGACACTGGCGCCCGCAAGACCCGCGGCGTGTGCGCGGTGCACGATCTCGCTGTAGAGCGGCTTGTGGTGCCAGGTGTCCTGCTCGCCGATCACCACGGTGAGACGGAGTGCCGGACCGGTGAGCCACTGCCGTCCAGGGCTTGTCATGGCCGCCTCCGCGCGAGGGCCCGGCGTGCCGTGGCGGCCGCCAGCCAGACGGCGGCCAGGGCGGCGAGAAGGGTGGCGGCGAGATAGGCGAGGGCAGTACGGGGGTGCCCTTCGTCCACCAGCCGCTGGACGTCGACGACGTACGCCGAGAAGGTGGTGAAGCCGCCGAGCACACCGGTGCCGAAGAAGGGCCGCACGAGCCGATGGGCTGCCCAGACGTCCGTGATCACGACCATGAAGAGGCCGATCACGAAGCAGCCGACGATGTTCGCCCAGAACGTGCTCCACGGGAAGTGACCGGGCTGCGCGGGCCACAGCAGCGACACGCCGTAGCGGGCCGAGGCGCCGAGGGCACCGCCGACGGCGACACAGCCGACAACGAGTCCCTGGCCCCGCCAGGGGGACGGTCCGTGGGGCGACGGGCGGGTGGTCGTGGAGGACCGGACCCTGTCGGTGGGGGGCACTGTCATGCGCAGACGTCTCCTACTCGCCGGGGCCCGGGTGTCCGGGCGCGATCCGTCGCAAGCAGGGACCGTTGGCGGCATCGATGCCGCGGTTCGGGTACGGCGGGCCCCACCGCCGCGCCGCGAGGAGTCTCGTGGCCGTTCACCAGCGTAACGCGGGCCCTCACAGCACCGCACGCGCCGCCCCTACCCGGCCTCGGGCCGTCCTCGGCCCGCCTCCCCCGGCAGCTCGCACACCGCGATGCCCCGTTCCCACAGACTTCCGAGGATCAGTCGCCCCCCGGTCACGCACGCGCTCGTGACCATGCGGTAGTGGGAACGGCGGTCGACGAGGGTGTGGACCACGTGTCCCTCGTCGTCGACCGCGACGACCCCGGCGAACCCGAGGGGCCGGAACGGCGCCCGGACCGCCACCCGGCTCGCGGCGCCGCGCACGGCCGGACTCGCGCGGTGCAGCCGGTCGAGGGCGCCGATGCGCGGTCCGGCCAGCGCCACCCACAGCAGTCCGCTCCCGGGGTCGCGCCACATGTTGTCGGGCGTGCCCGGCAGGTCCTCGACGAAGGGCTCGCTCGTGCCGGCCCCAGCCCCCGTGAGGTGGACGCGGGTCAGGCGGCGGGCGCCCGTCTCGGCGACCACGAGGAAGGACTCGTCGGCGGAAGGTGCGAGGCCGTTGGCGAACTGGAGCCCCTCCAGGACGACTTCGGGTTCCCCCGCCCCCGGCGCGAGACGCAGCAGCCGCCCGGTACCGGTGTGCTCGACGATGTCGCCGATCCAGTGGTGGAGGGGGTATCGGCGGCTGGAGACCGTGAAGAAGACCGTCCCGTCGGCAAGCGCCACGGCATTGCTGCAGAACCGCAGCCGCTCGCCGCGCACCTCGTCGGCGAGCACCCGCACCGTGCCGTCGCCGGTCCCCACCCGCAGCAGCCCCCGCTCGGCGTCGCACACCAACAGGTCGCCGTCCGCGAGGAGTTCGAGACCGAGGGGCCTGCCGCCGGTCTCGGCGAGCGTCTCGACCCGGGCCCGCCCCGGCTCCGCGAGCCCGTCCACCCGCAGGACCCGGCCGTCCTCGACACCGGTCAGCACCCGCCCACGTCCGTCGGCGACCACGTCCTCGGGCCCGCGCCCGCCGATCCCGACGAACGCCTCCGGTACCAGTGCGGCGCCCCGTGAAACCGTGCTGCCCGTCATGTCCGCCTCCCGAAGGTCCGCCCGATCGCCCGCGCCGCTCCATCCTGGCAGGGGCCGAGCCGCCCCACAGGCCACTCGGGTTAGGTTGGCCGTCGCCTACCAGGGAGACCGCCGTGCCCGGCCGCCCCCGCCTGCTGTACGTCACCGACCTCGCCTATCCGGCCCGGGGGCGGCGGTACTGCGACGAGGACATCTTCCTCACCTCCCGGCTGCGCGCGGAGTTCGACATCGCCCTGTGCCACCCCCTGGACACGGTGGCTCTGATGGAGGGCTTCGACGCGGTCGTGGTCCGCAACAGCGGGCCCGTCCTGCACCACCAGGAGGCGTACGACGCCTTCCGCGAGCGGGCGACGGCGCTCGGCACCCGCGTCTACAACCCACCGACCGGCCGCGCCGACATGGTCGGCAAGCAGTACCTGCTGGACCTCACCGGCGCCGGGTACCCGGTCATCCCCACCGTCGACCGGCCCGAGGACCTCACGCGGCTGCCGAAGTCCGCCTCGTACGCGGTGAAGCCGAAGGCCGGCGCGGACTCCCTCGGCCTGCGCTTCCTGACCGGCCCCGAGCTGACGGGCCTGACCTGGGGCGACGTCCTCCTGGTCGAACTGGAGGACCTCAACCGTTCCTGGGGACTGAGCATGAGTGAGTCCGCCCAGCCGCACGCCCCGAACGGTCTTGGGCGTACTGGTCCCCGGCGTACTCAGCCCCGGGGCGGCGACACGCATCCTGTACGTGGTCCGATCCCGGGAGGCCGGTTCCCTCACGACCTGGCCAGGTGGGTACGGACAGAAGGCGACGGAGAGGCCCCCGACCTTCTCTCCGGAGGAAAGGGGGCTCCGCACGCCGGCTCCGTTCCCGGTGTCCCAGATCGCCCGCTCACCGTAGCCCGAACAGCCCACACCCCCGAAAGCCCGGAAGCCGATCACCACACGATCGAGCTAATCCACCCTCGTACACACTCCCCGGCAAGCAGTTGGCAACCCCTACCTCACCCTGGACCGCCTCCCCGAGCGGGTCCGGGACACCTTCGTCACGGCCATGACCGCCTCACTGCACGCGTTCCTCGGCGGCTGAACGGCCAAAGAGGCCGCACGTCGAAACGTACGGCCCCTCCGACACGCCCCTTCAGGAGCGCGGGCAGCTGCGCGACCGGCCCCCACCGGCCCGCGTTGTCACCACGGACCCGTCGCCCGTACTCACCGGTGGCTGAACCACGCCGCCGCCGGCAGCAGCCTGTCGTCGTACCCGAACAGCGCCTGGTTCTCCCACCCGTTCCCGGAGGCCGCGTCCGTCGGGTCCCAGCCGTTGCCGTTGACCGCGGTCCACGTCGACTCCCAGTAGAAGATCCCGAGACCACGGCCGTTCGGGACGGCCTCGACGATGCTCGCGATGTCCTTCATCCACCGGGTCTGACCGGCGGTGGTGGCCGGGTAGCCGGACACGAGTTCGCTGCTCAGGTCGATGATGTTCTCGTGCGCGTCCTCGCTGTCCAGCCGGAACGGGTACGCCGTCTCGGCGACGAACACCGGCTTGGCGTAGCGGGACGCCGCGTCGTCCAGCGTGGTCTGGAAGTCGGCGAGCGTGCCGTGCCAGTAGCCGTAGTACGACAGGCCGATGACATCGAACTTCACACCCTGGGAGACGGCGTTGTCGAACCACCAGCGGGTGCCGGACAGGTCCCCGCCCTTGGCGAGGTGCAGCGCCACCTGGGTGGAGGAGTTGACCGCCTTGACCGCGTCGTAGCCGGAGTTGAGCAGTCCGGCGAGCTGCGACCAGTTGGAGGTGGAGCCCGCCGACCACAGCATGCCGCCGTTGATCTCGTTGCCGACCTGGACCATGTCGGCGGTGGTGCCCTGCGCCTTGAGGGCGTTGAGGACGTCGTAGGTGTGGTTGTAGACGTCCGTCCGCAGCTCGCTGTACGAGTGACCGGTCCACGCGGACGGCACGGTCTGGGCGCCCGGGTCGGCCCAGGTGTCCGAGTAGTGGAAGTCGACCAGGAGCTTCATGCCCTGCGCCTTGACGCGCTTGGCGGCGGCGAGCACACGGGTCTTGTTGTTGTAGCCGTCGGCGGGGTTCACCCAGACCTTGAGGCGTGCGTAGTTCTGTCCGGCGCCCTTGAGGATGGCGAGGGCGTCGCCGGTGGCGCCGGAGCTGTTCCTGTAGACGCCGCCCTTGGCCTCGCTCTTGACGAGCGAGGACACGTCGGAGCCCTTGACGGGCACGCCCGTCGTCCCGGACGCGAAGGTCAGGTCGTCGACGTTGATCCAGTTCCCGGCACGGGCGTCGGAGTTGACGCTGATGGTGCACTGGTTGTTGGTGACCGCGATCGAGGTGACGATCCGGATCCACCCACTGGCGGAGACCGGGATGTCGGTGCGCTGCTCGGCGCTGCCGCAGTTCTTCAGCGCGAGGTACGCGGAGTTCTGGCCGCCGCCGGAGCGCACCCACGCGGTGAGCTTGTAGTTCCCGTTGGTCAGGCCGGACAGGTACTGGTACGTCTCCACCTTGTAGGCGGAGGACGACCAGTGGGTGAGGCGGTGACTGCCGCCGTGGCCGCCGGACTCGGTGAAGGAGGCGGCGTTCTGCCCGCCCGCCGAGTACGTCGACCAGCCGGCCGGCGTCGCGGTCCCGGTGCCGTCGGACTCGAAGCCCCCGTTGGTGAGCGTGGAGGCGGCGTGTGCCGGGCCGGCGGGCACGGTGGTGAGCGCAAGGCCCGCGAACAGCGGTATGAGCAGGGCCCTGAGGGCACGTCTCGCGTGGAACATCGTCGTCCCTTCGACGGAGGTGGGGAGCCGGGTGATGCGGTGCTGTGGCGGCGCCGCGCCCGAAGGCCCTGGGCGCGGCGCCGCCCGGACCGACCGGATGTCCCCAGAGATCCGGTCGGGGTCGGGGATGACCCGGGGCCGGGAAACGCCCCCCGGGCAGGGAGCGGCGACCGTCACCCGTGCGGCTCGGTGACGGGCCGCCGCCCACATCTGCTGGTCAGGGGTCGAGGCGTACGACCCTGACGCCGCCGGCGGGTACGGCGAGGCGGCCCGCCGTGCGTTCGCCGGTGAGGAGTTCGGTGCCGGCCGTGTCCAGTGGCACCTTCGCGTCGAGCGCGGTGTGGTTGATCGCGAAGAGGAAGTCGCCCGACTCCCCCGCGCGGCGCACCACTTCGACGTCGCGCGGCAGGTCGGCGCGGGGGGCGATGCCCGCGTCGTCGGCGGCCCAGCCGAGGAGCGCGTCGAGGCCGTGTGCGTCGAGGCGGGTGGAGACGTACCAGGCGGAGCCCTCGCAGAGCCGGTGCCGGGTGACGGCGGGTTGGTCGGCGGCGAGTCCGTCGGCGTAGGTCCACACGGACTCGGCGCCGCGCGGCACCACGATCTCGGTCCACACGTCGCCGGTCAGTTCGGAGCCGTCGGGGCCTGTGACGCGGACGCTCTCGCCGCCGAGCAGGGGCGAGAACTCCTCGACGGTCAGGCCGAGTACGTCCC
Source organism: Streptomyces sp. 11x1 (assembly GCF_032598905.1). Taxonomy (NCBI): domain Bacteria; kingdom Bacillati; phylum Actinomycetota; class Actinomycetes; order Kitasatosporales; family Streptomycetaceae; genus Streptomyces; species Streptomyces sp. 11x1. The sequence continues at coordinate 10,105,485 of NZ_CP122458.1, read as the reverse complement.
GCAGGGCGCCGGGGTAGGGGCCCTCGTGGACGGCGTCGTGCTCGTCGACGATCCCGGAGAAGTAGGAGACGACGAGGGTGCCGCCGTTCTCGACGTACGCCTTGAGGTTGTCCCCCGCCGCTCGCGTCATCAGGTACAGCGCGGGAACGACGACAAGGGGATAGGCCGACAAGTCGGCTTCCGGGTGGGCGAAGTCGACCGTGAGGTGGCGGTCGTAGAGGGCCTCGTAGAAGGCGTCGGCGCGTTCGCGGGCCTCGTGGTCCTCGCTGGGGCGCCAGGCGAGGTTCTGCGCCCACCAGGAGTGCCAGTCCCACACGACAGCCACGTCGGCGACGGTCCGGCTGCCCCTGATCTGGCTCAACGAGTCCAGCGACGCGCCCAGTTCGACGACCTCGCGCCACACGCGCGACTCGGTGCCGGCCTGCGGCAGCATCGCCGAGTGGAACTTCTCGGCGCCGCGCCGGGACTGCCGCCACTGGAAGAACATGGCGCCCTCGGAGCCGCGTGCCACGTGGGCGAGGGAGTTGCGGGCCATCTGGCCGGGGGCCTTGGCGGGGTTGCGGGCCTGCCAGTTGACGCCCGAGGTGGAGTGCTCCAGGAGCAGCCAGGGGGCGCCGCCGCCGACCGAGCGGGTGAGGTCGGCGGCCATCGCGAGGTTGACATGGGTGCGGCGGCCGTCGGTGATCAGGTAGTGGTCGTTGGTGACGAGGTCGACCTCACGGCCCCAGGCCCAGTAGTCCAGGGAGTCGCACTGGCTGAGCGCGGTCATGAAGTTGGTGGTGACCGGGATGCCGGGGGCGAGGCGGTGCAGGATGTCCCGCTCGGCGACGAAGTTCTCGCGGATGGTCTCGTCGGCGAACCGCTTGTAGTCGAGGGCCTGCCCGGGGTTGCCGACCGTGGGGGTCGTGCGCGGCGGGTTGATCTGCGCGAAGTCGGTGTAGTGCTGGCCCCAGAAGGCGGTGCCCCAGGCCTCGTTGACCGCCGCGACGTCGCCGTACGTCCGCTCCAGCCAGCGGCGGAAGTGTGCGGCGCAGGAGTCGCAGTAGCAGGCGGAGACGGGGACGCCGTACTCGTTGTGGACGTGCCACAGGGCGAGCGCCGGGTGGTCGGCGTAGCGCTCGGCGAGCTTCGTGGTGATGTTCGCGGCGGCGGCCCGGTAGTCGGTGTTGCTGTGGCAGATGGCGCCGCGCGAGCCGAACTCGTAGCGGGTGCCGTCGGCGGCCACGGGCAGCGCCTCGGGATGCTCGCGGTAGAACCAGACCGGCGGTACGACCGTGGGGGTGCCGAGGTCGACGCGGATGCCGTTGTCGTGGAGCAGGTCGAGCAGACGGTCGAGCCACGCGAAGTCGTAGGTGCCCCGAGAGGTCTCCAGCAGAGCCCAGGAGAAGATGCCGACGCTGACCATCGTGACGCCGGCCTCGCGCATCAGCCGGACGTCCTCGTGCCAGACGGTTTCCGGCCACTGCTCGGGGTTGTAGTCCCCACCGAAGGCGAGCCCGGTCAGGCCCGTGGGGGTGGTCTCCGGCATGGATCTCTCCCGTTTTATCGATCATTTGGGAACGTGCACACACAGCGACGCGGTGCGGGGCCCCACATAACCGCACAGCAACAACCATTGACAAGTGTCCGGGATGTTTCTCTACTGTGAACGCTCACAGACGCACTGTCTGTGAACGCTCACAGAGCATGGCATGGTCCTCGCAGCAGACGAGGACCCAGGTCAGGGGAGAACGATCCATGCCCAACATCACGAAGCACCGGCGCTTTGTGGCCACCGCCGTCGCCGTCACGCTCGGCGCCACCACACTCGCCGCCTGCGGCGGGTCCGCCGACGACAGCGAGGCTCAGTCGGGGCCCGCCAAGCTGACGTACTGGACCTGGACGCCGGGCATGGACAAGGTTGTCGACCTCTGGAACAAGGGTCCCGGCAAGGAGCAGCAGATCACCGTCACGGCGAAGAAGCAGGCTTCCGGCGACACCCTCGTCACCAAGATCCTCACCGCGCACAAGGCGGGCAAGGGCCCGGACCTGGTGCAGGCCGAGTACCAGGCGCTGCCGACCCTGGTCAGCAATGACGCCGTCGCCGACATCGCGGGCGAGGCGGGCGACGCGAAGGGCAAGTTCGCCGACGGTGTCTGGCAGCAGACCACACTGGGCACGGACGCCGTCTACGCGATACCCCAGGACATCGGGCCGATGATGTTCTACTACCGCGAGGACCTCTTCGAGAAGCACGCCCTGACCGTCCCGAAGACCTGGGACGAGTTCGCCGAGACCGCGCGCAAGCTGAAGAAGGCGGACCCGGACGTCGACCTCACCACCTTCTCCGCGAACGACTCCGGTCTCTTCGCCGGTCTCGCCCAGCAGGCGGGCGCGAAGTGGTGGACCACCGAGGGCCAGAGGTGGAAGGTCGGCATCGACGACGCGGCCACCCGGCGCGTCGCCGACTTCTGGGGCGGGCTGGTCGAGGAGGGCGCCATCGACAACCAGCCGATGTACACCCCGGCCTGGAACAAGGCCCTGAACACCGGCAAGCAGATCGCCTGGGTCAGCGCCGTGTGGGCTCCGGGCACACTGACCACCGCCGCGCCCGACACCGAGGGCAAGTGGAAGGTGGCGCCGCTGCCCCAGTGGTCGGCCTCCGAGAACACCACCGGCAGCTGGGGCGGCTCCTCGACCGCCGTCACCACGGACTCGAAGAACAAGGGTGCCGCCGCGAAGTTCGCCACCTGGCTGAACACGGACCCCGAGGCCCTGACCGCGCTGGCCAAGGAGGGCGGCATCTACCCGGCCGCCACCACCGCGCAGACCAGTGACGCGTTCGCCCAGCCGCCGGCCTTCTTCTCCAACCAGGCCGACTTCTACACCGTGGCCTCCGAGATCGCGAAGACCACCGCGCCGTCCGCGTGGGGCCCGAACGTGAACGTCGCCTACACCACCTTCAAGGACGCGTTCGGCGCCGCCGCGAAGAACAAGTCGGACTTCGGTGCCGCCCTGAAGACGATGCAGGACGACACGGTCGCCGACATGAAGAAGCAGGGCTTCGAGGTCGCTCAGTGACGACGGCACGCCGGAGGTCGTACGGGGTCAAGGGGGCCCCGTATGCCTTCCTCCTCCCCGCGACGATCCTGTTCGCCCTCTTCTTCGCGCTGCCCATCGGCTACGCGGTCTGGCTCAGTCTGCACAAGGTGCAGGTCAAGGGGCTCGGCCTCGGCTCGGGCGCGCGCAGCGAGGTGTGGGCGGGCCTGGAGAACTACACCGACGCGCTGACCGACTCCGAACTGCTGGACGGCGCCCTGCGCGTCCTCGGCTACGGCGCGATCGTCGTCCCGGTCATGCTCGGTCTGGCACTGGTACTCGCCCTGATGCTCGACAGCGACAAGGTGCGGATGGCCCCCTTCACCCGGCTGGCGATCTTCCTGCCGTACGCCATCCCCGGTGTCGTGGCGGCCCTGCTCTGGGGCTTCCTCTACCTCCCGGACGTCAGCCCCTTCTCCTTCGTGCTGGAGCGGCTGGGCCTGCCGCAGCCGGACCTGCTGGACGGCGGCGGCCTGTACGCGGCGCTGTCGAACATCGCGATCTGGGGCGGCACCGGCTTCAACATGATCGTCGTCTACACCTCGCTGCAGGCGATCCCCGCCGAGGTGTACGAGGCGGCCAAGCTGGACGGCGCGTCACCGCTGCAGATCGCGCTGCGGATCAAGATCCCGATGGTGGCGCCCTCGCTGGTGCTGACCTTCTTCTTCTCGATCATCGCCACGCTCCAGGTGTTCAGCGAGCCCACCACCCTCAAGCCGCTCACCAACTCGGTCTCCACGACGTGGAGTCCGCTGATGAAGGTGTACCGGGACGCGTTCGGCGAGGGCGACATCCACTCGGCGGCCGCGGGTGCCGTGATCATCGCCGTGGCGACGCTCGTCCTCTCCTTCGGCTTCCTGAAGGCCGCGAACTCCCGTAGCAAGCAGGAGGCAGCACGATGAGTTCTCTTGCCGTACCCAAGGCCGCCCCGGCGGCTGGCACCACCCCCGGCACCGCCCAGGGCCCGCCGCTGCGCCGCCGGATCGCGCTCGTCCCGACGCTCACCCTGTTGCTGGGCGCGATCTACTGTCTGCTGCCTGTCGCCTGGGTGCTGATCGCGGCCACCAAGTCGGGCAGCGAGCTGTTCAGCACGTTCACCTTCCTGCCGGGCACCGGCTTCGCGGACAACCTGTCCGACCTGAACGCCTACCGTGACGGCGTGTACTGGACGTGGATGGGCAACTCCGCGCTGTACGCGGGCGTCGGCGCCCTGCTGTCCACCGCCGTCTCCGCGATCAGCGGCTACGCACTGGCGATCTACCGCTTCAAGGGCCGCGAGACCGTCTTCAACGTGCTGATGGCGGGCGTGCTGATGCCGCCGGTGATCCTGGCGATCCCGCAGTACCTGCTGATGGCGAAGGCGGACCTGGCGGACAGCTACTGGTCGGTGCTGCTGCCGCTGGTCCTCTCCCCCTACGGCGTCTATCTGTCCCGGATCTACGCCGCGGCCGCCGTCCCCGCCGACGTGGTGGAGGCCGGGCGGATGGACGGGGCGAGCGAGTGGCGGATCTTCACCCGGATCGCGCTGCCGATGATGGTGCCGGGTCTGGTGACGGTCTTCCTGTTCCAGTTCGTGGCCGTCTGGAACAACTTCCTGCTGCCGTACATCATGCTCAGCGACGACGAGAAGTTCCCGATCACCCTGGGCCTGTTCACCCTCCTCGAACAGGGCTCCAACACTCCGGCGCTGTACACCCTGGTGATCACGGGCGCGCTGCTCGCGGTGATCCCGCTGATCGCGCTCTTCCTGGTCATCCAGCGGTTCTGGAGCCTCGATCTGCTCTCCGGAGCCGTAAAGTCATGACCATGAGCAACACGGGGGGCAGGCGCAGACCGCCGACCATTCACGACGTGGCGCGCGAGGCGGGAGTCTCCCGGGGAACCGTCTCGCGCGTGCTCAACGGCGGTCACTACGTCAGCCCGACGGCGGCCGAGGCGGTCAACGCGGCGATCCGCAAGACGGGTTACGTGGTGAACCGGCACGCCCGCTCGCTGATCACGGGCCGTTCCGACTCGATCGGCTTCCTGCTGACGGAACCGCAGGAGAAGCTCTTCGAGGACCCCAACTTCAATGTCCTGTTGCGGTGTTGCACCCAGGCGCTGGCCGCGCACGACATCCCGCTGCTGCTGATGGTGGCGGGCACGGAGGACGAGCGGCGGCGGATCACGCGGTACATCACGGCGGGCCACGTCGACGGTGTGCTGGTGGTGTCCAGCCACTCCGCGGACCCGGTCGCCCAGGAGCTCCGCGAGGCGGGCATCCCCCTCGTCCAGTGCGGAAAGCCCATGACTCCCGGCTCGAAGGTGAGTTACGTGGCCGCCGACGACCGCGACGGCGCCCGTGACATGGTGCGCCATCTGCTGTCGCTGGGCCGTCGGCGGATCGGGGTCGTGACCGGTCCGCTGGACTCACCCGGCGGTGTCGACCGCCTCGCCGGCTACAAGGAGGTGCTCACCGAGGCGGGCGTCGCGATCGACGAGCGGCTCGTCACCTCCGGCGACTACAGCCGCGCCAGTGGCGAGGCGGGCACCGACCTGCTGCTGGAGCGGGCCCCCGACATGGACGCCGTGTTCGTGGCCTCCGACCTGATGGCGCAGGGCGCCCTCACGGCGCTGCGCCGGGCGGGCCGCCGGGTCCCCGAGGACGTGTCCGTGGGCGGCTTCGACGACTCGGCCGCGGCGACGGAATCCGTCCCCGCTCTCACCACCATCCGCCAGCCCTACGACCGGATCAGCAACGAGATGGTGCGGGTCCTGCTGGCGCAGATCGGCGGCGAGGCCCCGGCCGCCGTGATCCTGCCGACGGAGCTGGTGCGGCGGGAGTCGACGTGAGCTGCGACGCCCGGTAAGAACCCGGGACTCCCAGTCACCACCCGAACGGCCGTCCGAAGATCGCGCTGTGACCGGGGTCGGAAGCCCGTCTCGGGGTACTCGACGCGCACCGGCCCCGGATCCGGTTGGACACTGGAGTGCGGCCGGGTTGCGCCGACGGACGAGACCAGGACACGACTGCCATGAACAGCGACAGCGATCACCGGGACGACGAGAACATCGTCTCCAGCCATTCCGTCTTCGGCGCGCCCTGCTGGGTGAGCCTCACCAGCCGGGACCTGCCGGCCACGGAGGACTTCTACGCCGCCGTGCTCGGCTGGCAGTGGCGTACGGCCAAGCTCGGCGACCACTTCCGGATCGCGCTCGCCGACGGTGTGCCGGTCGCCGGGATCGCCGGGGTGGCCTCCCTGTGGCAGATGGCAGTGGCCTGGACCCCGTACTTCGCCGTGTCGGACGCCGACGCGGCCGCGTCCCGGGCCAGGGAGCGCGGCGGCACGGTCGCGGTCGGCCCCCTCTCCTTCCCCCCCGGACGCGCCGCCCTGTTGGCGGACCGGCACGGCGCCTCCTTCGGGATCTGGGAGGGCGCACTGTTCACCGACTGGGAGACCTGGCGCAAGGCCGCCCCGGCCTTCATTCGGCTGCACACCCGGGACGCCTTCGACGCGGCGATCTTCTACGGCGAGGTCCTGGAGTGGGCCACCGAGAAGCCCGGCTGCTGCGAGGTGCGCTACGAGGCGAACGAGGTCGTCCTGCGCAGCGAGGGCGAGGTGGTCGCCCGGATCACCTCCGGCGCTCTGGAGGCCGCCCCCGACCCCACGATCCGCCCGCACTGGCAGGTCCACTTCTCCGTCTCCGACGTGGCGGCCCGTGTCGAGGCCGCCCAGCACCACGGCGGCACGATCCTCACCCAGGACGCGCACGAGGCGGTCCTCCGCGACCCCGACGGCGCCCAGTTCACCATCACGTCGCGCGGCGAACGCTGACCGGGACGGCCGAGGATTCAGCGGGCCCGGCAGGGCCTGGAGAGCAGCATCAGCCCCCGCGCCTCCAAGGTGATCTCGGCGCCCGCCTTGTGCTCCGACTCGTCCGGGACGCCGTCGGGTTCCGCGGTCGTGTCGACCCGGGTCGTCCAGCGCTCGCCGTACGCGGCGCCGGGGAGCCTGAAGACCCGTGGCTCCCAGTGGCTGTTGAGCAGCAGCAGGAAGGAGTCGTCGACGACGGGGTTGCCCCGGTGGTCGCGTTCGGCGATGGCGTCGCCGTTGAGGAACACGGCCACGGCGTGCGCGTCGGAGCGGTCCCAGTCGGCGTCGGTCATCTCGTGGGCGTCCGGCCGCAGCCACACCAGGTCGGGCAGCGGCTGGTCCGCGCGGGTCGGGGTGTCGCCCCGGAAGAAGCGGCGGCGGCGCAGCACCGGGTGCGCCGCGCGCAGGGCGATCAGGTCGCGGGTGAACGCGAGCAGCGCGCGCCGTTCGTCGTCGAGCCGCCAGTCGAGCCAGGAGACCTCGTTGTCCTGGCAGTAGGCGTTGCTGTTGCCGCGCTGGGTGCGGCCCGACTCGTCGCCGTGGCAGATCATCGGGATGCCCTGGGACAGCAGCAGGGTGGCCAGCAGGTTGCGTTGCTGCCGGGCCCGCAGGGCGAGGACCCGGGGGTCCCTGGTGGGTCCTTCCGCGCCGCAGTTCCAGGAGCGGTTGACGCTCTCGCCGTCCCGGTTGCCCTCACCGTTGGCCTCGTTGTGCTTGTCGTCGTAGGAGACCAGGTCGCGCAGGGTGAAACCGTCGTGCGCGGTGACGAAGTTGACACTGGCGCGCGGGCGGCGCCGGCTGTGCTCGTACAGGTCGGCGGACCCGGTCAGCCGGGACGCGAACTCGCCGAGCATATGGGGACGCCCGCGCCAGAAGTCCCGTACGGCGTCACGGTATCGGCCGTTCCACTCGGACCACAGGGGCGGGAAGTTGCCGACCTGGTAGCCGCCCTCGCCGACGTCCCAGGGTTCGGCGATGAGCTTGACCCTGCTGATCACGGGGTCCTGCTGGATCAGGTCGAAGAACGCCGAGAGGCGGTCCACCTCGTGGAACTGCCGGGCCAGCGTGGCGGCCAGGTCGAAGCGGAAGCCGTCGACATGCATCTCGGTGACCCAGTACCGCAGCGAGTCCATGATCAGTTGCAGGACGTACGGGTGCCGCATCAGGAGGCTGTTCCCGGTGCCCGTGGTGTCGTAGTAGTGCGCCCAGTCGCCGTCCACGAGGCGGTAGTACGAGCTGTTGTCGATGCCGCGGAAGGAGAGGGTGGGTCCCTTCTCGTTGCCCTCGGCGGTGTGGTTGTAGACCACGTCGAGGATCACTTCGAGGCCGGCCGCGTGCAGGGCCTTGACCATCGACTTGAACTCGGTGACCTGCTGGCCCCGGGCGCCGTGGGCGGCGTAGGCGTTGTGGGGCGCGAAGAAGCCGATGGTGTTGTACCCCCAGTAGTTGACGAGGCCCCGGTCCTGCAGGACGCCGTCCTGCACGAACTGGTGGACCGGCATCAGCTCGATCGCGGTCACGCCCAGCGAGGTGAGGTGCTCGACTACGGCGGGATGGGCCAACCCCGCGTAGGTGCCGCGCAGTTCGGGGGGAACGTCGGGGTGGGTGCGGGTGAGGCCGCGGACGTGGGTCTCGTAGACGACGGTGTCGGCGTACGGCCGGCGCGGCGGGCGGTCGTCCCCCCAGTCGAAGAACGGGTCGGTGACGACGCCGAGCATGGTGTGCCCGGCGCTGTCGGCGCCGGGTTCGCGGAGGGAGGGATGGTTGTCCACCTGTCCGTCGACGGCCGTGGTGTACGGGTCGAGCAGCAGCTTCGCCGGATCGCAGCGGTGGCCGGCGGCGGGGTCCCAGGGGCCGTGCACCCGGTAGCCGTAACGCTGCCCGGGTCCGACGCCGGGGAGCCGGCCGTGCCAGACGAAACCGTCGGCCTCGGTGAGCGGAACGGTGCGATGGCGGCCCGCGTCGTCGACGAGCACGAGGTCGACGCCGTCGGCGACCTCGCTGAAGAGGGCGAAGTTGGTTCCGGTGCCGTCGTAGGAGGCGCCCAGCGGGTAGGGGTGCCCGCTCCACACGGGCACCCCTTCGCGGTCCGGACGCACGGTCACCGCGCGTCTTCGAGGATGTCCGGGGCCGCGCCGCCGGGCGCACCGGCGAGCGTCGCGACGGGCAGCTCGCGGGGCACCTGGAGCATCGCGCGCAGGGCCGGCTCGGGTGCCCTCGGCACCAGGGGCACGCTCTGGTCGACGGGGGCCCGTTGGGTGAACCAGATGACCGTGCTGCCGGTGTCCGTGGAACAGCAGCCCCAGCCGTCGCTGAGCGCGGCGATACGGGTCAGGCAGGGGCGCAACTCCCGGTCGGGGCGCAGCTCTCGGTCGTTCTCGGCCACGGCCGAGATGAGATGCTGGCCGTTCCACCACATCTCGATCGACGTGTTCTTGTCCGTCGCGTGCTCCTCGATGGCGTGCAGGAGGAGTTCGGCGCTGTGACACACGGGCTGGACGAGCGTCTCCAGGTCCCAGAACCGGAGGTGAGCGGCCAGGATGCGGCTGACCTGCCCGACCCGTTCCGGACTGACTTCCACGTCGAGGTGGTAGTAGCGAGGCACTTCGGTCTTCATCGTCGTGGGCTCCTCACCGGCGAAGCTCCCTCCGTGCATGCACGAAGCGTGAGCACCGATTACTTCTGAGTCACCTACAGGGTGGGAGGGCTACGCCATTCGTGCAACACGAGCGACTCCCGAGGTTGTTGAAGAACCAACAAGACGCCTGGTGGTTGCGCGTGCACCATGAGTGAAGGCATCGGCTCCGTGAGGGTTCGATGCCCCTCCGTGCACGACCTCCCCCGGGAAGCGTGCTCCGCCGAGAGTGCCGGGAGGGACCAGCACATGCTGCTGCCCGCCAAAAATGAGGTGGCCAGACATCTGCGGCGCTACCGCACCTGGGAACGCGTGATGCTCGCGTCCCCGACCGACCGCGCGGCCCGGGACAGTTTCGAGGACTCCGGCTACACGCTGTGCGTCCTCATGGGCAAACGCTGCGCCCGTGAGGCCGTGGCGGCCGCCGAGCGCTATCTGCAGACGAGCCCGTCCTCCCGTCTCCAGGAGCAGGGCGACCGTCCCGAGCAGGGGGCCGCCGGCAAGCCCCGTAAAGACCGGGCCCGTAAAGGGGCCGGCAAGACCCGGACCGGCGAGAGCCGTTCCGCCACAGGTGGTCCGCCGCCCGGTCGGCGTTCCACGGCAGGGCGGTAGGACCCGCAGAGCACCCGTTCGGCCCAGCGCCGATCCCCGAGCACGGCGGAGGTGAGACCCATGAGCCCGACTCCGGCCCCGGCCGTCGGCCGCGTCCCCGTCAGGGATGTCCGCCCGCTCGTCGAGTGCGGCAGGCGTCCCGCGAAGGCAGTCGTCGGCGAGACCTTCGAGGTCACCGCGACGCTGTTTCGCGAGGGGCACGGCGTGGTGGCCGCCAATGTCGTGCTCAAGGACCCCGAGGGCCGTCCGGCCCCGTGGACCCCGATGCGCGAGCTGGCCCCCGGCACCGACCGCTGGGGTGCTTTGGTCACCCCCACCTGTGAGGGCCGCTGGACGTACCGCGTCGAAGCCTGGAGCGACCCCGTCGCCACCTGGCGTCACACCGCCCGCGTCAAGGTCCCGGCCGGCATCGACACGGGGCTCGTCCTGGAGGAGGGCGCCGAACTGTTCGTACGGGCGGCCGCCGGGGTGCCGGAGGCGGACCTGCACGCGGTCCTGGTGGCGGTGGTCGGCAGGCTCCGCGACGACACCCTGCCGGCCGCCGACCGGCTGGCTGCGGCGTTGGCGCCGGAGGTGGACGAGGTCCTGACCCGGCATCCCTTGCGGGAACTGGTCACCTCCTCCGAGCCGTTGCCCCTGCTGGTGGAACGCGAGCGGGCCCTGTTCGGCTCCTGGTACGAGTTCTTCCCCCGTTCCGAGGGCACCCCCGAGCAGCCCCACGGAACCTTCCGCACCGCCGCAGGGCGCCTGCCCGCCATCGCCGCCATGGGCTTCGACGTCGTCTACCTCCCACCCATCCACCCCATCGGCACCACGTTCCGCAAAGGCCGCAACAACACCCTCTCCCCCACCCCCGACGACGTCGGCGTGCCCTGGGCCATCGGCTCCCCCGAAGGCGGCCACGACACCGTCCACCCCGACCTCGGCACCCTCGACGACTTCGACTTCTTCGTCGCCGAAGCCCGGGCCCTGGGCATGGAAGTCGCCCTGGACCTCGCCCTGCAGTGCTCCCCCGACCACCCCTGGGTCCACAAACACCCCGAGTGGTTCCACCACCGCCCCGACGGCACCATCGCCTACGCCGAGAACCCGCCCAAGAAGTACCAGGACATCTACCCCATCGCCTTCGACGCCGACATGCCCGGCCTGATCGCCGAGACCACGCGTGTCCTGCGGCACTGGATGGACCACGGGGTACGCATCTTCCGCGTCGACAACCCCCACACCAAACCGGTCGTCTTCTGGGAACAGGTCATCGCCCAGATCAACGCCACCGACCCGGACGTCATCTTCCTGGCCGAGGCCTTCACCCGCCCCGCGATGATGCACACCCTGGCCGCCACCGGCTTCCAGCAGTCCTACACCTACTTCACCTGGCGCAACACCAAACAGGAGCTCACCGAGTACGCCGCCGAACTCGCCGGGGAAGCAGCCGCCTACATGCGGCCCAACTTCTTCGTCAACACCCCCGACATCCTGCACGCCTTCCTCCAGGAGGGCGGCCGCCCCGCCTTCGAACTCCGCGCCGTCCTCGCCGCCACCCTCTCGCCCACCTGGGGCGTCTACTCCGGCTACGAGCTCTGCGAGAACACCCCCCTGAAGCCAGGCAGCGAGGAGTACCTCGACTCCGAGAAGTACCAACTCCGCCCCCGCGACTGGGACGCCGCCGAACGCGACGGACGCACCATCGCGCCCCTCATCACGGCGCTCAACCACATCCGACGGCGGCACCCCGCACTGCACGGACTGCGGAACCTGCGCTTCCACCACACGGACAACGACGCGGTGATCGCGTACAGCAAGCGCACCGGTTCGGACGTGGTCGTGGTGGTCGTCAACCTCGATCCCCACCGTGCCCAGGAGGCCACGATCACACTCGACATGGCGGAACTCGGCCTGGGCATGGGCGAGAGCATGCCGGTGCTCGACGAGTTGACAGGGGAGACCTACCACTGGGGACGGACGAACTACGTGCGCCTGGAGCCCGGGCGGGCGCCCGCGCACGTCCTCCACGTCCCGCTCCCCGCCGACAGCTCGTCCTCCTCGTCGCAGATCGGAGGGTCAGGTACGCCATGACCACGAACAAACCCATCCCGGACACCTTCGACGACACACCGCAGAAGGACCGGGACCCGGACTGGTTCAAACGCGCTGTCTTCTACGAGGTCCTCGTCCGGTCCTTCCAGGACAGTGACGGCGACGGCATCGGCGACCTCAAGGGCCTGACCGCGAAACTCGACTACCTGCAGTGGCTGGGCATCGACTGCATCTGGCTCCCGCCGTTCTTCAACTCCCCCCTGCGCGACGGCGGTTACGACGTCTCGGACTACACCGCCGTCCTCCCCGAATTCGGCGACCTCGCCGACTTCGTGGAATTCGTCGACGCCGCCCACCAACGCGGCATGCGCGTCATCATCGACTTCGTCATGAACCACACCAGCGACCAGCACCCGTGGTTCGAGGAATCGAGGAAGGACCCCGACGGACCCTACGGCGACTACTACGTCTGGGCCGACGACGACAAACAGTTCCCCGGCGCCCGCATCATCTTCGTCGACACCGAAGCCTCCAACTGGACCTTCGACCCCGTCCGCAAACAGTACTTCTGGCACCGCTTCTTCTCCCACCAGCCCGACCTCAACTACGAGAACCCGGCCGTGCAGGAGGAAATGCTGGCGGCCCTGCGGTTCTGGCTGGATCTCGGCATCGACGGGTTCCGGCTCGACGCGGTCCCCTACCTCTACCAGGAGGAAGGGACCGACTGCGAGAACCTCCCGGCCACCCACGCGTTCCTGAAACAGGTCCGCCGGGAGATCGACGCACTGTATCCGGACACGGTCATCCTCGCGGAGGCGAACCAGTGGCCCGAGGACGTCGTCGACTACTTCGGTGACTTCGCCAGCGGCGGCGACGAATGCCACATGGCGTTCCACTTCCCCGTCATGCCCCGCATCTTCATGGCCGTACGACGGGAATCGCGCTACCCGGTCTCGGAAATCCTCGCCAAGACCCCCGCCATCCCCTCGAACTGCCAGTGGGGCATCTTCCTGCGGAACCACGACGAGCTCACCCTCGAAATGGTCACCGACGAGGAACGCGACTACATGTACGCGGAGTACGCCAAGGACCCGCGCATGCGCGCCAACATCGGCATCCGCCGCCGCCTGGCGCCCCTGCTGGACAACGACCGCAACCAGATCGAACTCTTCACCGCCCTGCTGCTCTCCCTGCCCGGCTCCCCGATCCTCTACTACGGCGACGAGATCGGCATGGGCGACAACATCTGGCTCGGCGACCGCGACGCCGTCCGCACCCCCATGCAGTGGACCCCCGACCGCAACGCCGGCTTCTCCTCCAGCGACCCCGGCCGCCTCTACCTGCCGACAATCATGGACCCGGTCTACGGCTACCAGGTCACCAACGTCGAGGCGTCCATGTCCTCACCGTCGTCGCTGCTGCACTGGACCCGCCGGATGATCGAGATCCGCAAGCAGAACCCGGCGTTCGGCCTGGGCACCTACACCGAACTGCCCTCCTCCAACCCGTCCGTGCTCGCCTACCTCCGCGAGTACAAGGACGACCTGGTGCTGTGCGTGAACAACTTCTCCCGCTTCGCCCAGCCCACCGAACTCGATCTGCGCGCCTACCAAGGACGCCACCCCGTCGAGCTCATCGGCGGAGTCCGCTTCCCCGCCATCGGTGAACTGCCCTACCTCCTCACCCTCGCGGGCCACGGCTTCTACTGGTTCCGGCTCTCCCGAGTCCTCTCCCGCGCTGCCCTAGGGCGTTGAAGCGCGGGCCGGCGAAAGGACGCGTCACCATGTCGAAGACCGCATCCGCACTGCTCCGGCCGAGTGGCGAAGAGGTCGCCGCCGGCCTCATGACCTCGCTGGCGGGAATGCTGCGCGAATGGCTGCCGCGGCAGCGCTGGTTCGCCGGCAAGGACCGGCCGGTCACGGAGCTCGCCCTGCAGTCGATGACCGAGCTGTATCCGGGCTGCCTGCATCTGCTCGTGCACACCGGTCAGCCGAGCCATCCCGCTCACGGCGGGGTGCCCGCGCCGGGCGGACTGCCCCCGGCCGGCGACTGCTACCAGCTCCTGCTCGGGGTGCGTGAGCATCCGGTGCCGCGCCTGGCCCGGGCGCTCATCGGACAGGCGCGCGGGGGACCGCTCGCCGGTCTGACGGTGTACGACGCGCTGTACGACCCCCGGTCGGCCGAGCTGCTCCTCGAACGGCTGCGGCATCCCGGCTCGGCGGGCCCGCTGCGTTTCGAGGCGGACCCCGGCGCACGGGTACCGGCCGGGCTGGCGCCCAGGCTGCTGGACGCCGAGCAGTCCAACTCCTCGCTGGTGTACGGGGACGCGTACATCCTGAAGGTCTTCCGGCGCGTCCAGCCGGGGGTGAACCCCGATCTGGAGGTGCCGGGCGCGCTGGCCGGGCAGGGGTGCGGCCGGGTGCCGGCGCCGGTGGCCTGGTTCCGGACGACCGATCCGTTCCCGGCGACGCTCGGTGTGCTGCAGCCGTTCCTGCCCGACGCGTCGGACGGCTGGACGCTGGCACTCGGCGCACTCGCCGCCGGACAGGACTTCACGGCACAGGCCCGTGAGCTGGGCCGGGCCACGGCGGAGGTGCATCTGGCGCTGGCCTCGGCCTTCCCCACCGGGGCCCACGACGAGACCGGGCGGACGGCGGCCGCGATGACCGAACGGCTGGACGCCGCCGCACGCTCCGTACCGGCCCTGCGGCCGTACGTCCCCGGGCTGCGCACGGCCTTCCGCGCGCTGCTCGCCTGCGACCCGGGGCCGCCGGCGCAGCGCGTCCACGGCGACCTGCACCTGGGGCAGGTGCTGCGGGCCGGTCCCGACTGGTTCGTCATCGACTTCGAGGGCGAGCCGTCCCGTCCGCTCGCCGAGCGGTGCGGCACGCAGTCTCCGGTGCGGGACATCGCCGGGATGCTGCGCTCCTTCGACTACGCCGCCCGGCAGCGCCGGCCCTGGCGCCCGGAGTGGGCGCGCGGTTGCCGGGAGGAGTACTGCGCGGGCTACGCCGCCCGCGCCGGCTGGGACCCGCGCGAGAAGCACGGTCTCCTGCGCGCCTACGAGACGGACCGGGCGGTGTACGAGGTTCTCTACGAGGCTCGTCACCGTCCCGACTGGCTCCCCGTACCGATGGCGGCGATCGAGCGTCTCGCCGTGAGAGGAGACTGAAGCCGTGGCTCTGCGTGACACCACGCCCCCCGAGTCCGCCGGCCCGCCCCGGCGCCGCCCCCGGCTGACCGTGGCCGCCCCTCCCTTGCCCCCCGAGGAGCGCGCACGGCTGCTCTCCGGCACACACCACGATCCGCACTCCGTGCTGGGCGCCCACCCGGTGCCGGGCGGCGGGGTCGCCGTGCGGGCCCTGCGCCCGTACGCCCACGCCGTGAGCGTCGTGATCGCGGGTGAGCGCACCTATCTCGCCTCGGAGGGCGACGGTCTCTTCTCCGTGCTCCTGCCGCTCGACGCCGTGCCCGCGTACACGCTGTTCGTGTCGTACGAGGACGCCGATCACGAGGTGGAGGACCCGTACCGGTTCCTGCCCGCGCTCGGTGAGCTGGACCTGCATCTGATCCGGGAGGGGCGGCACGAGCAGCTGTGGAAGGCGCTCGGGGCCGAGCCCATGACCCACCAGGGCGTCACCGGCACCCGCTTCACCGTCTGGGCACCGAACGCCCGGGGGGTACGGGTGGTCGGGGACTTCGCCTGCTGGGACGGGACGGCGTTCCCGATGAGGTCCCTGGGTTCCTCCGGGGTCTGGGAGCTGTTCCTGCCGGGGGTGGGCGAGGGCGCCCTCTACAAGTTCGAGATCACCGCGCGCGACGGCCGGCGTCTGCTGAAGGCCGACCCGATGGCCCGCCGCGCGGAGGTGCCCCCCGCGACGGCGTCCGTCGTCCACGCCTCGCGCTACGAGTGGAGTGACGCGGAGTGGATGGCTCGGCGCGGTGACGTCCCGGTGCACGAGGCGCCGTTCTCCGTGTACGAGATCCATCTCCCGTCCTGGCGACCGGGACTGACGTACCGTCAACTCGCCGATGTGCTGCCCGGGTACGTCTCTGATCTCGGGTTCACCCATGTCGAGTTGATGCCGGTCGCCCAGCACCCGTTCAGCGGCTCCTGGGGCTACCAGGTCACCGGCTTCTACGCCCCGACGGCCCGTCTCGGCACCCCGGACGACTTCAAGTACCTGGTCGACGCCCTGCACCGGGCCGGGATCGGGGTCATCGTGGACTGGGTGCCCGCCCACTTCCCCAAGGACGACTGGGCGCTCGGCCGCTTCGACGGGGAGCCGCTGTACGAGCCCGGGGACAGCAGGCGGGCGGAGCATCCGGACTGGGGGACGTACGAGTTCGACTTCGGCCGCACCGAGGTGCGCAACTTCCTCGTGGCGAACGCCGTGTACTGGTGCGAGGAGTACCACGTCGACGGGCTTCGGGTGGACGCGGTCGCCTCCATGCTCTACCTCGACTACTCGCGGGACTCCGGACAGTGGTCGCCCAATGTGTTCGGCGGGCGCGAGGATCTGGACGCGGTCGCCTGCCTCCAGGAGATGAACGCCACCGTGTACCGGCGGGCGCCCGGTGTGGTGACCATCGCGGAGGAGTCCACGGCCTGGGACGGCGTGACCCGCCCGACCGACAGCGGGGGGCTGGGTTTCGGGCTGAAGTGGAACATGGGGTGGATGCACGACTCGCTGGGCTACATGGAGCACGAACCCGTGCACCGCAAGTACCACCACAACGAGATGTCGTTCTCGATGGTGTACGCGTACAGCGAGAACTACGTCCTGCCCATCTCCCACGACGAGGTCGTGCACGGCAAGCGGGCGTTGGTGTCGAAGATGCCGGGCGACTGGTGGCAGCAGCGCGCCAACCACCGCGCGTACCTGGGTTTCATGTGGGCCCACCCCGGCAAGCAACTCCTTTTCATGGGGCAGGAGTTCGCCCAGGGCGGGGAGTGGGTGGAGGCTCAGGGGCCGGACTGGTGGCTGCTCGATCCGGGGTACGGCGCGGAGGCCGACCACCGGGGGGTGCGGGACCTCGTCCGCGACCTGAACATGACCTACCGCCAGACGCCGGCCCTCTGGCAGCGGGACACCGACCCGGCCGGCTTCCAGTGGGTGAGTGCGGACGCCGCCGAGGACAACGTCTTCGCGTTCCTGCGGCTCGCCGCGGACGGGACGCCGCTGCTGGCCGTCTCGAACTTCAGCCCGGTGGTGCGGGAGGAATACCGCCTCGGGGTACCGGACGACGTCGCGGTGTGGCACGAGGTGCTGAACACGGACGCGGTCGTCTACGGGGGCGGCGGGGTCACGCATCCCCATCCCGTCGAGTCAGAGCCGCACGCCTGGCACGGGCGGCCGGCCAGTGTCCGGCTGACGCTGCCCCCGCTGGCCACGGTGTGGCTCCGCCCCGAGCGGTCCCCCGGCCCCGGGGCGACCGATCAGGATCGGAGAAGCCCGGCGGCGCCGGTGCGCCCTAGCGTGGGGGCTGATCCGGGCGACCGGAGATCACCCCGTAGGAGTGCGACATGACTGCCGGACTGAAGACCGTCATCTACCCCGTCAAGGACCTGGCTCGGGCGAAGGCCCTGTTCAGCGCCCTGCTGCAGGTCGAGCCGTACGCGGACTCGGCGTACTACGTCGGCTTCAAGGACGCGGGGCAGGACGTGGGGCTGGACCCGAACGGCCACGCCAAGGGGATGACGGGACCGGTGCCGTACTGGCACGTCACCGACATCCGCACGAGGTTCGCGGCGCTGCTGGAGGCCGGGGCGCAGACGCTGGAGGACGTCCACGACGTGGGCGGCGGCCGACTGATCGCCTCGGTGAAGGACGCGGACGGCAATCTGATCGGGCTGGTGGAGGACACGGCTGCCGAGTAGCGCGATGGTTGCGTCTGCACTAGTTGCACGGACAACGAATGCTTCGCCCTCTGTTACCGTGCACATATGGCAGCGAACACGACCGGTGTCCGGCTCGAGGACCAGTGGCGGGACATCCTGTCCGTGCACGCCCGCACGATGTGCGAGATCGACCGCGTGCTGCATCCGCACGGGCTGGGCGCCAGCGACTTCGAGGTGCTCGACATCCTCGCGTCGGGGATGGCCGCCGCAAGCGCGTCCGGGGACCTGTGCCGGGTGCAGAACATCGCCGAGAAGGTTCACCTCAGCCAGAGCGCGCTGTCCCGGCTGATCGGCCGGCTGGAGAAGGACGGCCTGGTGGAGCGGTCCGTGTGCGCGGAGGACCGGCGGGGTGTGTGGGTGGCCCTGACGGACAAGGGCCGCGAACTGCACACGGAGGTCCAGCCCCTGCAGCGTGAGGTCCTGGCCCGCATGCTGCGGCAGGACTGACCCGCCCGCGGAGCCGCGGGAACGGTCTGCGGGCCGTCCCCTCGTCCTCGGGCGAGTTTCCCCCGTGCGGATCAGATTCCTTGACCTCCCAGGAGGGTGCCCACGTCGTGGGCGTCGAGGGTGAGGCCGTGCGGGGAGCCGGCGTCGATGGTGAGGGAGAGGTCGGCGTCGGCGGGCCACTGGGAGGCCAGGGCGCCCAGTGGCACCAGCCGGTAGCGCGACACATAGGGCAGGAGCTCGGCCATCGCGGGCTCCGAGGTGAAGACCGGCACGATCTGCTCGCCGCCGGGCTGCTCCAGCACGGGCAGCGCCACGGCCGTCGGATCGTTGACGGCCGCCTCGTCGGCGTCGTCCGGGACCGGGATCAGCACGTCGGTGTCGGCGAGCGTGTGGAGCGCGGCCGCGTCATGGGTGTCGAAGGCGAGCGCGGTCAGCGCCCGCTGGGCCGGCGAGACGGCCTGGTGCGGGGTGTGGCCATTGGCGGGTATGTCCATCGGAAGATCCCAGCTAGTAGCGGAAAGGCCGCCCGGGACGGCGTCCGTCCCGGGCGCTGCGCCCCTCGCGTACCCGACGGCGGGGCGGGCATTCCTCTGCCTGGCCGATGCATACGGAACTCGAGGGGCCGCCGGGGGCCGAGAGCCCCGGTCACGACGGGGGTGGTCGCCTCGGAGGCACCCCGGATGTCTCCTCGGGCTACGGATGTCACTCAGGTAGGGCCCGACCGCGCCGATCTTCCCGGGGCCGTCGAGGACGTACATGCGCAGACTGCTCTTGCCGGGGGCGGCGACGCCGTGTGAAGAGGTCGCGCGGCCGGCGCTCCGCCGAAGCGCCTCGGGGACTTCGCCGGCGCCCGAGGCAGGTGAGAATGAACCAGTAGTGGTGACCCGCGCCCACGCGCCCGCCGGGGTCCCGGTCCTAGCGTGGCCGCATGACCATGCAACCCTGGTTTCCCGACGCCAAGCTGGGCATCTTCATCCACTACGGCATCTACGCCGTGGACGGCGTGCCGGAGTCCTGGTCCTTCTACTGGGGCGAGGTGACGCACGAGCAGTACATGAAACAGCTCGACGGCTTCACCGCGTCCGCGTACGACCCCACGGCCTGGGCCGAGTTGTTCGCCCGGGCGGGCGCGAGGTACGCGGTGCTCACGGCACGCCACCACGACGGTGTCGCCCTGTGGGACACCGCCCACGGCGACCTGGGCGTCGTCCGCCGCACGCCGGCGGGTCGGGACCTGATCACCGACTACGTCGACGCGCTGCGCGAACGGGGCCTGAAGGTCGGCCTCTACTACTCGCACTCCGACTGGAACCACCCGGACTACGCCAGTGCCCGCCACCCCGAGATCGACCGGTGGACGAAAGAGCACCCGGGCGGCAACGACGCCAATCCCTACTCCCACGCCGCCCCCGGCGAGGAGGACCCGGCCGCCTGGGACCGCTATCTCGCCTACCGGGACGGCCAGGTGGGCGAGCTGGTCGAGCGGTTCCGCCCCGACCTGCTGTGGTTCGACGGCGAGTGGGAACGCACCGAACAGCAGTGGCGACTAAGGGAGTTGGCCGAGCTGATCCTCAGCGAGAACCCGGACACCGTGCTCAACGCCCGCATGCTCTCGTACGGCGACTACGCCACCCCGGAACAGGGTGTGCCACTCGAAGCGCCCGAAGGGCCCTGGGAGTTGTGTCTGACCATCAACGACTCATGGGGTTTCCAGCACGCGGACCACAACCACAAATCCGTGCGGCAGCTGGTGCGTTACTTCGCCGAGACGATCGGCATGGGCGGCAATCTGCTGCTGGACGTCGGGCCGAGGGCGGACGGGACGATCCCCGCCGAGCAGGTCGAGCGGCTGGAGGGGCTCGGGGCGTGGATCGGGCGGCACTCCGACGCCGTGTACGGCACGGTCGCCGGGCTCCCCGCAGGCCACCACTACGGTCCGAGCACCCTCTCCGCCGACCGGCGCACCCTGTACCTGATGTGCTTCGACGTACCGCGTGAGTCCGTGGCGGTACGGGGGCTGCGCAATCCGGTCAAGAGGGTCACCGTCCTCGGCGCGGGCACCGAGCTGGACCACCGGGTCGTCGGCGGTCTCGACGCGGTGCCCGGCGTGACGTGGATCGACGCGCCCGCCGAGGCCGACCTCGACCCGTACGCGACCGTCCTCGCCGTGGAGTTGGAGGGAGAGCTGGACCTCTACCGGGGCGCGGGGCGCGACTGACCGGCGGGGACACGTCGGCGGGGGCGTGTCGGCGGCTACGTACAGTCCTCGGGAATCGACCGGAGGTTCGCGTTCATGAACCTCCGGATCGGCCCGGGACGGCCCAGGGCCCGCTTCGGGGGGAATCGCATTGCCGTGGGACGTGGCTCCTCTGGTGAGCCGGGAGACCGAGCTGGCCCGCCTCACCGGCGTACTCGACGCACTCACCGGTGACATCGGCAAGAGCAGGCTGGTCTCCGAGTTCTGCGCACGGGCGCGGGACAGGGGCATGACGGTGCTGCGCCGCCGGGCGACCGGTCCACAGCATGGACCGTTTCGCCCTGCAACGCGCGGCGGCGGCCTTCCTGGCCCGGACAGCGCGCGGGCGACGGTCTCGTGGTGGCCCTCGACGACGTGCACTGGGCCGACCCGGCCTCCCTGGAACTCCTCGACCACCGCGTCCGGCATCCGCCGCGGCGCGCTCCCGTGGTGATCGTGGTGGCCCGGCGTGAACGGCAGACCGCGCCCCGGCCCGCGGCCTCCCCCACCCGGGGAGTGGAGGCCGGGACGGTGCACCGCTGTACTTCCTCGCCCTGCTCCAGGCCGGCAGGCCGGCGGGGCTCAGCTCGCTGCTGCTGGACGAACTGACACCCCTCACCGACGGCCCGCGCCGGACGGTCCAGGCCGTGGCCGTGCTCGGCGGCCACGCCGCACCCGCTCTGGTGGCGGCCGTCACCGGCCGTCCCGAGCACGAACTCGAAGCGGACTTCGGTGAGTTGACCGCCCGGGATCTCGCGTGGCCGGGGCCCGACGGCCGTTGGACGCTCCGGCATCCGGTGCTGCGGTCCGTAGTCCACGACAGCATCGATCCCACGCTGCGCACCCGGATGCACCACCTCGCCGCCGTCGAACTGGCCCGGATCGAAGCGCCGGTCAGCGAGTGTGCGCACCACATGGAGCGGGCGCTGACCGGCTTCGCCCCGGATGCCGTGGCCGTGCTCACGGAGGCCGCCCGGCCCGCGCCATGTGGGAGCGCGCCGTGCGGCTGAGCGAGGGGACCGGTGCACACCTGCTGACGGGCCTCGCGGAGGTGATCCGCCCGGCGGTCTTCGTGGAGTCGGCGACGTCGCAGGGCACGGGCGGGGACGCCGGCGCGTCGGCGCGCGACAGGGTGTCCGAGGAGCTGGCCGTGCTGTCCGCGCGGGAGCGGGAGATCGCCGCCCTCGTCGCGAAGGGCCTGACCAGTCCCGCCCCATCGCCGAGCGGCTCTTCCTCAGTCCGCGCACGGTCGAGACCCACCTGTCCCGCATCTACCGCAAGACGGGCGTCATGTCCCGGGCGGCACTGGCGGCCCTGCAGACCCGCGACGAGCTGCGCGAGGGCGGCGCCTGAGCCGCGTGGCCCAGAGGGCGGGATGCGATCCGCACCCCTCGGTGCGTCTCCTCCGAGCGGGATGGTTAGCATATGAGCGCCGCCTAGCTCGAAAGATAAACCTGTGACTCGTAACGAGGACTCGTTCACCGCCTGGAAGCACCGCGAGGAGATCGCGGAATCGATGATCCCGATCATCGGGAAGCTGCACCGCGAGCGGGACGTGACGGTTCTGCTGCACAGCCGCTCCCTGGTGAACAAGTCGGTGGTCAGCATCCTGAAGACCCACCGGTTCGCCCGCCAGATCGCCGGCGTGGAGCTCTCGGTCACCGACACCCTGCCGTTCCTCCAGGCCCTCACCACGCTCGACCTCGGCCCCTCGCAGATCGACATCGGCCTGCTCGCCGAGGCCCACCAGGCCGACGACCGGGGACTGTCGGTCGCGGAGTTCACCGCCGAGGCCGTCGCCGGTGCCACCGGCGCCAACAAGATCGAGGGCGGCGAGGGCCGCGACGTCGTCCTCTACGGTTTCGGTCGCATCGGCCGCCTCGTCGCCCGCCTGCTCATCGAGAAGGCCGGCTCCGGCAACGGCCTGCGGCTGCGGGCCATCGTCGTGCGCGGCGGTGGGGGTCGGGCCGCAGAGGATATCGTCAAGCGCGCCTCGCTGCTGCGCCGGGACTCCATCCACGGCCAGTTCCAGGGCACGATCACCGTCGACGAGGCCACCAGCACGATCAACGCCAACGGCAACGAGATCAGGGTGATCTACGCCGGCGACCCGTCCGAGGTCGACTACACCGAGTACGGCATCAAGAACGCCATCCTCATCGACAACACGGGCAAGTGGCGCGACCGCGAGGGGCTGTCGAAACACCTGCGTCCCGGTATCGACAAGGTCGTGCTGACCGCGCCCGGCAAGGGCGACGTCCCGAACATCGTGCACGGTGTCAACCACCACACGATCAAGCCGGACGAGCAGATCCTGTCCTGCGCGTCCTGCACGACCAACGCGATCGTGCCGCCGCTGAAGGCGATGGACGACGAGTTCGGTGTGCTGCGCGGTCACGTGGAGACCGTCCACTCGTTCACCAACGACCAGAACCTGCTGGACAACTACCACAAGTCGGACCGTCGTGGCCGCTCCGCGCCGCTCAACATGGTCATCACCGAGACGGGTGCCGCCTCGGCCGTCGCCAAGGCGCTGCCCGACCTGAAGGCGCCGATCACCGGCAGCTCGATCCGCGTCCCCGTCCCGGACGTCTCCATCGCGATCCTCAGCCTGCGCCTCGGCCGTGAGACGGACCGCGAGGAGGTCCTCGACTACCTCCGGGGCGTCTCGCTGACCTCGCCGCTCAAGCGCCAGATCGACTTCACCAACGCGCCCGACTCGGTCTCCAGCGACTTCATCGGCTCCCGCCACGCCTCGATCGTCGACGCCGGTGCCACCAAGGTCGACGGCGACAACGCGATCCTCTACCTCTGGTACGACAACGAGTTCGGCTACTCCTGCCAGGTCATCCGGGTCGTCCAGCACGTCTCCGGGGTGGAGTACCCGACGTACCCGGCACCGGCGGTCTGATCCACCGGGCCGAGCGCCCTCCCATGTGACACCCGCCGCCCGCCGGGCCTTCCGCCCGGCGGGCGGTTCGCGTTCCACGGAACCCTGACGAACGGGCCCTGGAGGTCGGCCCCGCGCATCAACGGCGGATCCTCGGGGCCGGGCGTTGACCCCGGTGGCGTGGACATCGTGCGCGAGCAGGGCGGTTACCGCATCGCCGTCGAGCCGTCGGCGGTCGACGCGCACCGGTTCCGCGAGCTGACGAGCCGGGCCGCGCCGGCGGGCGCGGACGAGCGGGCGGTGGCGTGCGGGGAGGAGGCTCTGGGACTGTGGCAAGGAGAGGCGTTCGCCGGAGCCGACACACCGTGGTTCAACAGCCGACGCGCACTGCTGGACGCGGAACGCCTCCCCGTGCGAATGGACCTGACGGACGTGCGGCTCCGTTTCGCCGGCCCGGGGACCTTCAGCCGCACCTTCCGCGACATCGCGGCACTTCGCCGCGGCAGTACCGCAAGGAGGCGCCGCGGCTGCCCGCCCCTACGGCGTCGACTGCGGTCTGCGCGACCCCTTCGGCAACAGTGTCCGCTGCACCCGGCCGAAGGGCTGAGGCCCCGCGCGCCGCCGGTTCGGGGGCGTTGTCAGTGGTGGGCGGCAGGATGGGGGCATGACGACATCAGCTGCAGTGATCGTGGATGCCGCCGCCTACGCACAGGCCGTCGAGGACGCGGTGCGGGCCTCGGCCGCCTACTACACCGGGGGTACGTCGGCGCTGGACGACGACACCTACGACCGGCTCGTGCGCGGCATCGCGGCGTGGGAGGCCGAGCATCCCGATCTGGTCCTGCCCGACTCGCCCACCGGCAAGGTCGCCGGTGGCGCGGTCGAGGGGGACGTGCCCCACACGGCGGCGATGCTGAGCCTGGACAACGTGTTCTCGGGCGAGGAGTTCACCGCGTGGACGGCGTCGCTGGCCCGGCGTATCGGGCACGACGTGGAGCGGTTCAGCGTGGAGCCCAAGCTCGACGGGCTCGCGGTCGCCGCACGCTACACACGGGGCCGGCTCACGCGGTTGATCACCCGTGGCGACGGAACGGCCGGGGAGGACGTCTCGCACGCCATCGGCACCATCGAGGGGCTGCCGGACGAGCTCACCGAGCCGGTCACGGTCGAGGTGCGGGGCGAAGTCCTCATGACCACCGCCCAGTTCGAGCACGCCAACGAGATACGCACCGAGCACGGCGGGCAGCCGTTCGCGAACCCGCGCAACGCCGCGGCGGGCACCCTGCGCGCCAAGGAGCGTGCCTACACCGTGCCGATGACGTTCTTCGGGTACGGGCTGCTGGCCCTGCCGGGCACGGACGCCGTCGACGCCGCCCGGCTGACCGAACTCGCCCACAGCGAGCTGATGTCGCGAGCCGCAGAACTGGGCGTCAACACCACCGCGAGCACGGCCGTGCCCGGTGTCACCGCCGCCTCCGTCGAGGAGGTGCTCGCCCGGGTGACGGAGATCGCCGCGCTGCGGGCCGGGCTGCCCTTCGGGATCGACGGGATCGTCGTCAAGGCCGACCTGGCCGCCGACCAGCGGGCCGCCGGGTCAGGTTCCCGAGCCCCGCGCTGGGCGATCGCCTACAAGCTGCCCGCCGTCGAGAAGATCACGCGGCTTCTGGAGGTGCAGTGGAACGTCGGCCGCACCGGCATCATCGCGCCGCGCGGTGTGCTGGAACCCGTCGAGATCGACGGCTCCACCATCACGTACGCCACCCTGCACAACCCGGCCGACATCACGCGCCGCGACCTGCGGCTGGGCGACCATGTCATGGTGCACCGCGCCGGTGACGTGATCCCCCGCGTGGAGGCGCCCGTCGCCCATCTGCGCACCGGCGAGGAACAGCCCATCGTGTTCCCCGAGGTGTGCCCCAGATGCGGGTCCGGCATCGACACCGGCGAGCAGCGCTGGCGCTGCGAGAACGGCCGCAACTGCCATCTGGTGGCCTCCCTGTCGTACGCCGTCGGCCGCGACCAGCTCGATGTGGAGGGGCTCGGGCACACCCGGGTCGTCCAGCTCGTCGAGGCGGGCCTGGTGGCCGACCTCGCGGACCTGTTCGCCCTCACCCGGGAGCAGCTCCTCGGGCTGGAGCGCATGGGGGAGACCAGCACCGACAATCTCCTCGCCGCGCTGGAGACTGCCAAGGGGCGGCCGTTGTCGCGGGTGCTGTGCGCGCTGGGGGTGCGGGGCACCGGACGTTCCATGTCCCGCCGTATCGCCCGCCACTTCGCCACCATGGAGAACATCCGGGCCGCGGACGCCGAGGCGATCCAGCGGGTCGAGGGCATCGGCACCGAGAAGGCCCCGTCGATCGTGGCCGAACTCTCCGAGCTCGCCCCGCTCATCGACAAGCTCGTGGCTGCCGGGGTGAACATGACCGAGCCGGGCGCCACACCTCCCGCGCCGGCCGGCGAGGACTCCCCCGACGCCGAGGACTCCGCCGCCGAGGAGGGCGCCGGGGCCCCGGGCGGGCCGCTCGCCGGGATGGCCGTGGTGGTCACGGGCGCGATGACCGGCGTCCTGGAGAAGCTCAGCCGCAACCAGATGAACGAACTCGTCGAGCGCGCCGGGGGCCGCGCCTCCTCCAGCGTCTCCAAGAGGACGTCCCTGGTCGTCGCGGGAGAGAACGCCGGCTCCAAGCGTGCCAAGGCCGAGGCCCTCGGCATCCGCCTGGCCGGCCCGGACGAGTTCGCCGCGCTGGTGGCCGACTTCCTGGACTGACCGTTCGTGGCGCCGCGGTGAGCGGCGTCACGCGGCGGGGCCTCGGGGTGGCTCGGCGGCCGGTGCCCGTGGCGGCCACCGGCAGTGCGTCTCACAGCCGAAGGATCACGAGGGCCGTGTCGTCGGTGGCGCGGCCGTGGTGGAGGAGGTCGAGGAGCAGGGCGTCGGCGAGAAGCTCGGGGGCGGAGCGGCGATGGCGGGTGAGCGCCTGGGCGAGGCGGCCGAGGCCGGCGTAGATGTCCTCGTCACGGCGTTCGATCAGACCGTCCGTGTAGAGGACCAGGGTGTCGCCCTCGGTGAAGTCCAGGGTGGCCTCGGGGCGGGGGGTGTGCTCGGGGCGGGCGCCGAGCGGCGGGTCGGTGGCCCCGTCGAGGAAGACGACCGTGCCGTCATGGCACAGCAGGGCGGGTGGCAGATGGCCCGCGCTGCTGTAGCTGATGGTGTGGGTGTCCCAGTCGACGCAGGTCTGCACGACAGTGGTGTTCTCGGCGCCGTCGACGGAGCGGGCGTACAGGCCGAGCGCGTCCAGCGCCTGGGCGGGACCGTCGGCCACCAGGGACGCGGCGCTCAGCGCGCTGCGGAGCTTGCCCATGACACAGGCGGCGGCCAGACCGTGACCGACCACGTCACCGACGGCGATCCCGACACGGTCGACGCCGGACAGGTCGACCAGGTCGTACCAGTCGCCGCACACGTTCAGGGCGTCCGTCGCCGGCTGGTAGCGGACGGCCGCCCGATGGTTCCCGATCGGGTCGGGCGCGGGCAGCATCGCCTTCTGCAGGGTGAGCGCGACGTCCCGTTCATGGGCGTGTGCCTCGCGCAGCCGTTCGTTGACCTCCTGCAGCTCCCGCGCGCGGGTGTAGAGCTCGGCCTCCATGACGCGGGCCCGGTCGCCGGGGGCGCGCTCGCGGGCGCGGATCAGCTCGGTGACCTCCTCCACCTTGTGGATCAGCAGCACCACCTTCCCGTCGGAGTCGAGCACCGGCGCGTTCACGGGGCTCCAGTACCGCTCCTCCCACTCCCCCGGCCGCTCCACCGACTCCACGTCGTAGCGCTGCAACGCCATCGAGTCCCTCTCACCGGTCTCCACCACGCGGTTGAGCGAGGCCGCCAGATTCCGCATCCCGCTCGCGGACGGGTCCCGGGGATTGTCGGGGAAGACGTCGAAGAGATACCGGTTCACCACCTGCTCGCGGGTGCGCCCCGACATCCGCAGAAACTCCTCGTTCGCGTCCGCGTACACCAGCTCGGGTGTCAGCAGCGCCACCATGCCCGGCAGTGCCTGGAACACCGCCGCGTAGTCGATCGCCGTATCCGCCATGGTCGCCGCCTCAGCGTCCGTTGCCAGCCTGTGATCTCCACCATAGGAGCCGAGAGCCGCGTGGGCGCGGTTCTCGTTCCAGGAGAACCGTCCGTCACGCACGGTTGCACGAGCGACGACACAGCGTCGCGGACGCGAGGGGGCGCCGCCGGAGGTCGTCAGCGGGCGGTGCGCGGGAGGAAGTCGCGCATCGAGCCCATGCCGTACGTGTCCTCGTGGCCGGACACAGCTCGGCGGCCTCCCGCAGGAGGGGACCGATGTCGATCCCCACGCGCCGGAACCCCTCGGGGGTGGGCCCGTCGGGCAGATGCACGCCCCGGCGGAACGCGGTGTGGGGCGGCCGCGGGGCGGCGTCCACCTGGGCGGCCCGCGCTCAGCATGGCTGGCGCCACACCCCCAGCTCCAGTCGTTTGACCATGGACGAGAGCCCGAGCCGGCGGGACTCCGCGCAGAAGCGGCTCCTGGGTTCGGTGTACTCGACGTGGAAAACCGCCTTGCCGGCCTCGATGAAGGGCGAGAGCCGCGCGCATTCGTCGTACTGGGCGCACTCCTCGTTGACCGCGAAGTCGAAGTCGGCCAGCAGCTGGGGTATCTGGGGCAGGTCGTTCTTCAGGCCCACCGCCAGGCCGCGCTCGTGGGCGATGTCGGCGATCATGCGGTTGTAGGTCAGCTGGTCGCGCGCGGTGAGGGGGAAGCCGGTGTCGTCGCCGTAGCCTTCCATCAGGTCGGGCTCCACCGCGTCGAAGCCCTTGTCCCGGCACATGTCGAAGCGGCGTTCCATGAGGGGCCGCAGGACGTCCACCTGCCGTATGTCCAGCCAGCGCTCGCCCGCCCAGCCGTTCTCCTCGCCGAGCAGCGAGCGCGGGAAGGCGTCCTTGTCGGGCCGGAAGTCCTCCCAGGCTCCGACGTTGATGTAGCAGATGACCTTGCGGCCGTCCCGGTGCAGCCGGGCCACGTCGGCGGCGGAGTTCTCGAAGCCGTCGATGTCGTAGACGGGGACGTCCGCCGAGGGGTCGACCCTGCCGTCCAGCTGCCACTGCCAGGCGAGACCGGGCCGGGGATTCCAGCGTGGCCCGGACGTGGATTCGTTGTCCGGCTCGGAGTCGCCGCAGCCCGCCAGGGTCGAGGCCACCAGGGCGGCCAGCAGCGCCGCGTACGCGAACGTCGGCCTCCTCATCGGTCCGTCCCGGTGAGGGCGGGCGTCAACTGGGCCCAGGGGTTGGGTGGTTCCCCGGTCACCGGGCCGCAGACGGCGGCGCCCCGGTCGTGCGCGGTGCGCACGGCGAGCGGGACGAGGGCCTCGGGGACGCCGTAGACGAGGTGGCAGAGCCGCTCGGGCGGGTGGCGGGCGGCCCAGGCGGGCCGGCTGAACGCCGACACGTACGTCGACCAGTGTCCCTCGAAGGTGACGGTCAGGTCGGCGAGACGGGCGTAGCCCGGCGCCGGGTGGACGCCGGGGTTGAGGACGACGGTGGCGGCGCCGAGCCGGCGGACGGCCCGGACGAGCCTGCGGCAGGCGGGCAGGCCGTCCGGGGTCGCCGTCACCTGGTCGAGGAAGCAGCCGTCGGCCGCGTACCACTCCCGGTGACGGCGTACGTCGTCGGCGATCTCGGCGCGGTCGCGCACCCCGTAGTCGGTGTCGACGTAGCCGAGCAGCCGGGCCCCGGCCGCGCGCAGGGCCCCGGCCGCCGCGGTGAAGGCGGGGTCGGGGACGTCGCCGGGGCCGTTGGCGGGGTTGAGGACGACGGCGTAGGTGCGGGGCGCCGCCGTGATCAGACGGTGCCAGGCGCCCGGGTCCTCGGCCGGGTGGACGTAGAGCGGGATCAGCAGACTCACGACGTACGGTCACCTTTCCCGCCGCCCCCGCCGTTGTCTTCCCGTCCGCTCTCCCACAGCGTGGTGAGCGCGTCGTCCAGGCTGTGCAGGGGCCGCCAGCCGAGCGCCGCCTCGGCGGCGGTGATGTCGGAGCACTGCCACGACACGTCCGCCGATCGGACGGAACCGGCCGTCGACGCCGGGACGGCAGCCCCAGGGGCTGTCACCACCCCGGCCTCGGCGGGCGTCGCAGGGGAGGAGGGACCGGCCCCACCCCTACCCGGCCCCGCGACACCCACCGCCCTCGGGCGGCCGCGCGCCCCCGCGCCCAGCGCGTTCTCCTCGATGCGGCCGCGGAAGCCGGCCTTGGCCGCCAGGCCCCGGACCACCTCGCGGGCCGGGACGGCCCTGCCTCCGCCGATGTTGAGGATGCGGGGCAGCGGACCGGGAGCCGTGGCCGCGAGGGCGACCGCCCGGGTGACGTCGCGTACGTCGACGAAGTCGCGGTACGCGGAGAGGTCGCCCAGAGGCAGGACCGCGTCGGGGTCGGGGCCGGCCGTGCGGAGGAGCGTGGCGATGCGGCCGGGGAGGCCGGCCGGGGGCGCGCCGGGGCCGACCGGGTTGCCGACGCGCAGTACCACCGCGTCCAGGCCGGAGGCGGTGACGGCGACCGTGCCCGCGAGCTTGGTAGCGCCGTAGGGGGCGACCGGACGGGTGGCCGCCGACTCCGTGACCCGGATGTCCGGGACACCGGGCCCGTACTCGGCGGCCGAGCCCAGGTGCACCAGCCGGGCGCCCGGGGCGGCCTCGCGGAGCGCGGCGCACAGAACGGCGGGGCCACGGGCGTTGACCTCGGCGAGGGTCACGGGATCGCCGCCGGTCGCACCCGCGCAGTTGACCACGGTGTCGGGTGCGGCCGAGGCCAGGATCTTCGCCAGTTCCGGTGGGCCGATGGTGGCGAGGTCCACGGTGTGGTCGGCGGTGGGTCCGCGTCCCCCGCCGAGGACCAGCGCGCCCGGCAGGCCACGCAGCCCCTCGACGACATGGGTGCCCAGATAGCCGGTGAAACCCAGGACGAGAATGCGCATGTGGTGCTCAGGCTCCCTTGAGCAGAAGCGACTTGCGGGTGGTGAACTCGGCGTTGGCCCGGTCGTAGTCGTCCGGTCGGCCTATGTCCAGCCAGTACCCGTCGAAGTCGTAGGCGTGCGGCTGGTTCTGAGTGCTTATCAGATCGAGGACCAACTCGTCGAAACCCAGCGGCAGTCCGGGGGTGTAGCCCTCCAGGGTGGAGCGGGAGACGCCGTAGACGCCCATGGAGACGCGGTAGTCCATGCTCGGCTTCTCGGTGAAGGCGACGACCTTGCTGTCGTCGGTGGTCAGGACACCGAAGTCGATGTGGACCTCGCGGGTGTAGGTGGCGATGGTGAGCGGCGCCCCGGAATCCCGGTGCCGGCGCAGGACGTCGGCGTAGTCGAGGTCGGTGAGGATGTCGCCGTTCATCACGAGGAACGACTCGGGCAGCTTCTCGCGCAGGTTGAGCAGCGGGCCCATGGTGCCCAGCGGGCTCTCCTCGGGGGCGTAGTCGACGGTCAGGCCCCACTGGGAGCCGTCGCCGACGTAGGCACGGATGATCTCGCCGAGGTGGCCGATGGCGATGGTGACATGGGTGAAGCCGGCCGTGGAGAGCTGGCGCAGCACGATCTCCAGGATGGCGTGCTGGTCGCCGATGGGGACGAGCGGCTTCGGCAGCGCGGTCGTGTAGGGCCGCAGCCGGACGCCCTTGCCTCCCGCCAGGATCACTGCGTGCATGGTGCTCCTCCTTCGTGCTTCGTGCCGTGCGTGGACGGGAGTCAGATGTTGTAGATGCCGGTCTTGTAGCGGGCGAGGTTGGCCGGGTCGCGGAAGAACTCCACGGTGTGCGCGAGGCCTTCCTCCAGGGTGTGGGCGGGCTGCCAGCCGGTGGCGGCGGTCAGCCGGCTCGCGTCGGCGACGAGCCGCATGACCTCGGAGTTCGCGGGCCGGATGCGTGCCTCGTCCTCGCGGACGTCGAGTGCGCTGTCCATGACCTTGCCGATCAGCGCGACTAGGTCGCCGACGGAGATCTCGCACCCGGTGCCGGCGTTGAAGGTGCGGCCCACGACCTTGTCGGCGGGAGCGGTGCCGACGGTCAGGAACGCCTGCGCGGTGTCCTTGACGAAGGTGAAGTCCCGGGTGGGGCGCAGATCGCCGAGGGTGATGGTGCGCTCCCCCGCCGCGACCTGCCCGATCACCGTGGGGATCACCGCGCGCATCGACTGGCGGGGCCCGAAGGTGTTGAAGGGTCTCAGGGTGACGACCGGGGTGTCGAAGCTCGCGTGGTAGCTGTCGGCCAGTCGGTCCCCGCCGGCCTTCGAGGCGGCGTACGGGGACTGGGTGTTGATGGGGTGGTCCTCGGTGATCGGCACGGTCCGCGCGGTGCCGTAGGTCTCGCTGGTGGAGGTGTGCACCAGGCGGGGTGTGCCGAGGGTTCTGACGGCCTCCAGGACGTTGAGGGTGCCGGTGACATTGGTGTCCACGTAGCTGTGCGGCGCCTGGTAGGAGTACGGGATCGCGATGAGGGCGGCCAGGTGGTACGCGGTGTCGGCGCCGTCGAGGAGACCGCGAACGGAGCCGGGGTCGCGGACGTCGCCGAGGACGATCTCGACCTGGTCCAGGACGTCCGGGTGCAGGGTCTCCAGCCAGCCGTAGGAGGAGAAGGAGTTGTACTGGGCCATGGCCCGGACCCGGTGTCCGGAGGCGACGAGCGCCTCGGTCAGGTGCGAGCCGATGAAGCCCTCGGCTCCGGTGACGGCGGCGAGCGGTGCGGAGGTCAACTGGTGTGTCCTTCCGGTCGGTCGGTTGTGTGGGGGTGGCACGTGGGGGGGTGTGCGGTGGTCGTGGTGAGCACGGGGCTCAGGCGTGCGGTGCGGGCCGGCCGAGCAGCCGCAGCGCGCACGCCGACAGACAGAGCGCGGCGGCGGCGCAGCACAGGGGCAGCGCCAGGTCGCCCGGTGGCAGGCGCAGCAGGGTGACCGTCCCGGCGGCGCCGGCCGCCGCGAGACAGATGGCGGCCGACGGCCAGGCCGCCCCGAAGGCCTGCAGCAGCAGCGCGGTCCACAGGACGGCGGCGAGCAGCAGCAGCGGGACGGGGTCGGCGTCGGTGAGCAGGGCTGCGGGCAGCAGCGGCAGCAGGTAGGCGAGCAGGCAGAGGCCGAGGATGCCTGCCGAGCGCAGCAGGAACCCGGCGGGGGTCGCGACGGCACGCAGCGCGGAGACGGACAGTCCCCGGTAGCGGTGGAGCAGCCATTCCGCGGGGCCCATGCTCACCGTCAGCACGATCACCGCGTACGGCTCCTGCCGGCCCTCCAGCAGCACGAGGACACCGGCGGCCAGTCCGAAGAGGCCGTACGGCAGGGACCACAGCGGGCGGGGGCGGCGGGCGTCCGGGACGGCCGGTGCGGCGTGGGTGGTCCGCAGGGTCCGGCCGGTGACGGCGAGGGTGGCGAGCAGGGCGAGGAGGGGCAGTCCGGCGCGGAGCCACGGTCCCGGTTCCCACCAGGGGAGGACGGCGGCCCCGGCGATCAACGGGCTGAGCGCGGCGAGGAGTTGGCGTTCCCGCCCGAGTACCAGCAGGACGCCGGCCGCCGCGAGGTACGCGGACTGTGCGGCGGCCACCAGGGTCACGGGTCCGCCGTCGGCGGGCAGCGCGGCGACGGCCGTGGCGAGCAGCGCTCCGACGGGCGCGCCGGTCAGGAGCGTACGGCCCGCCTCACGCGGCCCGGTCGCCATCCGCAGATGGGCACGGTGGCCGAGGGCCTGGCCCCAGGCCCAGGAGACGAGTCCCGCCACGATGAGCGCGGGGGCGTGCGCGCCGGGGTTCCACAGCGGGGCGGTCAGCAGATAGGCGAGGCCTGGCAGTGCGAAGAGGAGGCCCCGCAGCAGGCAGCGCGGGGTGTCCGGGCGCCAGGGGTCGACGCCCGGCGCGGGTTCGGGGAACGTCCTCGGCACCCGTTCGTACAGGGCCGAGGCCAGCGAGAACAGGTTCGGGTGGCCGTAGCGTTCCTTGATGAGGGAGGCGGACAGGCCCTCCGCCTCCAGCAGGGCGGCCACTTCGTACGGGTGGACGGCGGGGCCGACGCGGTCGGCCAGTTCGGCGGCGAGTGCGTTGACCGCGTCCTCGTCCGGGCCCTGGTGCGGGAGCCGGATGGTGAGGGTGGTGTCGTCACCGAAGGCCCAGCTGGGGCGGCGGCGCGGGCGGCGCCGG
Source organism: Streptomyces sp. 11x1 (assembly GCF_032598905.1). NCBI lineage: Bacteria > Bacillati > Actinomycetota > Actinomycetes > Kitasatosporales > Streptomycetaceae > Streptomyces > Streptomyces sp. 11x1. The sequence continues at coordinate 10,071,609 of NZ_CP122458.1, read as the reverse complement.
TCGGCCAGCCGGATGGCGAGGGTGTCCTGTTCGACGCCGCCGGGTTCGAGTGACAGGGGGCCGCTCATCCGGCCACCGTGCTGATCGGAGCGGGCGTCGGCGCCGGGATGTCGACGGTCGCCGATCGCCTTTCCAGGGTGGGCAGTTCGAGGTAGATGGAGCGGAAGGTGTCGATGGTCCGGCGGAGGGTGAACTGCTCGATCACCCGGAGCCGGGCCGCCTCCCCCATGGCCCGGCGGCGCGCCGGGTCGCCCAGCAGCTCCAGCGCGGCCTTCGCCATCGCCTCCGGGTCGCGCGGCGGCACCACGAGCCCGCTGTCGCCGACGGCCTCGCGTACACCGCCCACGTCGGTGGAGACGGTGGCCCGCCCGCAGGACATGGCCTCGATGAGGGTGAAGGGGAAGCCTTCGCTGATGCTGGAGAGCATGACGACGTTGCCGGCGGCGTAGGCGTCCTTGATGTCGTCGACGCGGCCCTCGAAGGTGACGGCGTCGCCGTGGCCCAGCTCGGCGGCGAGGGCCTCGCAGCGGTCCCGGTAGGCCTCGCCGCCGCGCGGCGTCCCGCCGAACAACCGCAGTCGCGCGCCCGGGAGTTCCGCCCTGACGAGGGCGAACGCCCGGATGAGGGTCTCCAGGTCCTTGATGGGGTCGACGCGGCCCGCCCAGCTGAGGGTGGGCGTCTCCGGTTCGGGCCCGGCGGGCGGGAACGCGGCGGGGTCGACGCCGTTGTAGACGGTACGGATCGACTCGGGGTCGGCGCCGCCCTGTTCCTCCCAGAGCCGGTTGTAGCGGTTGCCCGGGGTGATCAGGGCCGCCCGCCGGTAGGTCTCCTCGGCGAGGAGGCGGAAGAAGCCGAGGACGACCGCCTTCACGGGCCAGCGGTAGGGGGCGGTGCGGTAGCCGAGGTAGCGCTCGCGCAGATAGACGCCGTGTTCGGTCAGCAGCAGGGGGACGCCGTGCCGTTCGAGAGCGGTGAGGCCCGGCAGGACGGCGACACCGCCACTGACGGCGTGCGCGACGCCGGTCTCGGGAGCCGGTGCGGCGAGCGGGCGCAGGGCGTGTTCGAGCAGGGAGGTCGCGGTGAGCGCGTCGTGCAGCGTGGGGCGGGCCTCGCGGACGGCGAGGCCGGGGCGGTTCCAGACGGCGGTCAGCTGGGCGATGGCCCGGTCCGAGCGCAGGTAGGGGCTGAGTGCGCCGTCCTCCGCTGCCCGGGCCAGCTTGTACAGGGCGGGCGCGAAGCCGTCCTCGGCCCCCGGGTCGAGCAGGGCGGTGAGGAACCGCTCATAGGCGCCGACGAGCCGGTGACGGGCACGGCCCCGGGGCTCGCGGCCCTCGGGCGGGTCGCCCCACATGGGGACCGACAGCACACGGACGACGTGTGCGGGCAGGTCCCAGACGAGGGGTTCGCGTCCGGTGCCGGTGACGGCGATGACGTCGAAGTCGAGGTCCGGCATGCCCTGGACGAGTTGGTCGCACCAGACGCTGACGCCGCCGTGGCTGTGGGGATAGGTGCCTTCGGTGAGGAGGGTGACGCGCGCCGCGCCGAGTCGGCGCGCGTCGTGCGGAACGGGCATCGGTGTGCTCCACGGCCGTGGTGTGGGGTGGTTCCTGCCGGTCCCGGCCGGTGCAGTGCGGCCGGGACGGCTCGATGGGCGGGTGCCGCGGGTCAGTCGTCCGCGGTGGTGGAGTCCGAGGTGACGGATTCCGCGGTGTACGGCACTCTCTCGCTCACGCCCGCTGGAACTCGGGTGTCCGGTGCGGGGGCCGTGGTCTCGACGGGCCCGGAGGCGTCGGCGGCCGAGGGGCCGGCGGAGGCGGGCAGGCCGAGGGAGAGGGGGGCGCCCGTGGAGGGGGTCCAGCCGGAGACGGAGCCCGCGTAGGCGTCGCCGAAGGCGGAACCGGCGAGGGTGCTGCCGGTGGGCGCGGTGACGGTGATCGCCAGGCCGTCCGGTGCCTCGACGGTGACGGTGTCGCCGATGCGATGGGCGGTGACGTCACCGGCCTGCAGCGCGGCCTGCCAGGCGGCCCTGCGGCGGAGTTCGGCGCCGATGTCCTTCATCCGCAGGTTGACCACGGGGGTGTTCTCGGCGAACAGGGCCGCATAGCCGTCGAGGACGCCGTCGAGCACCGGGTAGGCGATGCGGTCCTCGGCCAGGTTCGACTGGTGGATGAAGTGCGGCTTGGGGTCGCCGGCGAGGACGTGGCCGAGAGCGATCCGCTTCTCCAGCGGCACGATGACCTCTTCGTACCCGGTGGCCGGGTCCAGCGGTGCGGTGAGGCAGGTGGTGGTGGCGGGGTTGTCCTCGCAGATGCCGCTGCCGCCCTGTGCGCGGCCGGTGTAGATCCAGTTGTACTCGTCGACCTGTTCGGCCGCGCGGCCGGCGTTGTAGAAGACGTTCATCGGGTGGCGGGGCACGGTCGTGGCGGGGCCGACCTGCCGCTGGACGGGCTCGCGGGAGTTGTCGGAGCCGAGCCAGGCGATGTCGTTGTCGTCGAGGGCGAGCGCCAGGTTGGGGTTGTCCGCGGGCTGTTGCGGCAGCACCTTCATGCCGGAGTGCTCACCGGTGACCAACTCGTCTTCCTCCAGGGGGAGTCCGGCCGTCTCACCCCAGACGCGGTTGGTGGCGATCTCGTCGGAGATGTCGTTGCGGCTCACCCACCGGGTGGAGCCGTCGGCTTCGGTCGCGCATCGCCAAGGGACCACGCTGGTGTCCTGGACGCAGCCGAGGAAGGGGTGCGAGTAGGTGTGATTGATCCAGCGGAAGCGGTTGCGCTCCGCGACGAACCGGTCGGCGAGGGCGTCGTCGCCGTTGTTGTCCTCGCGGTGGTCGACGCTGCCGGCGCCGTTGTAGGCGAGGTCGAGGGTGAAGCCCTTGGCGGTCTGCCAGGCGGTGGCGTGGTCGACGTCGTCCGGGGTCATGCGTATGGGGTCGGGCTCGACGTTCGGGTCGGCGCAGTCGACGTCGCCGGGCGTGCAGTTGAGTTCGGTGTTCCAGCGGTCGTCGGCGGCGAACACGTCGTCCACGTGCACGGCGAAGTAGTTCCGCGTGGCGCCCAGGTGCACCCCGCCGGTCATCCACTCGACGATGCCGCGGGCGAGCAGCCTGAACTGCTGCTGGTACTGGTTGTACACGAAGGTGACGACGAGTTCGCGCCGCCCGTCGTGGCGGTACTCGCCCACCAGGCTGCCGCGCGTGGACTGGCCGGGGATCGCCGCGTCGACGTAGGACGTGAAGTCGGCGCCCGCCACCGGTCTCGACAGATAGCCGTAACTCTCGCCGACGGCGGGGTCGTTGTCCTCGAAGGGCACGGCGCCGTCGAGGTAGCCGAAGGGGCCCGCTTTCCCGGCGTCGGTCACCTGGGCCTCGGCGCCGTCGAGGCCGCCGGAGTAGCCGCCGTACACCGGGTACTGCAGACCGGCTTCCGGACGCGCGTAGGTGTAGGCGTCGACCTGGGGGATGGCGTACGTGCGCTCGTACTCCGCGAGCGCAGTCATCTCGGTGGAGCCGGCCGGGAACGGATTGTCGTTGGGCAGTACGACCGCCTGGTACTTGGCGCGCGGGCGGCCGTCGACGGTGTCCGCGAGGAAGCCGGCGTCGATCACGGGCCGGTCGGAGCTCGTCAGCTCGATCTCGGTGTACGGCGTGCCCGCGGTGGTGAGTTCAGCGGCTATCGCGTCGGTGGACGGGCCACCGTCGCTGACCACCAGGACCCGCAGATCGATGCGGGGTGCGGGGTCGTCGGCGTGGGCCGGACCGGCGGGCAGGCCGAGCGCGGCGATGAGCGCGCCCACCGTGAGCACGGTGGTGCGTGAAGTCCGCTTCATGCGGTGAAGTCCCCTCCCCGGGCAGGGGTGAGCACGTCTCTTCTGGAGCGGACGCACCCCCTTGCGTGACGCCGGCGTCCCCCTCTGAACCCGGTCGTCGACGCATCCGTCGCGTCACATAGTGGTGTCTGTGTGTGGCTTTCGTGGTCATGCTGCGAAACATGACGGAAAAGTGCAGGTGTCCAAGTGGGCGCACCTGGAACCGAATTGAACGTTTTCTCATCCACCCCCGAACGGGGCGCACGACGACCGCGAGGGCCCGGCGCGCTGGTCCGGGCCCTGCGGGGCGGGTCGACGGGCCGCCGGGGTCCGCCAGTTCGTTCGCCAGTGGTCCAGACCGTGACGGAAACCTGATCGCAGATCATTTCAGGTCACTCCCGTCACGGCCGCCCACCTCACCGACGGGCCGTCAGGCGCAGAGCACCCGGGTCTCGGGCGTGAACACCGGACCGCCGCTGACGTTGGTCCTGTCGCTGAACTCGGCGTAGTAGTACGAGTAGAAGCCGATGTTCCCGTTGCAGCCGGAGTCACCGGCGACCTGGAGCGTCAGCGTGACGGTACGGCTCTGGCCGGGCGGGATGGTGGCGCCGTAGTTGGTGCCGAGGTCGGCGGGGCCGGTGCCGGCGCAGGGGGTGGCGCCGGCGGCCGTGGCGAGGCTGCAGCCGGTGAAGGAGTACTTCAGGTCGGGGCGCTGGTTGGTCAGCCAGGTGGGCTCGATGGTCTGGTAGACGAACCAGACGTCGTAGGTGTGGTTGTTCGTGATCGTCATCGACAGGTCGACCGTGCCGCCGGGCGTGGTGGTGGCGCTGTCGGTGGCGAACGTCAGCTCCGCAGGGGCCGGGGCGGCCGCGCTCGCACCGGGGGCCATGCCGAACACGGCGAGGGCGAGGGCGAGTACGGCGCCGAGGCCGAAGCGTCTCATCAGTGGTGATCGCATGGGCCGGGAGGCTAGGCATCCGCCGGGCACACCGTCTGCCCCGACGGGAGGCGGCCGACCGCGGCCCGGCCGGAAGTGTGCGCTGGGTGAAGACGATGCGGCGGAGCCGTGGCGGCCGCCCCGCGAGCCCGCATCGGCGCACGGTAACCGTGGTGTGACAGGGGGTACGGGAGGGGCCGGAGCCGCCCGTTCGGGCCGTGCGGCGGGCGGGACGGCATCCGGATCGCATTGGCGCGTATCGCACGCCGCGCGCCGCTCTCCCGCCACCGCGCCGTGCGCGCGATCTCGGCCATCCGCCGATTTCCGGCCCCTGTCTGTGGAAACCGCGGCCCCGTTGACAAGTCGGGGCATCGCCTGGCTCTGTCGGACGATCGGCGCCCCCCAGCACGACCGTCGGCGAGGGCACGTGTCACTGCGGAGGGTGAACGCGACGGACACACGTCGGCCGGGCGACAGCCGCGCGACGCCGCCTACGGGGACTGGCCGGTAATACGTACTCCGGTTACGTAGGTCTACGGATGCGTCCGCCCTGTTCGCTTCGATTGGCTTGCCGGACGCCGGGGGGATCCTCTCGCGTGCCCCTTTCGCCGTCGGGCTTCCCGGCGTGCCGCAGGAGCCTCGTGGGGAGGCGCCGGACGGATTGTCAGTGGCTGCCGCTAGCGTTCCGCACATGGTCGCACTTGGGCCGGGATTCCCCGGCTGAACTGTGCTTTCTTCTTGTGCAATTGACGCTAGGGGCTGGGGTTCGTGGGATGGCTGTCGGCGGGCGACGGGTACGAGGTCGCTCTTGTGGAGGGGCGGGTGGCCGCACGAGCCACCTCGGGCCGTGCGGCGGGACGGCAGTTGAAGTCGCTGCCGAAGGCGCTGAAGGACCATCCCGAGGTGGACAGGCTGCGCCGGTTCGCCGAATGGCTGGATCGGCACGCGACGGCGTGCGTCGAACAGGTGGACGCCTGGATGGTGTCGTCACTGCCCGTACCCACCGGCCTGCTGGCCCGGGTGTGGCCGGACGAGGCGTGGCAGGCCGCCCTGCGCGATCTCGCGGTGGTCGGTGACGACCCGGACGAGGTGGGCTTCCTGCGGGGCGCCACCGACTCCGGCGAACTGCGCGTGGTGAACCTGGACGGTGAGACGGTCCGTCTCTCCCCGCGCACGGTGACCCTGCCGCACCCCGTGCTGCTGCCGGACCTCGACGACATCCGGGAGTTCGCGGCGGAGCTCGGCATCGTCCAGCGCGTCGAGCAGATACACCGGGCCACCTGGCGGCGCCCGGACGACCTGGCCGCCAAGGCCACCCAGGTGCGGGAGTTCACCGGCGGCCAGTACCGCTCCCGGTTCGCGCTCGCCGCACGGGCCACGTCCCTGGGGTACCGCGTCTCCGGCGGGTACGCCACCGCCCGGGTCCGGGACGGCGAGCGCACCGTCGAGGCCTCCGTGTGGATCGGGGAGCCGTACTGGGACGACGAGGTGGAGACCGGCAGCCTCACCTGGCAGGACCAGGACGGCCACGCCCTGCCGCTCGGCGAGGTGGGCCCGGTGGCGTGGTCGGAGGGGATGCGGATGGCCGCGGCGCTGTACGCCGGGCGCGTGATCGAGGAGGGCAAGGACGCATGAGCGGGGGGACAGAGGTGTCTTACGAGGATGTGCTGGCCGCGGGCGGGGTGCTGCCGCCGGACACCGAGGGGGCCGGGGAGCGGGCGGTGCCGCTGACGGCGCGGGCGTACCGTCATCCGGGCCTGGAGGAGCGGGTGGTGGTGCGGCTGGTCGCCGGGGAGCTGGGCGCGGCGGAGGATCTGGCCGCCGGGTTCCTGGGCCTGGAGCCGGACGCGGAGCCGGCGGTCGTCGGGCTGGGGCTGCGGCAGTCGCTGGGCTTCCCCGAGTGGGTGCTGGTGCACCACCCGGCGGACGGGCACCACGCGCTGGGCATCGTGCCGGACCTGGAGAAGGCGGCCCGGCAGGCGAAGTCCAAGCCGAAGACGGCCATGGACGCCTATCTGGAGCTCGGCGAGCGGCTGGCGGCGTCGGTGCCGCACTTCCTGCCGACCTTCTTCGAGCAGGCCGGACGGGTGTTTCTCGCCGAGGAGAACGCCACGTACGCGGCCCAGTTGTTCACCCGCGCCCGCAAGGCCGAGGCGGAACACGGGCTCGTCGTGGAGGAGGAGCGGCTCGACGCCGTGTTCCTGGAGTTCGCGCTGGCCGGCGCACTCCCGGTGAAGGTGCTGTCGGCGTACGCGAAAGAGCTGGCCGCGCGGGTCCCGGCCGAGGAGGCGCTGCGGCGCTTCACCAAGCTGTGCCTGCGCCGTACGGCCGGTGGTCTGCCGCCCTCGGCCCAGATGGCGAATGACCTGCGCCGGCTGGCCCGGGCCGCCGGACGGGACGCGGACCGGACCGAACAGGAGTACCTGGCCGAACTGCTGGTCCTGCCGTCCACGCCGCGCGCGGCGGCGGGCTGGTGGAAGGGGCACCGTACGGCGCTCGTGGCGCTGGCGGAGCGCGAGCCCAAGGTACGGGGCACCCTGCTGGACACTCTCCCCTCGTCTCACGACGACCACATGCCCGCGATGTGGCTGGACATGCTGGAGGCCTCCGGCGCCACGGCCGGGCTGTGGGACGGCTCCCTGCCCGAGGAGCAGCGTCCGCACGACGGCACGGCGGGCTGGCTGGAGCGGTTCCTGACCTACCGTGAACGGGCGCGGTCCTGGCGCGGCTCCACCCGGATGCCCGAGCTGTATCCGCTGGTCGAGCGGACGGCGGACCGGCTGCGCGCCGAACTGACAACATCGGGACGCGAGTTGCGGGTCACGCACGACATCGACCTGATGGATCTGCTGCTCTCCCTGGACGTGCCCGTGGCCGCCCCGCCGAAGGACTCGGCGTTGCCGCTGGAGCAGTGGGCCCCGGGTGAGGGACACCGCGAGCTGCTGTCGCTGGCCGCCGACTCCCGCTTCCACAAGGCTTTCCGGCGGGGCGCGGACCGGTTCGGCGACGACGACCAGGGGCGGCGCGCGATCCGGGTGCTGGCCACGTCGCCGGGCGGGCGGCCGCTGCTGGCCGAGTGGGTGCGCGGGGTCGTCCGGCGGTTCGCCGCCGTGGGCCTGCCCCAGCTTCCCGACGCGCTCGCCCGGCTGAAGTGGCTGCCGGCCGAGGCGCTGGCGCTCGCCGAGGAGGAGGTACGCGGCGCCGTCTCCACCGACCTGGCACCGGTGCTGTCGCGCACGCTGCGCGCCGGACTCTTCGACGAACTGGGCTGGCCCGCCTGGGAGGACGCGACGGCCACGCTCGTCCCGAAGGACGATGTCGAGGACATCGTCGTCGCCGACGCCTGGCCGCATCTCGTCGTGGCGGGCGCCGCACAGGCCAGGGTGATCGGCGCGGAGGGCACGCTCCTCACCCACGACCTGCGGGTCTCCGCGGACGACAGGTGGGGCGACCCGGGCTTCCACCACGTGGACGGCGAGCTGCTCGTCTACTGGCGGTCGCGCGACAACGGCCTGCGCGGCTACTGGCACACCCGGGCCGACAGCCCCCAGCCCATGGAGGGCCCGGGCGGCACCCGGAGCACCGAGATGGACTGGTACAAGGCCGACCTGAAGCTCACCCTGCCCCTGCCGGGCGGCGGCCGGGCCACCGGCGCGGGGGTGCTGCACGCCGGGGACACCACGATCCCCGACGAGCGGTGGCTGCTGTTCGACGGCGCCTCGTACTGGGTCTGGCACGCGGAGGGCGAGCGGGAGACACACGGGTTCTACGAGTACGACCCGGCGACGCACAGGCGCGGGCGGATGAGCATGCCCGCCTTCCTCGCCGACGCGCTGCGCGACGCTCCCGAGGGCAGCGTGTACGACAGCGGCTGGCTCGGCCCCTCCCCGACCGTCGGCCACGCGCCGGCCTGCGCACCCGTCGACGGCGTGATCGGCCTGCGCACGGTCCGGCTGCCCGACGGCGCCTACCGCACGCAGGACCTGGCCGGGCACACCGTCACCCTGCCCGCCGGGAAGGGCCGACCGTCCGCGCTCGTCGTGTTCCCGGGCGACGACCGGGCCCGTGCCGTCGTCCGCAACGGCTGGCAGCTGGAGATCGTCGACACCGACGGCGTCGTCACCTCCGTCGCGAAGACGGACCGCACCCCGGGCGTCTTCGGCGAGGGCACGCTGCTGCTGCCCCCGGTGCAGTTCTGGGAGTGCATGACGCCCCGCGACCCGGAGGGCTCCGCGGCGCTGCGCCGCATCGACGCGGCAATCTCGACGGCCCTGCTGGCCGCCGCCGCGCAAGGCGCAGCGCAGGAGGACAAGGACGCGCTTCCCGACGCGATCCGCGCGCTGCTGCCGGTCACCCATGACGCCCTCGTGGCGGGCATCGCCGGAGTCGTCCGCCACGCCGCCGGGCAGCAGGCCGTCCTCGACGCGGCGGCGGCCCGCCTCACCCGGGCGCTGGACGAGGGAGTGGACGAGCTGGAGGGACCCGCGGGCCCCGCCGACACCGTCCTCCAGAGCGCCCTGAGCGGCCTCGGCGAGCCGCCCCACCACTGGTGGAACCGCGACGAGGAGGCCGACACCGTCTTCCGTGCGCTGCGGGTGATGAGCAGGGCCGCCGGACTCCTCCCCGCCACGGCGGCGCCGAAGGGAGCGACGGTCCGCCTCCACCTCGACGGAACCGAACTGCCGAGCGGACAGCCGGATCTGTGGTCGCTGGCCGACCGCACGAGCGCCATTGTCTTCCGGGCCCTGGCCCTCACCACCCCGGAGGAGCACCGGGAGGCGCTGCGTGCCCTGCTCGACCGGTTCGCGACGCTGGGGCTGGGGATCGGTGCCGCCTCCGAGCGGTGGCGCGCGGTGATCCTGGGCCTGAAGGCCGATCAACTGCGCACCGCCTCGGGCGACTGGCGCACCGGCTCGTGGAACGGCCTGCTGCCGCTGGGCGACGACGCCTTCCTCGCCGTCGTGGGACGCCTCTCCCTCAACGACGACGACGGCGCCGTCTTCACCGGGTTCTTCCACGACCCGACGGGACGCTTCGAGATCCCGGAGCCGTACACCCTCCGCGAGTCCTGCCGACTGGCCGGGGAAGCGCACGCGGCCCGGCTCGGCGCGTTCCTCACGGAGCTGGCCGAGCGTGGCCCGGCCCCCTGGTTCCCGGAGGCCGCCGAGGAGTTCGCGCGCCGCACCGGTGTCACCGAGACGATGGCCCGGCTGATCGTCGCCGGACTTCCCCAGGTCGACGTCTACCAGCGGGCGTTCCTGTCCAAGGAGGCACGCGACGCCATCGGTGTGAAGCAGGCTCCCGCGGCCGTCGCCAAGGACGAACTACGGGGCGTCGGCGGCGAGATCCGCGCCGCCGTGGTGGCCGCGCTGCTGCCGGCCGACCCCGCCCTGCTGTGGACCGAGGGGCCCGACGTGGCCGCCGCGGCCGAGGTCTGGAACAGCAAGATGGGCAGGCGGATCGCGATCCCCGAGGAACTGCTCGCCGACGCGACCCGCGCGGTCAAGCACTCCCGGTGGGAGCTCCGCAGCGCCCTGCCCGCGCTGCTCCACCCGGCCGGTGAACCCCGCCTCACCCGGGACCTGGAATGGGCGGTCAGGGGCGACCGGGTCCGGCCCATCGACGACGACGCGGTCGGGTTCACCGCCGACACCCTCGTCGGCTCGGTGGGCCTCGCCGCCTGGCTCGCCCACCGGCTGCCCGCCGGCGACCCGCTGCGGGCCGCGCTGCCCACCGCGCTCACCGCCGTACGCGAGCGGCTGGCGCACCCCGGGCTCGTCCTGGACGTCGGGCGGTACGTCGGCCTCCCCCAGTTCCGGAAGACCGCGGGCACCCCGACCGAGGTCGGCGAGGGCTTCGAGCGGTACGGCGCCGTGATCCTGGCCACCCAGGACGACCAGCCGGCGCCCGGCATCCGGGTCGCGCTGCTCGACGAGGCGGGCGAGGACCCGTACCTGCCCGCGCTGCGCATCGACAACCAGCGGCCCTACGCCGTCGAGGTGGCGCTGCGGCTGGCCCGTTCCGCCCCGTACGCCGCCCTGCTGGCCGACCCGGGTGACCCGGTGGTGGGCGAGCGCGGCAAGGACGGCACCTGGTGGCCGCAGGACCCGAGCCGTTCGGTGCCCGAGCTGGTGACCGAGGTGGCGAAGGAGTACGGCATCGGCGAGGACGCCGCCACGCTCTATCTGATGCTGCTCGCCATGCCCGACCCGACGGACCGGATGACGGCCCGCTGGACGGGGTGGAAGCCGGCCCGGCTCAAGGCGGCCCGTGCCGAACTGGCCGGGGGCGAGCTGGTGGTGGAGGCCACCCGTGCCAGGGCCGGGCGTTCGCTCTTCCTGCCTGGCGGCTGGGTCGACCCGAAGTCGCCGCGGCTGCCGCTGGAGCGGTGGAAGCTGCCGCTGTTCGCCGGCCTGATGACCGACGAGGACGCCACGTTCGGTGTGATCGTGCCCTCCGAACCGGCCGCCGAGCTGTACCGCAGGGCCTGGCAGCGGATCCAGGACGGCGACGCGCCCCGGTTCGAGGAGCTGAAGGTGCGTCGGGGCCGCCGCCGCTGAACAGGGTCGGGGGCGCCCGGCCACCGGGCGCCCCGGCCTGACCCCGCCTCGCACCTTTCCACGCACTTACCGACTCACCTGCTTACCGACATACCTGCTTACCGACTTACCTACTGAGCAAGGACGTTCATGACCCCGACCGACACGGCGACGGCCCTTCCGGCCCGGCAGATCCTGCCCGCCGAGCAGCGCCACGCCACCGAACTCGATTTCCTCGCCGCCCACGACGAGGGTCCGCGGCCGCCCGGCTGGCGCCTGACCCCGCGTTCCGTGGTCACCTTCGTCTGCGGCAGCGGCGGCGAGGCCCTGAAGCTGGCCAAGCCGCACGAGACGCTGCCGGACAAGCTGGTGATCGCGCCCAAGTTCGTCGGCGAACGCGCCCTGGTCGAACGGTGCGTGGTCACCCTCGCCGGCGAGCGCGGCCTGCTGCTCGTCGGCGAGCCCGGCACGGCCAAGTCGATGCTCTCCGAGCTGCTGTCGGCCGCCGTGTGCGGCACCAGCGCGCTCACCGTGCAGGGAACCGCCGGCACGACCGAGGACGCCTTCCGCTACGGCTGGAACTACGCCCTGCTGCTCGCTCAGGGCCCCACCCCGCAGGCGCTGGTCGACTCGCCGGTGCTCGGCGCGATGCGCTCCGGCCGGGTGGCGCGGGTCGAGGAGATCACCCGCTGTCTGCCGGAGGTGCAGGACGCCCTGGTGTCGATCCTGTCCGACCGCCGGGTGAGCGTGCCCGAGCTGTCCGGCACGGACGACGCCCAGGTCGCGGCGGCGCCCGGGTTCACGGTCATCGCCACGGCCAACCTGCGCGACCGGGGTGTCTCGGAGATGTCGGCCGCCCTCAAGCGCCGCTTCAACTTCGAGACCGTGCACCCCATCGCCGACGTCGACGCCGAGACTGCCCTGGTCCGGCGGCAGGCGGAGGCGGCGGTGCAGCGGGCGGGCGCGGCCTTCGGCGTGGACGACGCGGTGCTCGACGTGCTGGTCACCGTCTTCCGCGATCTGCGTGCGGGGCGTTCCGCCGAGGGCTGGGACGTGGAGCGTCCGGGCACGGTGATGTCCACCGCCGAGGCCGTGTCGGTCGCGGCCTCGCTCGGGGTGGCCGCCGCGTACCTGCCGGGTGGGGACGCGCTCGACCTCGTCCCCGGGCACCTGCTGGGCGTGGTCCGCAAGGACGACCCGGCCGACCACGCCCGGCTGCTCGGCTACTGGGACGGCCCGGTGCGCCGTCGCGCCGAGGACGGCTCGGCGATGTGGCGCCGCCTCTGGGACCTGCGGGAGAACCTTCGGTGACGACCACTCAGGACCCGAGGGCCGCCGTCACGGTCCTCGCCGACTCGGCGGCGCCGTACCTGCTGGGGGTACGGCACCACAGCCCGGCCCTCGCCGCGGCCGTGCCCGCCCTGCTGGACGCGTCCGGCGCGGATGTCGTCTGCGTGGAGCTGCCGGCCGACTTCCAGCACTGGCTGCCCCACCTCGCCGCGCCGGGCACCCTCGCGCCGGTCGCCCTTGCCGGGGCGAGCGAGGGAGGCCGCCTCGGCTTCTACCCGTTCGCCGACTTCTCCCCGGAACTCGCCGCCCTCCGCTGGGCCCGGGAGCGAGGGAAGGAAGTGGTGTGCTGCGACCTGCCGATGTCCCATCCGGCGTGGAGCACGGACCGTCCGGGGACGGACGCGAACCGTCCGGGGACGGACACGAGCCGACCGGAGGCGGTGACGGATGAGCTCCTCCCGGCCACGGGCCGACAGGCGACAGAGACGGGAGAGCCCTTCCCGGACACCGGCCGTGCGACCACGAACACGGGAGAGCCCTTCCCGGACACCGGCCGACCGGCGACGGACCCGGACAGGCCGAAGGCGTCCCTCGTCTCGCCCACCGCCTTCGCGGCGGCGCTCACCGCCGCCGGAACCGGTCGTGACGGTGACGATCTGTGGGACCGGTGTGTGGAGGTGCTCGCTCCCGGTTGTACGCCCGAGGCGATCCGCCGGGCGGCTCTCGGCGTGGGGTGGGCGTTGCGCAGCGACGCCGAGACCGCGGGCGGCGTGCCGTCGGTCGACCTGGCCCGGGAGGCGCACATGCGCGACACGATCGCCCGCGCGGCGGCGGGTGGGCGCCGGGTGGCGGCCGTGATCGGCGCCTTCCACGCCCCGGCGCTGACGCACGCGGCCCACGTGGACGCCGACCCGGCCGACGCGCAGGACGGAGGGGTCGGACCCACCGCCGAGGAGACGGCCGGCGCGGGTGGTGCGGGTGGTGCGGTGTCGGCCGCGAGGGCGGACGGCGTCGCGGCCGGGGCCCGGGGAGCGGGCCTCGTCGGGGAGCACCCGCCGGTCGTCACCTCGCTCGTGCCGTACGCCTTCGACCTCCTCGACTCCCGCTCCGGGTATCCGGCGGGCATCCGTGACCCGCGCTGGCAGCAGGCGGTGTTCACGGCCGGGGGCGACCCCGAGCTGCTGTACGGCGCCGCCGCGCGGGCCATCACCGATGTGTGCCGGGAGCTGCGCGCTGCCGGGCACACCGCGGGCACGGGCGAGGCGACCGAGACCCTGCGGGTGGCGGGCGACCTGGCCAGTCTCCGGGGGCTCGCGGCCCCCGGCCGGGGTGAGGTCCTGGAGGCGCTGACGACGGTGATGGGCCAGGGCGAGCCGCTCGGCCGGGGCCGGGCCCTCGCCCGGGCGCTCGAAGTGGTGCTGGTCGGCACCGATCGGGGCCGGATCGCACCGGGCACCCCTCGTTCCGGTCTGGGCCCGTCCGTGGAGGCGGAGGTGGCCGCGCTGCGGCTGCCCGGCCCGGAGGACCCCGCCTCGCGCGAACTCCGGCTCGACCCGCTCCGCTCCACCCTCGACGGCCGCCGCGAGATCCTGCTCCAGCGGCTCGCGGTGTGCGGTGCGGGCTACGGCGAATCCGTGGAGGTGACCGGCACGGGCGACGGCACGGCACTCACCACCCGGTGGCGCGTGTCGTGGACCCCGGCCGTCCCTGTCCGGCTCGACCTGGCCGGGATCCGGGGGGTGACCGCGGCCCTGGCCGCCGAGGGCACCCTGCGGGAGACCTTCCGCCGGGAGTCGGCGCACGGCGGGCCCACCTGTGCTCTGGTCCTCGCCGGGCTTCGGGCGGCGGCCCGCTGCGACCTGCCCGCGCTGGTCGCCGACCGGCTGGCGGACGCGGCCGTCGTGCTCCCGGCCTCGGCCACCCTGCCCGAACTGCTCGAAGGGCTGGACCTGTTGGAGGCGCTGCGGCGGGGCCACCTGCCCGGCACCACGCGCGAGGGCAGGTCGGCGGCGGCCGAGCTGGCCGTCGACCTCCTGGAGGCGGCGGTCCGCGCGCTGCCCGGTCTCGCGGGCAGTGACCAGCCGGAGGACGCGGCCGCGCTCGTCGCGCTCTCGTCCCGGGCCGGCGAACACCGCCTCGGGCTGCGCATGGACGACGCCCTGAGCACGCTCGCGCGCTCCGGCTCCCCGTTGATCCAAGGGGCCGCTCTCGCCGCGCGGGTGCTGCTCGACCTCGACGGCGCCGACACCGTCGGGACGCGCGCGGCAGGCTGGATCGACACGGCCACCGGGCCCGACGGCCGCCGCGCGCTCGCCCTTCGGCTCAGCGGTCTGCTCAGCGGCGCCGCGCCGCTGCTCCAGTCCGCACCGACCGCACTGGACCTGCTGCTCGACCGGATCGACACGCTCACGGACCAGGGCTTCCTCGATCGGCTGCCCGCCCTGCGCGGCGGCTTCGACACGCTCACCCCGGCCGGCCGCGACCGTCTGCTCGGTACGGTCACCGAACGCCTCGGCGACCGCCTCGACCTGTCCCTCACCGCCTCCCCGGAACTCCTCGCGCTGTGGACGGCGGCGGACACGGCGGGCCTGATGGCAGTCGACTCCCTCCGGCTGCCGATCGGTACGGCCCCGGCGGGGTCTGCCGACAACACCACCACCGCGCGGACCCCGTCTGACGGCGCGGTGGCAACCGAAGGCACCGTGACGACCGAAGGCACGGTGGGCGCCCGCGCCCCGCACGCGGCCGTCACGGCCGACGCCACCCGCCCTGCCACCGCCGCCGACGCGCCCCACCCCACCGCCCAGCCGTCCGTCGCACCCCTCCACCTCTCCCCCACCGACCGCTGGCGGCTGCTCCTCGGCCGGGAGAGCGAGAAGCTGCCCCAGGACGCCCGGCGTTACGCGCACGCGCTCGACGAGTTGTACGGCGCCGGCCGGGGAGAGGGCTCTTCGGACCTCGGCCGGGGCGGCCCCGGTCAGGGCGGTTCGCAGGAGGTGTCGTTCCCCACGGCCCGGGAGTGGGGCGAGGAGTTGGACGCGCTGTTCGGCGCCGAAGTCCGTGAGGAGGTGCTGGCGCGGGCCGCCGACCGGGGCCGTACGGACGTACTGGCCGAGTTGGACCCCAAGGCCGTCCGCCCGTCGGTCGATCTGCTGACCTCCGTGCTGAACCTCGCGGGCGGCATGCCCGAACAGCAACTGGCCAGGCTGCGCCCGCTGGTACGCCGACTGGTCGACGAACTGGCCAAGGAGCTTGCCACCCGGATGCGCCCCGCGCTCACCGGTCTGGCCACCCCGCGTCCGACCCGGCGCCCCGGTGGCAGGCTCGACCTGCCGCGCACCCTGCGGGCCAACCTGGCGAGCACCCACCGTACGGCGGACGGCCGGACCGTGGTCGTACCGGAGCGGCCGGTGTTCAGCACCCGGTCGCGCAAGGAGGCGGACTGGCGGCTGATCCTGGTCGTCGACGTGTCCGGGTCGATGGAGGCCTCCGTCATCTGGTCGGCGCTGACCGCGGCCGTCCTGGGGGGCGTGCCCACGCTGTCGACGCACTTCCTGGCGTTCTCGACCGAGGTGATCGACCTGACCGACCGGGTGGACGACCCGCTGTCGCTGCTGCTGGAGGTCCGGGTCGGCGGCGGCACGCACATCGCGGCGGGGCTCGCGCACGCCCGTTCCCTGGTGACCGTGCCCAGCCGGACCCTCGTGGTCGTGGTGAGCGACTTCGAGGAGGGCTACTCGCTGGGCGGCCTCCTGGGGGAGGTCCGGGCCCTCGCGAGTTCGGGTGTGCACCTGATGGGCTGTGCCGCCCTGGACGACACGGGTACCCCGCGCTACTCGGTGCCCGTTGCCCAGCAACTCGTCGCGGCCGGCATGCCGGTCGCCGCCCTCAGTCCCCTCGCCCTCGCCCGCTGGGTGGGGGACCGCCTCCGCGGAGAGAGCCGATGAACGCCGAACTGCCCCCGGTGGCACCCGAGGTGGTGGCCGCCGCCGTGGAGAGCCTGACCTCCCGGTTGCGCAAGAAACTGGACGCCGCGGTCGAGACGTACGCGGCCCTGCCCGTCGAGGCCGACGGCGGTGTCCTGCGCGTCCGGTGCGGCGAGGACGCCGAGGTCGCACTGACGCCGGGCCCTTCGGGTGCGGTGACCGACGCCGAGCGGGCGGTGTGCAGTTGCCTGCTCGCACCCCGCTGTCTGCACCGTGCCGCCGTCCTGAGCGCCTGCCCGGTGGCCGACGCCGAGGACATGGCCGACGCCGAGGACATGGCCGCGGCCGAGCCGGAGGCCGAGCCGGCCGACACGGCGGCGGACGACCTCCACGGAAGTGATGGTGAGGCCCCGGCGGCCGGCCCGGCCGTCGGAGCCAATGGCTCTCGCACAGCGGGCGGATCCTCCGTCACCATCGCCCCGGCCGAAGACCCGAGGCAGGCCGATCCCTCCACTCCCGTCGGCACGACCAGACCCACCGAAACCGGCAACACAGGCACCACCGGCACCGGCACCGGCGTGAGCCCCGCCGACGGGGCCGGCGACCTCGGCCGGGGCGGCGGCAAGCCCCCCACCCCCGCCCAGGTCGCCGCCGCGGCCGGTCTCTGGGCGGCCACCGCGGCCGTGCTCGCCGCCGGGGTCCCGGCGGCGGGGGCGGTGCCGCAGGCGGAGTTGCTGCGGGCCGCGCACACCGCGCGCCTCGCCGGACTTCACCGTGCCGAGGCGGCGGCCCTGCGGGTCGTCCGGGGACTGCGCGGGGCCCGCGCCCGGCACGACGGCCACCGGCTGGCCGACCTGGTCGCCGCCGTGCGCGAACTGTTGCTCACCACCGGCCTGTTGGCGTCGGCCGACACCGACCCCGCCCTCGTCGGCACGGCGCGGCGCGCCTATCGGCCGGGCGGCGGTCTGCGGGTGCACGGTGTGTGCCGGGAACCGGTGATCTCGGCCACCGGATACGGCGGTGTCGTCACCCACCTCATCTCCGACGACGGAAGCTGGTACTCGGTCGCCGACGTGAAACCGGGCGGTCCGGCCCGTGCCCGGGGCGCCGCCAAGGCAACCGTCGCCCTCGGCTCCGGGACCCTCGACCACGCAGGCCTCTCCCGGGGCGGACTGCTGATCTCCGGCGCCACGGTCTCTCCGGAGGGCCGCCTCGGCTCCGGCAAGGGCGTGCGGGCCACTCCGCTCGCAGGTCTCTCCTGGACGGCGGGCCCGCTCGCCGCCCTGTTCGCCCGCCCCCTCGCGGAGGCGGTGGCCGAGCGGCTCACCGGCGGCCCGGGGGCAGACCCCGAGCAGGCGGAGCTGGAGGCGCGCCGACTGATCGGCTGCGACCTGGTCCTCGTCGGCGCGGCGGGCGACCACCTGTTCGCCCGCGAGGTGTCCGGCTCCGGGGAGTCGGCCGACAGCGGTCTCCTCGTCCGGCTGACCCCGGCCAACGGCCACCCCGATCTCGCGCACACCGCCAACTTCCGTCAGCTGGCCGGCCGTCCCGGGCTGCGCATACGGGTGCTCGGGCGCCTGGAACCCGACCGTGCGGCCACGCTCCGCCCGCTCGCGATCGGCCCGGTCCCGGGCACCGAGGCCACGCTGCGGCTGCCGGACGAGTGGCAGGGGCACGCCGACCTGGGCTACGACCGCCTGCGGGGCGCGCACTTCCCGCCACAGGACGCGCTGCCCGAGGTCGACGGCCCCGCCGGGGCGCCGGCCGACCCGCTCGCCGAAGCTCCGCTGTGGCGGCTGCGCCGACTGGTCGAGGTCGCCGTCTCCGGAGGCCGCCGCGCGGTCGCCGAGCCGGCCCGCGACAGCGACCGGGACGGAGCGGGCGCGGCACTGCGGCGCAGTGGGTTCACGGCGGGCGCGGACCTGGCGACCGCGCTCACCGCGGAGGCGGACCGTCGCTCCCGCGACGTCTTCGGACGCGTCACCGACCCCGACCCGGACCGCTACGCCCGCGCCTGGCTCGCCACCGCGGTCTACCTGACCGGCACCGAACGCGCCCTGATCCAGTCCACATGGCGGCTCCCGACCCCCACCACCTGACCCTCGGCCGATCATGGCCGAGCGCCACCGCACCGCTGCGGGACCCCGGCCCCCGGGGCCCCGGCGCCCGGCGGCCCGTCATCCGCTCAGGTCTTCGAGCCGTCAGACCGTCCTCGGCTGCAGATAGCGCGCCAGTAGGTCGTCCAGGCTGACGAGGCCGGTGAGGCGCCCCGTGTCGTCGTGGACGACGGCGAGCGTGGCGCGGTGGCGGCGCAGGACGTCGATCGCGTCGGCCACGGTCGCGTCGTCGCCCAGTCGCGGTACGGGCCGGGCGAGGCTGCGGGCCGTGACCGCGCGGCCCCTCGCCCGGGCGACCAGGGCGTCGCGGGCGTGGACGGAGCCGAGGACCGTAGTGTCCGGGGCGCGGACCGGGAGCCGGGTACGGTCGTGCTCGGCGGCGGCGCGGAGAACGGCCTCGGCGTCGGCGTCCGCGTCCACCGAGGTGATCTCGGCGGCCGGGACCGCGAGTTCGCGCACCGGCGTCTCGGGCTCCGTCAGCGAACGCGTGATCAGCTCGGAGTCGGCCTCGCTGATCAGGCCGAGGCGCTGCGACTCCTCGACGAGGTGGGTGAGCTGCTCGCGGTTGTGGACGGAGGCGAGTTCGTCGCGCGGTGTGACCCGGCACAGTCGTACCAGGGCGTTGCTGACGCGGTTGAGCAGTCCGATCAGGGGGCGGACGGCCCGGACCACGGCCCGGAAGGCCGGGGACAGCAGCATCGCGGACCGCTCGGGGTGGGCGATGGCCCAGGACTTGGGTGCCATCTCGCCGACGACCATGTGCAGGAAGACCACGACGACCATCGCGACCACGAAGGCCACTCCGTAGCTGACGGCGCTGGGCAGTCCCAGGTCGTGCAGCAGGGGGTCGAGTTCGTGGGAGATGGCGGGCTTGGACACGGCGCCCAGGCCCAGGGTGCAGACGGTGATGCCCAGTTGTGCGCCGGCGAGCATCAGGGACAGTTCCCGCATGCCGGCCAGCGCGGCGTGCGCGCCGCGCCGGCCCGAGGCGGCGGCCTGCTCGACACGGTGCCGTCTGGCGGCGACGAGCGCGAACTCGGCGGCGACGAAGAAGCCGCTGCCGATCAGCAGCAGGACGGTGACGAAGAGCGCCGTGGGGAAGCTCATGCCTGGGTCTCCTCGTGCTCACGCGCGGGCAGCCGTTCCAGACGGACGGTGTCCGGCACGTGTCGGTCGAGCGTGCGTACGTCGATGACCGCGCTCCCCCCGTCGGGCAGGTCGACGGTGAGCCGGTCGCCGATGGCCGGGAAACGGCCGAGGCGGTCCACGAACAGCCCGGCGACGGTGTCGTAGTCCTCCTCCTCGGGCAGTGCGACACCGGTGGCGTCGGCGACCTCGTCGAGGCGGCGGCCGGCGTCCACCAGCCATCCGGTGCCGTCGGGGACGGCGAGTTCGACGACGGTGTCGGACTCGTCGGCGATGTCGCCCACGAGTTCCTCGGCGATGTCCTCGTACGTGACGATGCCGGCGACTCCGCCGTGCTCGTCCAGGACGACGGCGAACTCGTCGTCGCGCTCCCGCATCCGGGTCACGGCGTCCGGCAGCGGCAGGGTGTCCGTCAGCAGCAGTGGGCGCCGTGCGAGGGCGCCGGCGGTGGTGGTGAGGGGCCGGCCGGGCAGTCGCATCAGCTCACGGACGCCCAGCACCCCGGCGACGTCGTCGGGGTGGTCGCCGAGCACGGGGTAGTTCGAGTGGCCGTGTTTCGCGATCAGTTCGACCGCCTCGGCTGCGGAGGCGTCCTTGCGGACGAAGACGGCGCCCGCGCGCGGCACCATGACCTCGTCCAGGGTCCGGTCGGAGAACCCCAGGGCGTGGTCGAGGAGTTCGGCGGTGTCCCGGGGCAGTTCGCCCTGCTCGTGGGACTCACCGATGAGGTGGCCCAGCTCCTCCAGGGTCGCTCCGTGGTGCAGTTCCTCGACGGGCTCGACGCCCACCCGGCGCAGCAGCCTGTTCGCGGCACTGTCGAAGATGTGCACGACGGGCCCCACGATCTTCAGGTAGGCAAGCGTGGAGGCGGCCAGGGACTTGGCCAGCCGCTCGGGGACGGCGAGCGCGAGGTTCTTCGGGGCCAGCTCGCCGAACACCATCTGCACGACGGTGGCCCCGACGAAGGCCAGGACCACGGAGATCCCGCCGACCGCGCCCTCCGGGACACCGACGCCGTTCAGGGCGGGTTCGAGGAGGGCGGAGACGGACGGTTCGGCGATGAAGCCGACGATCAGGCCGGTGACGGTGATGCCGAGCTGTGCGCCGGACAGCATGAACGACAACCGCTCCAGCACCGTCAGGGCCCGCGCCGCCCTCCGGTCCCCCACCTCCGCCTCCCGGGCCAGGGCGAGCCGGTCGGCGGAGACGTAGGCGAACTCCTGGGCGACGAAATAACCGGTTCCGGCGGTGAGGACGAGGACGGCCACCAGACCGAGCACGGCGTCGGCGACGCTCATCGGCCACACCCACGGGGGGCTGTGGATCCGGTCGGGGGGTCCGTCGGTCTGGCGGACACGGGCGTGCTCCTTCGATAGGTGTGCGGCTCGTGAACGATTCTGGCCAGATCTTCGTTCCCGATCGCGATCACCCCGCCCGTGGCGCGGCGCCGCCCACCCCTCAGGTTTCCCTGGCTCTGACCAGCCCCTTCTCGTAGGCGATCACAACGGCCTGGGCGCGGTCGCGCAACTGGAGCTTGGCGAAGATACGGGCCACGTGCGACTTCACGGTGGCCTCGCTCAGGGTGAGTTCGGCCGCGAGTTCCGTGTTGGACAGGCCGCGCCCGAGGAGGGTCAGGACCTCCAGTTCGCGCGGGGTCAGGACCTGGAGGTCGGCGGGGACCGCGGGCGTCCCGGCGGCTTCCGTCGCGAAGCGTTCGACCAGGCGTCGGGTGATCGAGGGGGCCAGCAGCGCGTCGCCGGTGTCCACCAGGCGTACGGCCGCCGCGAGATGCCGTGGTGTGACGTCCTTCAGGAGGAAGCCGCTGGCGCCGATCGACAGGGCCGCGTAGACGTAGCGGTCGAGGTCGAAGGTGGTGAGCATGAGCACCCGGCACTCCGGGTTCGCGGCGAGGATGCGCCGGGTGGCCTCCAGGCCGTCCATGGTCGGCATCCGGATGTCCATCAGCACGACGTCCGGTTCCAGTTCTCGGGCCATCGCCACCGCTTCCGCGCCGTCGGCCGCCTCGCCCACCACCTCGATGCCCCGGGCGGTGAGGATCAGTCGGAACCCGGTCCGGATCAGCGTCTGGTCGTCGACCACGAGCACCCGCGGCCCCGCCGCTTCGGTCCCGGCCACCGTTGCGGCCGACGTCCCGGCCGAATTCTCAACCGGCCTCTCGACCGGCTTCTCCGCCGGTGTCATGGCCGGTCCAGGGGGATGCGGGCGCGGACCCGGTAGCCACCGCCGAGGCGGCGTCGGGCGTCCAGGTCGCCGCCGTACACCGCGACGCGCTCGCGCAGGCCCAGCAGCCCGCGCCCGGTACCGCTCGGGTGGCGCGGGGCGGGCCGTGCGGGACGCGGTGGGGAGGGGGCGCCGCCGGTCAGCACGCTGGGGCCGGTGTTCAGCACCTCCACGCGCAGCGCCCGGTCGGCATAGCGCACGGTGACCTCGGCCTTTCCGCCGTCACCGTGTCGCAGCGCGTTGGTGAGCGCCTCCTGGACGATCCGGTACGCCGTCACGTCGATGCCCTGCGGCAACGGACGCGGCTCGCCGGAGATCCGTACCTCGACGGGCAGACCGGCGAACGAGATCCGGTCGACGAGCGACCCCAGCCGGTCGAGTCCGGGCTGGGGCGCCAGCTCCGACAACTCCGCCCGCACCGCTCCCTCCGCCCTCTCCAGGCACGCCACCCGCCGTCCCTCCTCCCTCGCCCCACGGTCAGCCCCGGTCACGTCCGCACCCCCAGCCGCGTCCACACCCCCTGCCATGCCCGCACCCCCAGCCACGCCGGCGTCCCGGACCGCGTCCCCCCGCGCGTCCGTCCCGTCCTCCGGGTCCTCGCCGTCCTGCGAGGGCGCCAGCAGGCCCAGCAGATGCCGTAGGTCGGTCATCGCGCCGCGTCCCGCGTCCTCGACGGCCAGCAGTGCCGCCGCCGCCTCGTCCGGCATGGTGACCAGCACCTCGCGGGCCGCGCCCGCCTGAACCACCATCAGGCTGACGTTGTGGCTGACGATGTCGTGCAACTCCCGCGCGATACGGTCACGTTCGGCCGCGACCGCGGCCCGCGCGGCGCTCTCCCGCTCCCGTTCGAGCAACCAGCCGCGCTCCCCGACCGCCTTCCGCCACCGGCGCCGGGTGCGCAGCAGAGCCACCGCCAGACCCACAGCGACCGCCGCCAACACCCCCAGCGCGGCCACTGGTCCGTTCGTCCCCCACTCCCACATGGGGCTCACCTTCGCAGACCTGCCCCCGCTGCGCATCCGCCCCGGGATGCGGTCGCCTGCATCTGCGGGATGAGGCGCGGGCCAGGTGCCGCCCGGGGAGGGATGTCCCGGCGGCGCCGCTCGCCTAGCGTCCGGTGCATGGTCACCGAGAAGAACGAGAACAACAGCGCGGAGGCCGTCGTACGACTCGACGGTGTGCGCAAGGAGTACGGGGAGACGACGGCGCTGGACGGGGTGTCGCTGGAGATCCGGGCCGGTGAGGCGGTCGCGGTGATGGGCCCCTCGGGGTGCGGCAAGTCGACGCTGCTGAACATGATCGCGGGCCTGGACCGTCCGACGGGCGGCACGGTGGTGGTCCACGGCGAGAGCGTGGGGGAACTGACCGAGAAGGGGCTCGCCCTGTACCGGCGGCGCCGCATCGGCATGATCTTCCAGTTCTTCAACCTGATCGACGACCTGTCCGCGCTCGACAACGTGGCGCTGGCCGCCCAGTTGACCGGCACCCCGGCCCGGCAGGCCCGTCGCCGCGCGCTGGAGCTGTTCGACGAGCTCGGCATCGCCGACCGGCGCAACGCCTACCCGGCGGTGCTCAGTGGCGGTGAGCGGCAACGGGTGGCCGTGGCACGGGCGTTGATGAACCGGCCGGCCCTGCTGCTGGCCGACGAGCCGACCGGCGCGCTGGACAGCCGTGCCGGGGAACAGGTGATGGACCTCCTGCTCGACCTCAACCAGATCGGCCAGACGCTGATCCTGGTGACGCACGACGAGCGTCTCGCGCGGCGCTGCGCCAGCCGTCTCGTCGAGTTCGCCGACGGCCGCGTGCGCGGCGAGCACACCCTGGAGCCGTCCGCATGAGGGCCGTGTGGCGGGCCGCGCGCGCGGCGGTACGGCGGCGCAGGCTCCAGACGCTGGTGATCGGGCTGGTCACGCTGACCTCGACGGCGGCGATCGTGGTGGCGCTCGGTCTGGTCGACGCGGCCTCGTCCCCGTTCGACAAGGCCTTCGGCGCGCAGCGCGGGCCGCATGTGGTCGCCGCGTTCGATTCCGCGAAGGTCTCGGACGGTCAGCTGAGACGGGCGGCCCGCCGGCCCGGAGTCGCGGCGACCGCGGGCCCCTTCCCCCAGGCCACGGTCGAGCTGCCGCGGGAGGCCATGGGCTACGGCCTCGGCAGCGAGCTGACCGTCGTGGGCCGGTCCGGCCCCGGGGGCCCGGTGGACCGGCTGGACCTGTGGGCGGGCCGCTGGGCCACCGAACCCGGCGAGGTCGTCCTCAACCGGCAGTCGGACTGGACGGCGGACGACCTGGGCAAGAAGCTCCGGTTGCCTTCCGGTCCCACGCTCAGGATCGTCGGCTTCGCCTTCGGTCTGAGCCGTACCGCCGACGCCTGGGTCTCCCCCGGGCAGATCGAGGCCCTGCACCCGACGGTCACGCAGGTGCTGTTCCGTTTCGACGACGCCTCGTCGGACCGTCGGCTCAGCGCCCGACTGGACGCGGTGACGGATCAGTTGCCGACGGGTGCGCTGGCGGGCTCACGGTCGTACCTCACCCTCAAGGACCAGATAGGCAGTGCGGCCCGGGCGTACGCGCCCTATCTGCTGGCCTTCGGTGTCCTCGGCGTCGCGGTGGCCGTGCTCATCGTCGCCAACGTCGTCAGCGGCGCGGTGATCTCCGGCTTCCGGCACATCGGCATCCTCAAGGCGCTGGGGTTCACCCCGGGGCAGGTGGTGGCCGTCTATCTCGTGATGATCTCCGTACCGGCGGTGCTGGGCTGTTTCCTCGGGACCGCCGCCGGCAATCTGGCGGCACGGCCCCTGCTCCAGTTCGCGTTCACGGGTCCGGACGCGGGGGTGTTCCACGACAGTGTCTCGCTCGCCCCCTGGGTGAACGTCCTCGCCCTGGCCGGCATGCCGGCCGTGTGTCTCATCGCCGCGCTCGCGCCCTCGGTCCGCGCCCACCGGCTCTCCGCCGCGCGGGCGATCAGCGCGGGCAGCGCGCCGCGCGCCGGCCGGGCGCTCGGTGTCCAGCGCCGGTTGGCGGGCAGCCGGCTGCCGCGGTCGGTGAGCCTCGGGCTGGGGCTGCCGTTCGCCCGGCCGGGGCGCAGCGCCCTCACGCTCGCCGCCGTGGTCCTCGGCGTGACCACCGTGACGTTCGCGACCGGCCTGGCCACGACGATGGACCGGTTCGGCAACGCGGGCCGCGACGCCTACCAGGTCACGGTCTACGTGGGGAAGTATCACGACGGCAAGGAGATCAGGCCGGTCCACGACGACCTCGCCCTGCACTCCCTGCTGCGTTCGCTGCCGGACGCGCGTGAGGTCACCGCCCGGGCGAACACCGAGGTCCGGCTGGCGGGTTCCACGGAGAAGCTCTGGTTGGAAGCCCGCCGCGGCGACAATCCTCCGATGGGCAGCGTGCTCACCAAGGGCCGGTGGCTCCGGGGCACCGGTGAGGTGGTGGCGGGCTCCGCCTTCCTGCGCGGTCACGGTCTGGACGTCGGCGATCGCTTCCGGATGGAGAAGGGCGATCGCGACGCGGACGTGATCGTCGTCGGCGAGTACATGGAGACC
The DNA here is from genome assembly GCF_032598905.1 of Streptomyces sp. 11x1. Taxonomy (NCBI): domain Bacteria; kingdom Bacillati; phylum Actinomycetota; class Actinomycetes; order Kitasatosporales; family Streptomycetaceae; genus Streptomyces; species Streptomyces sp. 11x1. The sequence goes on along the minus strand of NZ_CP122458.1, from coordinate 10,046,059 downwards.
AACGCGCGTGTCGTGGTGGCGGACTGGGCGACCATGCGGACCGTGGCCCCGGCGGAGAACCCCATCGCCTACCACGTCAAGCTCCGCGACGGGGCCGGCGCGGGCGCCTACGCCCGTGCCGCCGAAGCGGCCGATCCGGGGCTCAGCCCGTCCGCGACCGGCGCCAACTCCGTCACGCGGACCATCATCGGCTCTGCCACCGCGCTCACCCTCCTGCTCGCCGCCGTCGCGTCGCTCGGTGTCTTCAACACCGTCGTCCTCAACACCCGCGACCGCCGCCGCGACCTCGGCATGCTCAAGTCCATCGGTATGACACCGGCCCAGGTCACGGTGATGACGGTGGCCTCGATGGCGCTGCTCGGCGCCCTCGGCTCGCTCCTGGGCATCCCGCTCGGCATGGCGGGCCACCAGGTGGTCGTTCCGCGTATGGCGGACGCGGTGGACCTCACCCTGCCGTCGTACATGACGGACGTCTGGAACGCCCCGGCCCTGGCCGCGCTCGCCGTGGCGGGCGTCGTGATCGCCGTCATGGGCGCGTACGTCCCTGCACGCCGTGCGGCCCGGCTGACGATCGCGCAGGTGCTGCACAACGAGTGACGCGGCCCGAGGGGACCGCCGGGGCGGCGGGGCGGCGGGCGAGGGGGGCGACGGAGCGGCAGGCGAAGGGGCGGCAGGCGAAGGGGCGGCGGCTGTCGGATTCCGACCATCAGCGGTCCTGAACCGACCCTGGCCCCGGCCGGTCCCCGCCCTACGTTGGGAGAACGCTCGAAAGGATCCCGGCAGATGACCGCCCAGAACGACGCCACGAACCACGCCACGGTCGCCCTCACGGACGCCCCCACCGCCTCCGTGACGTCACCCGCCGCGCTCCGGGCCGCCGCCGGGGTCTCGACGCCGGTGGCTAGCCCACCCTCCGCACCTGGCTCGACGAGGCCGACCGCGTCCTGGTCGCCGCCGGCGCGGGGCTGAGCGCGGCCGCCGGCTACGACTACGGCGACAGCGCACGCCTCAAGGAGCTGCTCCCGGCGCTGTACGGGCTCGGCCTGCGCTCCCGCTATCTGCTGGGCGTCCCGCTGCCCGCGGACATGATATGGGGCTACTGGGCCGTCCACATCGGCGACATCCGCTTCGGTTCCGAGCCCAACCCCCTGTACCGGCGGCTGCGTTCCCTGGTCGGCGACCGCGAGCACTGGGTGATGACCTCGAACGTCGACGCGCTGTTCGCCCGCAACGGCTTCTGCCCCGGACCGGGTCTTCACTCCCCAGGGCGACTACGGCCACCTGCAGTGCACTGTGCCGCGCGTCCAGGAGACCTGGGCGGCCCGGCCGTTCCTCGACCGTGTCCTCGCCGCCTACGACCGGGAGATGGGCCGGGTGACCGACCCGTCCGCCCTGCCCGTCTGCCCGAACTGCGGGGCGGATCTGTCCCCGACGTGCGCGCGAGACCGGAGTTCGTCGACGCCGCCCACATGCCGGCGGGCGAGCGGCTGAGCCACTGGCTCGGGGAGGCGCCAAGGCCCTGTCTGCTCGTGCTGGAGACCGGGGCCGCCTTCAACACGCCCGGCGTGATCCGGTGGCCCATGGAGAACGTCGTACGGCACACCCCCGGGGCACGCCTGGTACGGGTGAACCCGACCATCCCGAGGTCCCCGCCGACCTGGGGAACCGGTCCCTGGCCGTACCGGTTGGTTGCGGACCTGCTCCTGGACGCACTCGCCGGGTGAGCAGGAACAGGCACACACGGTCGGCCCGTAGACCTCGGCCTGTTGTATCGCCGCGCCCATGTCCCAACCTGGGGGCTCGTGCTCTCAGGCCCGGCCCGGGGCCCCCGTGCGCAGGCCGCGCATGACCAGGTCGAAGAGGCGGTCGGCCCGGGGGCGCCAATCGCCCGTGGGGTCCATCTGCCAGACGCCCGCGATGGCGAGGACGAAGTCGTCCGTGGTCACACCGGGGCGGATGGTGCCGGCCTCGTGGTTGGCGGCCAACAGACGATCGATCGCGGCGAGGAAGAGCGGATAGCCCGGCTTCGCCGCACCACCCGTCACCGCGGCGGCCCGCCGGAGCGCGTCCGCCAGGCCGGCCTTGGCCATGGCGTAGCGGGCGAGGCCGTCCATCCATTCCCGCAGGGCCCGGTCGGGTTCCCGGGTCCGCAGCAACTCGGCGGCACTGTCGGCGAGTTGCTGCACCTCCTGGCGGTGGATCTCCAGGACGAGCGCCTCGCGGTCGGGGAAGTGGCGGTAGAGGGTGCCCTGTCCGACGCCCGCCTTCTTGGCGATCGCGCTGAGCGGGACGTCGGCGGAGCGCGACAGCTCGGCGAGGGCCACCTCCAGGATGCGCTCACGGTTGCGCTGCGCGTCCGACCGCTGCGGCACCTCGCCTCTCGACACGACTCACCGTCCCCTCACCTTCATGGACAACCGTCCACTTAGGCGCACCTTACCGCGCGGTCCGGCTCACCGCCCCGACCGGCTCACTGACCGAGGCGGGCCGCGAGAAGGTCCAGCGCGACCTCGCCGCCGTGCTGCTGCGCTGGGAGGGCGCGCCCGACACCGCGTTCTTCCGTGCCCAGGCGTGGAGCTGTCTGGTCGAGCTGCCCGCAGGTGCGCAGACGACGGCCGAGGACGACGCGCCGCGCTTCCTCGTGGAGGTGACCGTTCCGCAGGGGGCGCTGTCCGAACGTCGCCGCGCGGGACTGGTCGAGGACACCACCGGAACCGTCCTCGAAGCCGCCGGGCTGCCCCCGGCCGAGGCCCTGCGGGTGTGGGTGCTGGTGCACGAGCAGCCCGACGGCATCTGGGGCGCGGGCGGGTCCGTCGTCCGCTTCGCCGACCTCGTGGCCCAGGTGAAGGGGCAGCGGACCGATGCGTGAACTGACCTACGTGGCCCGCCGCACCGTCGAGCGGCGCGAGGCCCCCGACCCCAAGCTCCGCTCCGACGCAGAAGCGATCGTCGCCCCGGTGGCCGCCACCTCGTGCGACGTGGACTCCGCGATCCTCGCCGGTCACAGGTTCGTCGAGCCGCCCTTCGCGCTGGGACACGAGTGCGTGGCGCGGGTCGTGGAGACCGGCGATGCCGTCACCACCGTGGCCCCCGGTGACCTGGTCGTCGTCCCCTGGTCCATCAACTGCGGCGTCTGCGACCACTGCCGGGCCGGGCTCACCGCGCACTGCACGGCCGTACCGCACATGGCGATGTACGGGGCGCCGATCGGCGGCACCTGGACCGGCCTCTTCTCCGACCTGGTCCGGGTGCCGTACGCGCAGGCCATGCTGGTGTCACTGCCCGCCGGGCTCGACCCCGTCCCCATGGCCTCCGCGAGCGACAACTGGTCCCTGTCCTGGCGCCTGGTAGCACCCCATCTCGCCGAACGGCCCGGCGCTCGCGTCCCGGTCGTCGCCCGGGGGCAGCATCGGCCTGTACGTGTGCGACATCGCCCGCGCGCTCGGCGCCTCCGACGTGCTGTACGTCGAACCCGACCCGGCGCACCGGCAACTCGCCGAGGGCTTCGGCGCCCGTACCGCGGAGGCCGTCGAACCCGTCCCGCGCGGCTTCGACCTCGCCGTCGAGGCCACCGGCCGTGTCGACCAACTCGCCCTCGCCGTCGGGTCCCTCGCCCCGGAGGGCGTCTGCGAGTCCGCGGGCAACCAACTTCCGGCCCGGCGAACTGACCCCGCTCGACATGTACCTCACCGGGGTCACCCTGCGCGTCGCCCGGGACAACGTCCGCGTCCACATCCCCGACGCCCTCGCCCTCGCCGGTTCCGGGAAGGTCGACCCAGGGCGCGTCGTCTCCCACGTCCTCGACTGGGAGCAACTCCCCGACGCGCTCCCCGAGAACCACCTCAAGCCGGTCTTCGTCCGCGCCGACGGCTGAACCCGCGCAAGTGGCTGCTGCTGGGCGCCTGGGCGGGGCCCGCGGGGGCACCACTCGGTGGCTGGCTGCTCCACCGCGCCGTCGACGTCCTGTTGCTCGCGGTGGTCTGGTGGGCGTTGCGCCTGCTGCCCGGACCGCTCACCCGGGCGACCGTCCCGGCACTGGCGGTCGGCGGGCTCTGCGCGACCGTCCTGGCCCTGCTCGCGAGCCAGTTCCTGCGGATGCTGGTGGACGGGACGCAGCTGCGGGCGCCCCGGACGGCAGCACGGGTCACCAGCCGTACGTCAAGACGTCGTCCAGGGCGGCGACGAAGCCGTCCGCGTCCTCCCATGTCAGACACAGCGGTGGCTTGATCTTCAGCACGCACCGCCGGTCGGATGTCGGCGGCATGATCACGCCAAGTTCGCGCAGCCGCTCGCAGATCGCGGCCGTCTCCTCGGTGGCCCGCTCCGGCGTCGTACGGTCGCGCACGAACTCGACGCCGAGACAGAGGCCGGAGCCGTGCACCGCGCCGATCAGCTCGTGGCGGTGGGCGAGTCGCTGGAGCCGGTCCTTCAGATGGCCGCCCACGTCCCGGGCGTTGGCCTGGAGGTCCGCGAACCGCAGTGCGTCGAGGACGGCGAGGCCGACCACCGAGCTGACCGGGCTGCCGCCGGCGGACGAGAGGAAGCACCCCTGGCTGCGGTAGGCCTCGGCGATCTCGCGCCGGGTGATCACCGCGCCCAGCGGCTGCCCGTTGCCCATCGCCTTGGCGACGGGCACCACGTCCGCGGGGGATGGCTCATCTCAGGGCTCCACCCCTCGTGCCGGAACGTTCCGGGAACCGTAGGACGACGCGTCGTTCGACCACGTCAACGCCACCAAGGGAGGGGCCGTCGGGGCCGGTGCCCGCGCGCACGCCCGCGCGGCGAGCGCGTGCGCCACGCGCACGGACCCGGCCCCGCCGTCCCGCGCGCGGTCTCAGACCGTGGGGTCGAACCACGTGGCCGTGTCGGACAGGGCCTGCTTGATGCGGAACAACGCGAACTCGCTCAGATCAGGCGGCAGGGCGTCCAGCGAGAACCAGCCGACGTCCAGGGACTCGTCGTCGTTGACCCGCGCCTCCCCGCCCACGGCACGGCAGGAGAACGTGATGTCCATGTACTGGCAGACGTCCCCGTTGTCGTACCGCACCGGTTCCAACGCCTGTACGAGCACGACCCGTTCGGCCACACACTGCACCGCCGTCTCCTCGTGGACCTCCCGCACGGCACAGGCCGCCGGCTGCTCCCCCGGGTCCGGGATGCCGCCGATCAGCGCCCACCTGCCGGTGTCGGACCGGCGGCCCAGCAGCACTCTGCCCTCGTCGTCGAAGACCAGGGCGGTGACTCCGGGGAGCCAGAGGAGCTGGTTGCCGGCGGAAGCACGGAGTGTGCGGATGAAGTCAGGGGTAGCCATGGAGCCGACCCTAACGGGCCGGTCCCCTCACCCCGCCGCATCCACCACGCGCACGCGAGGCGTACGGCTACACGCCACCGGCGCGCCTCCCGCGCACACCGGCCCCGATCGCCCAGCCGAGTCCACCCGCCGCGACCAGCACCAGAAGCATCTCGGGCGCGATGCCGACCCGGGTGGCGGGCGTCTGCGAGGACCGCAGCGGTACCTTCTGTACCAAGGAGTCCGGGACGAACATGCCTGTCCTCTGCGTGATCCGCCCGTCCGGCATGATGATCGCGCTGACTCCGCTGGTCACCGGGACGGTGACGGTGCGGCTGTGCTCGACGGCGCGGACCCGGGACATGGCGAGCTGCTGGTAGGTCATCTCGCTGCGCCCGAAGGTGGCGTTGTTGCTCGGCACCGAGATCAGCTGCGCGCCGTCGGTGACCTCGGAGCGCACGGCCCAGTCGAAGGCCGCCTCGTAACAGGTCACGAGACCGACCTCGGCACCGTCCATGGAGAACACACCGGGCTTCGTGCCCCGGCTGAAGTCCTGGCGGACCATGGACGTCCACTCGCCGTTGATGGCGCCGACCAGCGACCGCAGCGGCAGGTACTCGCCGAACGGCTGGATCTGCCGCTTGTCGTAGGTGTCGACGGGACCCTTCTCGGGGTCCCACAGGATCTGTTCGTTGTAGAGCTTGCCGTCCCGCTCCACGACCCCGCCGACGGAGATCGGGGCGCCGATGGCGGTGGCCGCCCCGTCGATCACCGCGCGGGCGTCGGCGTTGGCGAAGGGGTCGATGTCGGAGGAGTTCTCCGGCCAGAGCACGAAGTCGGGCCGGGCGACCTTGCCGGCCTTGACCTCGGCGGCCAGCCGCTCGGTCTCCCGGGCGTGGTAGTCGAGCACGGCCCGCCGCTGGGCGTTGAAGTCGAGCCCCAGCCGCGGGACGTTGCCCTGGATGACCGCGACGGTCGCGGTGCCGTCCTCCGCCTCGTCGCTCACCAGCGCCCGGGAGGCGAAGGCGCCCACCAGGGGTACGGCCACGGAGAGCGCCGCCACCGCCGCGGTGCCCCGGCGTACGGCCTCGCCGGTGCGCCGGTTCTCCACGACCAGGCGCACCACCTCGTAGAGGCCGAACCCGCACAGGACGACCGCGAAGCCCAGGACGGGTGTGCCGCCGAGCGCGGCCAGCGGCAGGAAGACGCCGTCCGCCTGGCCGAAAGCGATCTTGCCCCAGGGGAATCCGTTGAACGGGGCACGCGCGCGTGCCGCCTCACCGGCGATCCACAGAGCGGCGGCCCACACAGGCCGGCCCGGCAGCTTCGAGACGACGGCGACGCCCGCGCCGACGAGCGCCACGAACACCGCCTCGATGGCGACGAGCGCGAGCCACGGACCGGGGCCGACCTCCACGCCGGTCCATACCAGCAGCGGCAGCAGGAAACCGAGACCGAACAGGTAGCCGAGACCGAGGCCCGCCTTCCAGCCGCGTCCGCGCAGCACCCAGCCGAAGCCGGCGAAGGCCGGCAGGGCGAGCCACCACAGGGTGCGGGGCGGGAAGCTGACGTAGAGCAGCACCCCGGAGAGGGCCGCGACGACGGCCGGAAGGAGCCGGCTTGCCCACCGGGACACCCGGGAAACGGGCGCGGCCTGGGGTTCGAGCTGCTCCGGCTCGTCTACGGGAGTGGCGGTGACGGTCACTCGGGGAGTGTACGGCGCGTCACCCCGGCGCCGACAGCGCGGTCCGCACGTCCCGGGTGCGGCATTTGTCGCCCGCAGCCGCATCGTTCCTGCATAACTCGTCCACAAACCGGCGCATCACCCGTTACGGTGTGCGCGAGCCTCTGACGTGCGGCCGGATGTGGTCCGGGCGGTCGAGGCCCGGCACAGTCGGGGGGCGACACGTTGGGGTCCACGGGGACGGAGGCCGCGGCAGGAGCGTCGGCCTCGCACGAGAGACGGAACGTCTCCGATGTCACGGGTGTGCTGCTGCTCGGGGCGTGCGCCGCCTGGTCCTTGATCACCGCGGCGGCGCGGGGCGGCCGTCCGGAGGGTGTGCTGCTGGCGGTGCTCGCCGTGGCGGCCGGCTATGCGGCGGGCCGGATCTGCGGGGCCCTGCTGCCGGTGGTGGCACCGTCCGCGGGCGCGCTGGCCGGCCTCGGTCTGGCGGTCACCGACCCGCACACCATGACGGGCTCGCCGCTGGTCTCGCCGCTCGGGCACACCGGGGCGACCGCCTCGCTGCTGGTCCTGGCAGCGGGTGCCGCCTGCTGTGCCGCCTGGGCGGCCCGCTCGCCCGGCCTGAGGCTGACGCTGCGGCTGCTGGCCTGCGGGATCGCCGTGACCGCTGCGGTGCTCGGCTCCACCACCGGTTTCGCCGCGTGCGCCGGGGTGCTGCTGTGTTCGCTCGCGGCGGCCCGGATGCGTCGGGGCCCGGGGCTCGTGGGACTCGCCCTCGCCACGGCCCTGGTGACGGCGACGGTCTGGGCCGTCGCCGAGAACACCCTGCCGGCCGGGCTGACCGACTCGCTGGAGGGCCAGCTCACGCCGCACCGGATCCTGCTGTGGCGCGACGCGCTCGTCCTGGTCCACGACGACGCGTTGCTCGGCGCGGGACCGGGCCGCTTCGGGGAGCTCAGCCCGACGGTCGCCGAGTCGCTGTCGGCCGACGACCGGCCCCATTCGGCGCCCCTGCAGCTGGCCGCCGAGCAGGGACTCGTCGGTGTGGCGCTGCTCGCCGCCGTGTTCGGCTGGGTTCTGTACGTCCTGTGGCGGACCCCGCGCCCCACGCCGGTGGTGCTCACCGCGGGCGCCGCCCTGACGGCGGTGGCCGCGATCGCCGCCGTGGGCAACGCGCTGAGCTTCGCCACGGTGACGGCGGGCGCGGGCCTGCTCGCGGGCATGGCGACGGCGCGGCCTCTGCCGGAAGGGGAGACGGCGGGGCCGCCGGACCTCGACGACCGCTAGAAGCGTCCTGAAGATCTTGAAAATGCGCCCGGCTTGCCCTACTTGATGGCGATTGACATTTACCGGCGATCCAGGGTGAGTCGGGCGGCCAGAGCAAGATCTTCAGCGGTCTCCTAGGCGCTGTCGTCACCTTCCGGCCCGCCTCGCGACGCCACCCACACAGACTCTGCGCGACCGGAGCGGAGGTAGAGGGTGTCAGTGCGCGGCGTCGGTCGCCTTGGGGGTGAGCCGGGCGCGGATGACATCCACGGCCGTCTCCGCGTTGTCCACGGTGATCGTGAACGTGTGGCCGTCCCAGAGGCTCAGCACCACGGCCTCGCCACGTCGTACGACGACGGCGGTGCCCTTCTCGGGCCGCCAGCGGTAGCCCCAGCCACCCCACTGGTGGGGCGTGACGCACGGGGCGAAGGCGGCGTCGGCGACCTCGGACAGGGGAATACGACGGCGCGGCACACCGATGTGGCCGCAGCGGACCTCCAGGCAGTCCTCGTCGACCTTCACGGAGACGTGCACGAACGCGAGCGTGCCGAAGAGGACGAGCAGACCGGCCGCGATGCAGCCGACGACGGACATGACGAGCGGGGCGACACCGGACGCCCACGCGGAGTCGACCGCGAGTTCGACGCCCAGTGCCATGCAGGCGGCGCCGCCGAGTGCCAGCAGCCACTGGCCGCGGTTGGTCGCACGGCCGGTCCATACCTCGGGGTGCGGGCCCGCGGGGGTGCCCGGCTCGCCGTGGGGGTGGTCCCTCATGGCTTTGAGAGTACTCAGGTTCCGCTGCGCGGGCACCTGGTCGCGGAGCGTTACCGTTCGGCGATGACGGCCGTCGTCGCGCCGGCGGTCCTGAGGAGCCGGCCCTCCTCGTAGGCCAGTGCGGGGGCGGGCAGCGAGCCCTCGCGGCCACTGAGGATGACGGTCAGCGTCGACCCGGTCCAGTCGGCCTCGGGCTTGGGCAGTTCACCGATGCGGCGCAGTGCCTGCGCGGCCACCGCGCCGGCGGAGCCGTGCAGGACGAGGGGCGGCAGGCCGGGCTGCTGGACGGCCGCGCGGATGCGTTCGGCGACCAGTTCGTAGTGGGTGCAGCCCAGGACGACGGTCGTCACATCGGTGGGCGTCAGCGCGGCCGCCGCCGCGATGGCGGCGTCGATCGCGGCGTCGTCGGCGTGCTCCACCGCTTCGGCCAGTCCCCAGCAGGGCACCTCGGTGACCGGGACGCCGTCGGCGAACTCCTCGATGAGGCCGCGCTGGTAGGGGCTGCCGGTGGTGGCGGGTGTCGCCCAGATGGTGAAGGGACCGCCGCCGGACGCGGCCGGCTTGATCGCCGGGACGGTGCCGATCACCGGCAGACCGGGTTCGAGGAGGGCGCGCAGGGCGGGCAGGGCGTGCACGGAGGCGGTGTTGCAGCCGACGATCAGCGCGTCGGGCCGGTGGGCGGCGGCCGCCTCGGCGACGGCGAGCGCACGCTCGGTGAGGTCCTGGGGGGTGCGCGGTCCCCAGGGCATGCCGTCGGGGTCGGAGGAGATCACGAGGTCCGTGTCGGGCCGTAGCCGCCGTACCGCCGCGGCGGCGGGCAGCAGGCCGATACCGGAGTCCATGAGCGCGATCTTCACCCGGCCACGATAGACGATGGCCTCGGTACGGCCGCTGCCGTGGGGCAGACTGCGGGCGTGAGCGCCATCGCCTGGACCGCCGTCGGATCACTCGCCGCCTGGCTGTGGCTGCTGCTCGGCCAGGGTTTCTTCTGGCGCACGGATGTGCGCCTGCCGCCCCGCCGGGACCCCGGCGCATGGCCGGGGGTCTGTATCGTCGTCCCCGCTCGTGACGAGGCCGCCGTCCTCCCTGAGAGCCTGCCGTCGCTGCTGGGCCAGGACTATCCGGGCCGGGCCGAGGTCTTTCTGGTCGACGACGGCAGTTCGGACGGCACCGGCGAGCTGGCCCGTGAACTGTCCCGCCGGTTCGGCGGCCTGCCGCTGACCGTGTCCTCGCCCGGGGAGCCGCCCGCGGGCTGGACCGGCAAGCTCTGGGCCGTACGCCACGGCATCACGCTGGCACGCGCGCGGGAACCCGAGTTCCTGCTGCTGACGGACGCGGACATCGCGCATCGCCCGGACAGCCTGCGCGCGCTGGTGGCGGCCGCCCGGACCGGCGGGTTCGACCTGGTCTCGCAGATGGCCCGGCTGCGCACCGAGAGCGGGTGGGAGAGGCTCGTCGTGCCCGCCTTCGTGTACTTCTTCGCCCAGCTCTATCCGTTCCGGCGGATCGCCGTACGGGGCTCGCGGACGGCGGCAGCGGCGGGCGGCTGTGTGCTGCTGAGCGCCGGGGCCGCCGAGCGGGCGCGGATCCCGGACGCGATCCGGCAGTCCGTCATCGACGACGTGGCGCTGGCCGCCGCGGTCAAGAGGAGCGGCGGCCACATCTGGCTCGGGCTGGCGGAGCGCGTGGAGAGTGTGCGGCCCTACCCACGGCTGCGCGACCTGTGGCACATGGTGGCGCGCAGCGCCTACGCCCAGCTGCTGCACAGTCCGCTGCTGCTCGCGGGCACGGTCCTCGGCCTGGCCCTGGTCTATCTCGTCCCGCCGCTCGCGCTCGTGGCGGGCCTGGTCATGGCGGACCCGGCGACGGCGCTGCCCGGCGGGCTCGCCTGGCTGGTGATGACGGTGACGTACGTGCCGATGCTCCGTCATTACGGACAGCCGCCGGGCCTCGCTCTCCTGCTGCCGTTCACCGCGTTCCTGTATCTGCTGATGACGGTCGACTCTGCGGTGCGGCACCACCGGGGGCGCGGCGCGGCCTGGAAGGGCCGCACCTACGCGCGCCCGGACCCGGTGCCGGACGAGGGTTAGGGGTCCGACCGGAACCCGCCTCGTGTGCGGAACCCTTTCCTCACATGCGGACGGCTACTTCCGGCCGGGTGTCCAGTTCATGCCCCACCCGTAGGCGTAGTCGACCGTGCGCTGCGGGCTCACCCCGCGCTCGGGGACGAGGTAGCGGGCCTCGCGCTGGACGATGAGGTCGCCGCCCTGGTTGGTGATGAGGGCGAGGGCGCAGACGGTGGAGGGGACCGTGCACTCGTCGAGCGAGAAGTCGATGGGTGCGCCGTGCTGCGGCTGGAGGGTGACCGTGGCGTGCAGGTCGGCGAAGGAGCGGGCGCCCTCGTAGATGGTGACGAAGATGAGAATGCGCCGGAAGTACTGCTTGTGGTCGAGGTTGACGGTGAGGTTCTCGCCGCTGCTGACGGCACCGGTGCGGTCGTCGCCGTCGAGGTGGATGAAGGGCGGCTGGTGCAGGGAGCCGAAGGCATTGCCGAGTGCCTGGACGACGCCCTTGCTGCCGTCGGAGAGTTCGAACAGGGCGCACAGGTCGAGGTCGAGGTCCGCGTGCATGGCGACGGCCCGGCCCAGTTTGCTGCCCCACCCCTTGAACTGCTTGCGCACCTCCCAGTTGAGGTTCACGCGCATGGCGCCGGATGTGCCGCCCTGTTTGGCCAGGGAGACCGCCGGAGCTTCCTTGGTGAGCGTCACCTTGGTCAGACGGACCGGGGCCGGGGGCGCCACGGGCGGGGCGGGAGGCGGGGGCGGGGCGGTCGTCACGGGCGGCGGCACGGTGACGGGAGCGACGGGCGCGGGCGTGGGCGTCGGTGCCGCCGCCTGCTGGGGCTCGTCCACCGTGATGCCGTAGTCGGTGGCGAGGCCTTCGAGCCCGGTGCTGTAGCCCTGGCCGACGGCGCGGAACTTCCAGGCGCCCTGGCGACGGTAGAACTCCCCGAGGACGAAAGCGGTTTCGACGCCGGCGTCCGCGCTGTCGTAGCGGGCCACCTCGGTGCCCGCCCGCTCGTCGAGCACGCGAATGTGCAGTCCGGGCACCTGTCCGAAGGTGCCGCCGTCCGCCGAGGCGACCAGCACCACGGTCTCGATGGCGGGCTCCACGCGCGCGAGGTCGACGAGGAGCGCGTCGGTCACCTGTCCCCCGGCGTCGCGCTTGCCCTCGTGCCGGACCGCGCCGGAGGAGTGCGCGGGCTGGTTGTAGAAGACGAAGTCGGCGTCCGAGCGCACCTTCCCGCCGACGAGCAGCAGCGCCGAGGCGTCCGCGTCGGGCACACCCGGTCCGGAGCGCCAGCCCAGTTCCACGCGCAGCGCGGTCGTCGGCACCGCCGTGTTCGATCCTTTCGGCATTGACATGTCCGCCCCCATCAGATGGTCATCCAGAAGGTCGTCACCGGGCCGCGTCCCACACAGTCCGTCGGATCCGGCCGGATCCGTTGTCGGCCCAACCTATTCCCCCGGGGCCCGGATGCCCCAGGACCCGTACCGAAAGATCCTTGGTCAACCGCCGGTAACCGGCCGGGAACTCGGCCTTTACACGATCAGAACGCGCTTTGCTGCCCTTTTTCGCCGAGTTCGCTCGCATTGGGGATCCGGCGTCACTGCCGACACGGAAAACAACCCTCTTATCGGTCTCCCCAACCAGCACATCGTGGGCTTAACTTATGTGCCATGACCTCCCCCCGCTCCACCTACGGCGGCGGTTACTACTCCGCCTCGTCCTTCGCGGACACCCCGATCTACGACTCTCTCGTCGCCGAGCGGGGAACCCCTCAGATCGCCCCGATCCGGGTACCCGCCGCGTACGACACGCCGGGCAGCAACCTGCCCGCCCTCCCGTCCGCGCTGCCCGCGCTGCCGGCCGGCCCCTCCCAGCCCGCCTACGGTTATCCGCAGGCCCAGCAGCCTTCGCCGCTCCAGCAGGCGCCGAACGCGTACATCCCGCAGCAGGCCGCCGGCCCGCGCGGCTACCCCGGCGCCCAGCCGCCGCCGCAGCAGCAACGTCCGATGGCGGGCTACGAGGCCATGCGCCCGGCGGCCCCCCGCCCGGCCCCCGCGGTCCCGTACCAGCAGGACCCGTACAACGGCCAGCAGTACCGCGGGTACTGACGCATCTGGAACCTTTCGCGTGGGGTTGTCACAGCCTGCTGGCAGGATGACCCCATGGGGAATCCGTCACTGCACTCGATCCATGTCCACCCGCTGAAGGCGGCCCGGGGCTTCGCCCCCGACGAGGCCGTCGTGGAGCCTTGGGGGCTGGCGGGCGACCGCCGTTGGGTGCTGGTCGACGACTCGGGCAAGGTCATCACTCAACGTCCGCATCCGCGTATGGCGTTGGCCGCCGCCGGGCAGCAGCCCGGCGGCGGCCTCTTGCTGTCCGCGCCCGGCCGCGGGCCCCTCACCGTCCCGGTGCCCTCCCCCGCCGACACGACCACCGTGGAGATCTGGCGGGACAAGGTGGAGGGCGTCCCCGCCGACGCGGCGGCGCACACCTGGTTCAGCGACTACCTGGACCTCCCGGTCCGGCTCGTGCACCTCGACGACCCGGCGACCCGCCGACCGATCGACCCGGAGTACGCCCGCCCCGGCGAGACCGTCAGCTTCGCCGACGGATATCCGCTGCTGCTCACCACGCTCGCCTCGCTGGACGCGCTCAACGACCTGATCGCCCGGGGCGACCACGCCGAGGAGGGCCCGCTGCCGATGAGCCGCTTCCGGCCGAACGCCGTCGTCGACGGCACGGACGCCTGGGCCGAGGACGGATGGCGGCGGGTCGCCATCGGCGAAGTGAGCTTCCGGGTCGCCAAGATGTGCGGCCGGTGCGTGGTGACCACCACCGACCAGGACACCGCCGAGCGCGGCCGTGAGCCGCTGCGGACCCTGGCCCGCCACCGCCGCTTCGGCGACAAGCTGGTCTTCGGACAGAACCTCGTCCCGGAATCCCCGGGCACGGTACGGGTCGGCGATCCGGTCCGGGTGCTCGAATAGCGAGTTCGATCCCGATGGGTTCTGGGCGGTCGTGAGAGAACCCCCGATCTCCCCTTGAAAATTCAATCTCCTACGATTCGGCCTACGATTCGGTTCGTGCGGGGAACACACGCCGCGGGTCCGGCCGTTGGGTCATTGTGAGAAGTTCATGAGAAGGCCGGTCGGAGGGTGATTTCCCTTCTCTTGACCGGGATCGCGCGTGGACGGCTCCGCCCGGGGCTATCACGGACGCGTAAGGGGGTGTGGGGCGAGTGCGGGCAATCGGTGGACTACGGGCGTTCGGCGGGCTGTGGCGCTGGCGTCACAACCCACTGCGACGGCCGACCGATCTGGTCGAGGCCTGGCTGGCGTTCGCCGCCCTCGTACTGATCCTGGTCGCTGCGCCGCTGATCGGCGCCGTCGTCGGCACCAGCGCCCAGAGCGCCCTGCAGCAGTCCGTGCGGGACCAGCAGCTGAGCCGCCACCGGGTCACGGCCACGGTCGTCAAGAAGGTCGACGGCTCCCCGCTGGACCCGGATCCGGAGACCGCGACGACCCGGGACCGGCAGAGCCGGGTCGTCGCCGACTGGACCGGCCCGGACGGCACCGCCCGGCACGGCACGGTCATGGCGAACCTCAAAACCCCTCGGCCCGGCGACCACTTCACGCTGTGGACCGACGGCCAGGGCCGCACGGTGGGCCGCCCCCTGGACACCGCCACCGCGACCACCCACGCGGTGCTGGCCGGATTCGGCTCCACCGTGCTCGCCGCGGGACTCGTCGAGGGGATCCGACGGCTGATCGTCTGGCGCATGATCCGCCATCGCTACACCCGTTGGGACCAGGCATGGGACAAGGCCGGGCCGGACTGGGGCAGGACGGGCACGGGCAGCTGACCGCCTTCTCACTCCGGTCAACTCCCCCTGCCCGCGCACGCTACGGTGGACCGACCAGCCGAACTGTTCGGCATCGACCCGCGTTCCACGAGGTGGGGGCACAGCAACGCCATGGCACAGGGCACGGTCCAGGTGACGCACACCGGTACATCGCGGTGGCGGCGCCGCACGGGTGAGTACTCGTCGCTCGCCGCGGCCCTGGAGGCCGCGAGCGACGGCGACGTGCTCACCGTCGCTCCGGGCACGTACCGGGAGAACCTCGTGGTGCGGCGCGGGGTCACGCTGCGCGGCCCGGAGGGTTCGCCGGGCTCGGTGCGCATCGCGCCCGTGGACGGTGTACCGCTGACCGTCTCCGCCTCGGCCGTCGTGCAGGACCTGCATGTGGAGGGGCAGGACGCGGCGGCGCCCGCGCTACTCGTCGAGGACGGCACCCCCGAGCTGCTGGACCTGCGGATCGTCACCCGCTCCGCCGCGGGTATCGAGGTGCGCGGCGGCGCCCGCCCCACGGCCCGGCGCTGCACGGTCGACAACCCGGCCGGCATCGGCATCGCCGTGGTCGACGGCGGCGGGGGCGTGTTCGAGGAGTGCGAGGTCGTCGCGGCCGGCCAGGCCGGGGTCGCGGTGCGCGGCGGCGGCCACCCCCGGCTGGAGCGCTGCCGCATCCACCACGCCTCGGGCTCCGGCCTGACGGCGACCGGGGAGAACTCCGCGCTGGAGGCGGTCGGTTGCGAGATCTACGAGGTCCGCGGCAGCGGCGTACAGATCACCGGGCGGGCCACGGCCCATCTCACCGACTGCGATGTGCACCGGACCACGGCCGACGGGGTCACCCTCGACACCGACGCCGTGCTCACCCTCGCGGACTGCCGCATCCACGACATCCCCGAGAACGCGGTGGACCTCCGCTCCCGCTCGGTCCTCACCCTGACCCGTACATCGGTCCGGCAGTTCGGCCGCAACGGCCTGTCGGTGTGGGACCCGGGCACCCGGGTGGACGCCAACCAGTGCGAGATCTTCGACAGCACCGGCGACTACCCGGCGGTCTGGGTCAGCGACGGCGCGACGGCGGTGCTGGAGTCCTGCCGGGTGCACGACGTACCGGACGCGCTGTTCGTGCTGGACCGTGGCTCCCGCGCGGACGTCGTCGACAGCGACCTGTCGCAGGTGCGCAACACGGCGGTGTCGGTGAGCGACGGAGCCATCGCGCAGCTCGACGACTGCCGTATCCGGGACGCCGCCACGGGTGCCTGGTTCCGCGACCACGGCAGCGGCGGCACTCTCAACAACTGCACGGTGGACGGCACCCAGACCGGTGTGATCGTCACCAAGGGCGCCGACCCGACCATCGAGCGCTGTACGGTGACCTCGCCCGCCGAGGCGGGCTTCTACGTCTCCGCCGAGGGTCGGGGCAGCTTCCTCGACTGCCGGGTGACCGGCAGCGGGGGCTACGGCTTCCACGTCATCGACGGCTGCCGGGCGACACTGCGCAAGTGCCGTACGGAGCGCTGCGCGCGCGGTGGCTACGAGTTCGCGGACGGTGGCCCCGGCACGGCCGGCGGTGGGCCGGTGGTCGAGGACTGCACCAGCGACGAGAGCGCGGGCGTGCGCACCCCCGCCGCGCAGGAGACGGCCACCCGGACCACCGCTCGGACGACCGGCGTGCTGGGCTCGATCCCGGCTCAACGCCCCGCCGAGCAGCCGCCGACCGCCGTGCCCGCCATGGCGCCCGAGCCGCCGGCGCGGACCTCGAAGGCCGTCCTCGGCGAACTCGACGCACTGGTCGGCCTGGACAGCGTCAAGCGCGAGGTCCGCGCCCTCACCGACATGATCGAGGTGGGCCGCCGCCGTCAGCAGGCCGGCCTCAAGGCTGCCTCGGTCAAACGGCACCTGGTGTTCACGGGCTCCCCCGGCACCGGCAAGACCACGGTCGCCCGTCTCTACGGCGAGATCCTGGCCTCGCTCGGTGTCCTGGAGAAGGGGCATCTCGTCGAGGTGTCCCGGGTGGACCTGGTCGGTGAGCACATCGGCTCCACCGCGATCCGCACCCAGGAGGCGTTCGAACGGGCCCGCGGCGGTGTGCTGTTCATCGACGAGGCGTACGCGCTGTCGCCGGAGGACTCGGGCAGGGACTTCGGCAAGGAGGCCATCGACACCCTGGTGAAGCTGATGGAGGACCACCGCGACGCGGTCGTGGTCATCGTCGCGGGCTACACGGCCGAGATGGAGCGGTTCCTCACCGTCAACCCCGGTGTGGCGTCCCGTTTCTCACGGACCATCACCTTCGACGACTACGTCCCCGACGAGCTGTTGCGGATCGTGGAGCAGCAGGCCGAGGAGCACGAGTACCGGCTGGCGCCGGGCGCGGGCGACGCCCTGCTGAAGTACTTCACCGCCCTCCCCAAGGGCCCGGCCTTCGGCAACGGCCGTACCGCTCGCCAGACCTTCGAGGCGATGGTGGAGCGGCACGCGAGCCGAGTGGCCCAGGTCGACGAACCGAGCACGGACGACCTGACGTTGCTCTACGCGGAGGACCTGCCGGAGCTGCCGTAGGCCGCGGGCCGGGGGTTCGCGGGCCGATGGCTGGGGGGCAAACCCCACCCCCGGGTGACCTGGCTGCCGGATGGGGCGGCAGTGGCCCCTCGGACAGCATGGGGCCATGACAGCTCGCACCCGGAACGCCCTGGTCCTCGCTCTCACCGCCTCGGTCGTCGGCGCCGTGCTGACGGCCACGCCCCCGGCCCTCGCCTCCTCGTCCTCACCGTCGCTCGACTGGCGCCCGTGCGCGCAGCCCGGCGGTCCGGCCGGGCAGGAGTGCGCCGAGCTGGCCGTACCGATCGACCACCGGGCCCCCGACGGCCCCCGGTTGAGCCTCGCCGTGTCCCGGCTGCCCAGTGAGCGCCCCGAGGCACGGCGGGGCACCCTGCTGGTGCTGCCCGGCGGCCCCGGCGGCTCCGGCATCGCCCGACTCACGCGGCAGGGCGAGGCGCTGCGCCGGGAACTCGGCGGCACGTACGACATCGTGAGCCTCGACCCGCGCGGGGTGGGCGCCAGCACCCGGGCATCCTGCCGACTCCCCGCCGCCGACCGGCACTTGGTGACCCTCCGGCCCTGGCCCGCGCCGGACGGCACCATCGCGGAGAACGTCGCCCGCTCCCGCCGCACCGCCGAGTCGTGCGCCCGCAACGGCGGTGCGCTGCTGCGCAGCTTCAGCACCGCCAACGAGGTACGCGACGTCGACCTCCTGCGCCGGGCCCTCGGCGAGGAGAAGCTGTCGGCGTACGGCGTCTCGTACGGGTCCTATGTCGGCGCCGTGTACGCGCAGAAGTACCCGGAACGCACGGACCGTTGGGTGCTGGACAGCAACGACGACCCCGATCCTCGCCGGGTCGAGAGGGCCTGGGTGGCGAACATGGCCGTCGGCGCGGAGGACCGCTTCCCGGACTTCGCGGCCTGGGCCGCCGATCCTGCCCGGGACGCGGAGGGCCTGCGGCTCGCCGCGCGGACCGAGGAGATCCGGCCGCTGTTCCTCTCCCTGGCGTCGGCGCTGGATCGCACCCCGAAGGAGTCGACGACACCCGGTGTGCCGCTCACCGGCAACTTGCTGCGGCAGGTCATGTACGACTCCCTCTACAACGACGCCGCCTTCCCCCGGCTGGCGGGACTGATGCGGGCGGCCCTGACGCCGGGTGCGACTCCGGTGCTGCCGCCGGAGGTCGCCGGACCGCTGAGTGACGAGGACGCCGCGGTCACGCTGGCCGTGATCTGCAACGATGTCCGCTGGCCGAAGTCGGTGGCCGGGTACGAGCGGGCGGTGGCCGCGAACCGGGCGCGGTACCCGCTCACGGCCGGGCTGCCGGGGAACATCTTCCCCTGCGCCTTCTGGAAGGACGCCCCCGCCGACAAGCCCACCCGGCTCACCGACCGGGGCCCGTCCAACATCCTGATGATCCAGAACCGGCGGGACCCGGCGACCCCGTACGTCGGCGCGCTGCGGATGCGTACGGCCTTCGGTGACCGGGCGCGGTTCGTCACCGTCGAGCGGGGCGGTCACGGCGTCTACCTGGGTACGGGCAACGCCTGCGGCGACCGTGCCGTGACCGCGTTCCTGACCACGGGCGAGCGTCCCGCGCGGGATGTCAGCTGTCGGGACTAGGCGAGGTCCGGGGCCCCGGCAGCTCCGTGCCGAGCCGGTCCAGCAGGTGCTTGCGTTCGGCCACGAAGGCCGGGTCGGCCTGGTAGTCGGAGTGGCCGAGGATCGGGGCGGGCAGCGGGTGGGCGCCGGTGCGGCCGTAGGCGAGCGGGTCCGAGAAGGGCTCGGCGTCGACCTGCGGTCCGTGCCGGCTCGTCAGCCGCACGGGGCCGCCGATGGGGTCGGTGCGGCGGTACAGGTTGCGCCAGCAGTCGACCTCGCGGTGCAGGGCGGCGAGCGACTCCGGGCCGAAGTGGGCCGGGAACCAGCGCCCGTACAGCCGCTCCAGCGGTGATCCGTAGGTGAGCAGCGCGACGCGTCGGCGCACCGACGGGGTGAGCTGCCATGCGGCGGCCGCCGCGAGGACGCTGCCCTGGGAGTGGCCGGAGATGACGAGCCGGCCGCCGGTGGAGCGGGTCCAGGTGGCCATGCGCCAGGTCAGGTCGGGTACGGCCCGCTCGGCGTAGCAGGGCGGTGCGAACGGGTGTGCGGCTCGGGGCCAGAAGGTGCCCACGTCCCAGAGGATGCCGATCGTGCGCCGCGCGGAGGCGTCCTTGTAGGCCCGGCGGCCCCAGGTGACGAACAGCAGGAAGCCCACGCCGATCAGCCAGGATCCCAGTGCCTGCGCGGTCTCGGCGGCGCCCGCGACGATGTCGTACGAGCCGTGCGCCGCCCCCGCCGGTGTCTCGCCCGTCACCAGGGCACCGGTGAGGGCCGCCGCGCCGAGCAGCAGAGTCACGGTGGAGGTGACGGCGACGATTCGGGGCGCCCGGTCGGTGAGGGCCGCCATGGCGCGGGTCCGCGCGATACGACGGGTGCGACCGGCGTCCTGTGCCTCGTGCTCCCCGTTCAGCGCCGGGCCGGAAGCTCCGGGTGCCGAGGGCTGCTGCGGCTCCTGTGGCTCCTGTGGCGGTTCTCCCAGCAGGCCGTACTCGCGCTCCACCGCCGTCGTCTCCGCCTCGCGCAGGACCCAGGTGCGGCGGGTCAGCCAGGCCAGGAGGGCGAGGAGGACCAGGAGGAGGGGCGGGATGACGGAGGCCTGCCAGGTCAGAAGGACGGGCGGGCCGGAGAGGGCGTCCTCCGTGCCGCCCAGCCAGTCGGCAACCCGCTGGGCGACACCGGCGGACATCACGCCCCCGAGGGCACAGGCGAGCATCGCGACGGCGGGGCCGGCCAGGCCGTACATGGCGGTGCGCGGGTCGGGGCGGGAGCGGTGGAGGGCGTGGGCGACCACGCCGAGCGCGACGACGAGGAGGCCCTGCACCAGGGTGATCCCGCCGAAGGCCAGGTCGCCCGGCAGTCGGCCCGTCGACCTCCAGCCGGGGCGCGACCACCCGGCGTACACCACGGCGAGGACGAGCACGGCGATCGAGCAGGCCGGGAGGAGACGGACCAGGTTCTCGTCGAGTTCCTTGTCGAGGCGCCGCTCGCTGCGGCCTCTGCGGCAGACCACCCAGACCACGCTCACCGCCAGCAGCACGAGCGCCGAGTTCAGCAGCCAGCCCAGGAGCTCCAGGAGGGCCGGTCCGCCCGCTCGGCGGTCGTGGCGGGCCGCCGAGGTGCCGACGGCCGCCGCGACGGTGAGGAACCCGGCCGCCGCGTGGGCGGCGCGCAGCCTGGCGACGAGACGGCGCCCGTACCAGAACCCGGGCCGGCCGAGCGCGATACGGGCCGTGTCCTCGGCATCGGCTGCGCTGTGGGTCGCGGCGTCGCCCTCGGCTGCGCTGTGGGTCGCGGCCTCGCCCTCGGCTGCGTCCGGGGCCGGCTTCTCGTCCTCGGCGCGGCCACCGCGGTCCATGGGGCGCTGGGACTCGTACGCGCTCCAGGTGCGGTGGGAGAGGTACCACAGCAGGCCGGTCAGCGCGGCGGGCACCACGGCCGCCACGCCGAGGCGGCGGCCGGGCCGGCTCCACCAGCCGTCGTCCGAGACGGCGGGAGAGAGGAAGCCGAGCCAGGTGTGCGCCTCCGCGCACGCGCGTGCGCCGGCGCACTGCCAGGCGGTCAGGTCGAGCGCGACCTCACAGGCCGCCGCGACGAGCAGCACGGTCAGGGTGAGGCCGACCAGCCGGACGAGGAGCCCGTAGAGGCGTACCGTGCGTCGGCGGCCGCGGGTGCTGGGGCGCATCCAGTGCGCGAGGTTGACGACCATGAACGGCAGCAACAGCAGCCACAGGGCCCGTGAGCTGTTCCCGGAGGTGAGGTTGCACCAGACATAGGCCTCGGGGACGGGCTTGCCGCGATAGTCGGCGGGACGTTTCTCCGCGTCGGCGTCGTCGATGCGCCGGAAGACCGCGGCCGTGTCGTCGCCGGTGACACGGACCGTGCGCGGATCGTCGAGCATGTGTTCGGGGGTGGTGCCGCCGACGCCGTGGACCAGGAGTTCGAGGGCGGTCCCGTCCGTCGTGGAACGGCCGGAACAGGGGTGTCGGCCCCCGTCCCGCGATGCCGGCTGTTCCCTGGGTTCCGTATGTGTCGTATGTTCCCTCGCACGATCCACTGTTCCGCTTCCCCCGTGACGCGCCACAAGTCGGTGTGATGTGCAGGCACTGATGATCGCCCCAGATCGGACGTCATACACCTGTGATCACCGAATCTCCCCGATCCATGTGATAGTGGCGGGCGCGAGGAACGCAGCGTGACGTGCACGCGACTGTGCGGGGAATGGCGTCACCTGTGGTGGAGCGTGCGAATATGGAACGTCCTCGGGACCGGGGACGGGGGAATGTCCTCGTCAAAGGGGGTAGGGAAGGCGTGTCGGGCGTGATGGGGCGAGAGGACCGGAGCGAACGTGAGTGAGAACCAGAACCTCCTCGCGGAGCAGCGCCGAGCCCTGATCCTCGACGAGGTACGACGGCGGGGCGGGGTCCGGGTCAACGAGCTGACGCGGAAACTCGGTGTCTCGGACATGACCGTCCGCCGCGATCTGGACGCGCTGGCCCGTCAGGGCGCGGTGGAGAAGGTGCACGGCGGCGCCGTGCCGGTGGCCGAGGCGAGCACCCACGAGCCGGGGTTCGAGGCGAAGTCCGGGCTGGAGCTGACCGCCAAGGAGGACATCGCACGGGCGGCCGCGGAGCTGGTGGCGCCGGGCTCGGCGATCGCCCTGTCGGGCGGCACGACGACATACGCCCTCGCGCACCGGCTCGTGGACGTGCCGGATCTGACCGTGGTCACCAACTCGGTGCGGGTGGCCGACGTCTTCCACGCCGCCCAGCGCACGACCGGCCCCCGGCAGGGTGCGGCGACCGTCGTGCTCACCGGTGGGGTGCGGACGCCGTCCGACTCGCTGGTGGGGCCGGTGGCCGATCAGGCGATCGCTGCGCTCCACTTCGATGTGCTGTTCCTCGGCGTGCACGGGATATCGGTCGAGGCGGGCCTGTCGACGCCGAACCTGGCGGAGGCCGAGACGAACCGGCGTCTGGTGCAGTCGGCGCGGCGGGTCGTGGTGGTGGCCGACCACACCAAGTGGGGGACGGTGGGGTTGAGTTCGTTCGCCGCGTTGGAGCAGGTCGACACGTTGGTGACCGACGCGGGGCTGCCCGCGCAGGCGCGGGCCGAGATTTCCGAGCATCTGCGGCGGCTGGTGGTGGCCGGGGAGGACGAGGACGACGGCGCGGACGTCTGAGCGCGCGGACCTTCTGAGCACCGCCACGGATGAGGTCGGTTCGAGGCTGGGGGTCGTTCGTGGCTGGTCGCGCAGTTCCCCGCGCCCCTGACGGGGCGCGGACGTGCACGGCGGGGACAAGCGCGCCTCAGTCCGTCCAGACGCCCGTCGTCAGCAGCCTCTCGATCGCCACCGCGTACGGCTCGATGTCCAGGCCCTGCCGCCGGAGCCACTCGTCGGAGTAGTACTTGTCGAGGTAGCGGTCGCCCGGGTCGCACAGGAGGGTGACCACGCTGCCCTGACGGCCCTCGGCCACCATCTCGGCGACGATCTTGAGGGCGCTCCACAGGCCCGTGCCGGTGGAGCCGCCGGCCTTGCGGCCGATCGCGTTCTCCAGGGCTCTGACGGCGGCGACGCTGGCGGCGTCGGGCACCTTCATCATGCGGTCGACGGCACCGGGGACGAAGCTGGGCTCCATGCGGGGGCGGCCGATGCCCTCGATGCGGGAGCCGCAGTCGCAGGTGACGTCGGGGTCGCCGGTGGTCCAGCCCTCGAAGAAACAGGAGTTCTCCGGGTCGGCGACACAGATGCGGGTGTCGTACTGCATGTAGTGGACGTAGCGGGCGATGGTCGCTGAGGTGCCGCCCGTCCCGGCAGTGGCGACGATCCAGGCGGGCTCGGGGAAGCGCTCCAGACGGAGCTGGCGGAAAACGGATTCGGCGATGTTGTTGTTGCCGCGCCAGTCCGTGGCCCGCTCGGCGTACGTGAACTGGTCCATGTAGTGGCCGCCGGTCTCCACCGCGAGGCGGGCCGACTCCTCGTACATCCTGCGTGAGTCGTCGACGAAGTGGCAGCGTCCGCCGTGGAACTCGATCAGACGGATCTTCTCGGCGCTGGTCGTGCGGGGCATGACGGCGATGAAGGGGACGCCGATCAGTTTGGCGAAGTACGCCTCGGAGACGGCCGTGGAACCGCTGGAGGCCTCGATGACGGGGCGGCCCGGCCGGATCCAGCCGTTGCACAGGCCGTAGAGGAACAGGGAGCGGGCGAGGCGGTGCTTCAGGCTGCCGGTGGGGTGGGTCGACTCGTCCTTGAGATACAGGTCGATCCCCCAGCTCTCGGGCAGCGGGAAGCGCAGCAGATGGGTGTCGGCCGAGCGGTTGGCGTCCGCCTGGACCTTGCGGACGGCCTCTTTGAGCCAGCCGCGGTACTCGGTGTCGCTGTGATCGACGTCGAGGGTGGCGCCAGGACGGGTGGGGTGGGCGGTGCTCACGGCGTGCTCCTCACGCATTGCGCCGACGGCGGATCGCGGCGTCGGACGTCCCGATGATAGACACCTTCCGCACGCTTCTCACCTGCATAAACATGCCTTTGAGTCCCTCAAAGAGACTCCTGTGGCAAGGATGCGCGGGGCGCATGGGGGGCGCATGCCGCGCATGCGCCGGAACCCCGCCCCCCGTCCACCGTGCGCACTGGTGCTCGACGCGGGGGACGGGCAGACTTCACCGCACGGGCCGGGTCGACACCGCCGGAGCCGTCCAGGGGGAGACGATCTCGGGCACACTGGATCACGGTCCGCGACGGATCAGACGACAGGGCACAGTCGGAGCGCACGAGGGGGCGGGGTACATGGCCGAGCCGGAGTTCACGGCCACGGGCGTGCGGATCGGGAAGAGGTTGCGGCAGCTCACCCGGGCGGGGCAGGTCCGGATCGAGGACGGCCGACTGCAACTGCTCACCAGTTACGGCAGCGAGATCGACAGCGCGCCGGTGCAGGCGGTGCGGGCCTCGAAGCCCTGGTTCGCCAACGAGGACCGGGCGTTGGCCGATGTGAACGGCACCCGCTACACGCTCACGCTGAACGAGCACGACCCCGCTCCGGGCAAGCCCGGTCCACCGTCCGCGCGCCGGTTCATAGAGGCGGTGCGCAGGGCGGCCGGTCGCAGCGGCTGACGAACCGCGAGTTGCGGGACCGGGCCCCCTGGGTCACTCTGGTGTCACGTCACTCTGGGTTTACCGGCGATAACGCTGCGAACCAGCCCGCCGGCCACGTCAGCGGGCGGCGGTCGTCGACAGCCACCCCACGAGCAGGCGGCGGCTCATGCCTCCGCCCCAGGCGGCAGTCGTAGGCGGCCGCACCTCAGCAGGCGGCGTTTTTCGCCCAGCCACCTCGCTGGATCCGTACTCCGATCTTCTTCCGGACTCAATTCGGGGAGTCGCAGCCGTGATCAGCCAGCAAAGCAGGCACTGCACGGTGGAGCTCCAAGCCCTGCCGTCGCGGATCGGCCAGGTCCGCAGAATCGTATCTGCGCAATTGCGCTACTGGCATCTGGATCCCTTGATAGAGCGGGCCGCACTCGGGGTTACCGAGCTGCTGTCCAACGTCCACCGGCACGCGGAACCGGACAAGACATGCACCGTGGAGATGGAATTGCTCCTCGACCGGCTCACGGTCTCGGTGCACGACCACGACCCCCGTCTCCCGGTCGTCCAGGACGCGGACCCCTTCGCCACCTGCGGCCGAGGGCTCGCGATGGTCGCCGCGGTGAGCGAGAGCTGGGGTGTGCGGCCGCACAGCGAGACGGGGAAGGTCGTGTGGTTCACCCTGCCGGCATCCTCGGCCGCGGTACCGAAGATCTCACCGTACGACACTGGCCTGACGCTCGACACCGGGCTGACGCTCGACACCGCTCCGCCGTACGACACCGGACGCAGGCCCGCCGCGCGTGGGCACAGGCCCGAACACGCTCCCGCCCGGTCGGCCGTCGCAGGCTGACCGGGCGGTGACCACCCTTCAGGCCCTTCAGACCACCGAGATGTCCACCGGCGGCCGGAGCTTCGCCGCCGCCGCCAGGGCGCGGTGCACGGGGTGGGCGGTGAAGGAAGCCAACAGAGCCTCGTCGGCGGGGTGTTCGGCGGCGGGGTAGGCGATCTGCGTGTAGGCGGCCTCGAAGCGGGGGCCCCAGCGGCGGGCACCGAGGCGGGCCGTGCGGGAGCAGTTGTCGACCATGTGGGCGACGTCCCGGGCACGCATGTAGGGCAGGAGGGAGTCGACGGCCTCGATGACGGACTCGTTGACGATCTCCGACCAGGGGTGGCCGCGCTCGACGAACTCGTCGATCTGCGCGGTCATCGTGGCGATGAAAACCCCTGCGGTGAACGGGTCGACGGGCAGGTCGCATTCTCCCCGGCGGGCGTGTGCCCGGGCGCTCACCGACCACATCGGTGAACCGCCGATCTCGCTCATCGGGCGGGCACCGAGGCGGCGTTCGGCCAGGACGACGCTGCGCAGCTCGGTGCCGTCGGCCACCTCGTCGTAGATCTCCGCGACGATCTCCCGGGCGGGCCCGTAGGTGGCGGTGTAGGCCCGGTCGAAGACGCCCCGTCCGTCCGTGTCGAGGTTCTCACGGACCGCGCGCAGGCCGGCACCGGAGATGGTGCGGGCGATCGGACCGGTGATGTTCTCGCAGGAACGCTCGTACGCGGTCACCTCGTCGTCGTCGGCGAGCCGGTGGCGGGTGTAGAGGCTCTCCACGATGCCGTGCACGGCGCCGAGCAGGATGGCACGCTCGCCGACGATGTCGGAGAGGTACTCGCTCTCCAGGGTTGTGCGGAAGGTGTACGGGGAGCCGAGGGCGACCGACCAGGCGAGGGCGCGGTCGGTCGCGTGGCCGTCGGGATCGGCGTGGACGGCGTAACTGCTGTTGATCCCGGCGCCGTTGATCTCGGCCCCCTGCTCGTAGAGGCGGCGGACCGAGTCGCCCATCCCCTTCGGGCAGACGGCGATGACACCGTGGCCGGGCGGGAAGTCGCCGCCGGTCGCCCGGAGGTGGCCGAGCAGGAAGCCGTGGGAGAGGCCGATGGTGGCGCCGGGCTTCAGGGCGGCGAAGATCTCCCGGCGGTGGGCGGCGAGTGCCGCGTCGGCGATCAGCAGGATGACGAGGTCGCTCTCGGCGGTGACGGCGAGCCAGTCGCCGAGGGTGCCGTCCGCCTCGGTGAAACCGTGGGCACGGGCGTCGGCGGCCGAGGCCGAGCCGGGGCGCAGGCCGACCGAGACGGTGATCCCGGTGCCGGAGAGGGAGTCGCGCAGGTTGCGGGCCTGGGCCCGGCCCTGCGGTCCCCAGCCGACGACCCCGATGCGCCGGACCCCGGCGAAGGCCCGCGGTAACAGGGGGAAGAGGTGGCGGCCGCCACGCAGGACGGTCTCGGTACCGCCGGGCACGTCCATGGTTTCGAGGGAGAAGACAGTGGAGGTGGTCATGGTGGAGTTGTAGGGTCCCGGCGAGCGTTGCGACAAGCGCAACCTTCGCAGCGGGGCGTTGCAGAAAGCGAAAGGCACAGGTGGCAGTGTGCGGGACGACCATCGCGAGCTTCGGCTCTTCCTCCATCTGGCCGGGACGCTGAACTTCGGGCGGACCAGCCTGGACTGCCATGTCAGCCCGGCGACCCTGACCCGGACCGTGCAGCGGCTGGAATCCGACCTCGGGCACCGGCTCCTCGACCGGGGGCCGAGGAGTGTCGCACTGACGGCCGAGGGGCATCGCTTCCGCGAATACGCCGCCCAGGCGCTGGAGTTGTGGCGGGCGTACCGGGAGGAGCACCCGGACCCTGCCGAACTCACCGGGCGGCTGACCGTGTTCGCGACGGTGACCGCGTGTCAGGCGCTGCTGCCGAAGCTGCTGACGCCCTTCCGTGCGGCCCATCCCCAGGTCCGACTCGACCTGCGCACCGGAGACGCGGCGACCGCGCCGGCGCGGCTGGACGAGGGCGAGGTGGACGTGGCGGTCGCGGGCCTCCCGACGCGGTTGCCGGAGCCGCTGGTGAGCCGGACCGTGGCGACGACGGACCTGGTGTTCGTCACTGCGCACCACCGCCCCGACCCCGGCCTCGACGGGCCCTTCGTGCTTCCCCACCGAGGGGCGGTGCGCGACGCGGCCGACCGGTGGTTCCGCGCCCGCGGCACCGCCCCCGACCTGGCGGCCGAACCGGAGGGCCACGAGGCGCTGTTGACCCTCGTCGCGCTGGGCTGCGGCACGGGCGTGGTCCCCCGCCTGGTGCTGGACCACAGCGCCGTACGCGACCGGCTCACGGTGGTACCGACCCACACGCCTCCGCGGCCGTTCCTGATCGGGCTGTGCGTCCGGCGGGCGGATCTGCGGCGGCCCCAGGTGGCCGCGCTGTGGAGTCTCACGGCCGAGTTCACCCGTCGATCACCTGGATGACAACTCCCGTATCCATCAATTCAATTACCCCTCTCCCCTCCCCCGCGCCATTCGGAACTATCGCTTTCACTTTTCCTCGGCGGCACAACCTTCAACGAGCCACGAGCCTCAGATCCGGCGAACCGAAAGGAAGGTCCGTCGGAAAATGAAGTGGGTAGTTCAGCGGAACTCGGTGTGCCGAGCGGACAGGGTCGGGGTGTGAAACCGAAAACCCGTTCCGCGGCGGGAGTTCGACCGCGGAGAAAAGCCGCGCTGCTCGCCACCGCGTTCACCCTCGCCGTGCTCTACGCCGCCGATGTCGTGGCCCGCAGTCACCCCTTCGGCCGGCGCACCCGGAGCGGCCTGCTGCGCACCGCCGCCGCCCGCCTGTACCACCGGCTGGTGAACCGGCTCGTCGACGTGGAACTCGTCGACGGCGTGGGGGACTTCCGGCTGCTGTCACGCCGGGTCGTCGACGCCGTCCTGGACCTGACGGAGTACAACCACTTCTCCAAGGGGCTATTCGCCCGGGTCGGTTTCCCCGGGACGACCTTCGAGTACGAGAACGCCGCGCGCCGGCACGGGCGCAGCTCCTGGAGCTTCCGGTCGCTCCTGAACTACGGACTGGACGGGCTGCCCTCTTTCAACAACCGTCCGCTGCCTGCTGCCCTCCACCTCGGTCTGTGGCTGCTGGTGTGCACGGGGCTCCACGCGGCCTGGATCGTGGGTGACGACTCGTCAACGACGTGGAGACGCCGGGCTATGTCACCATCGTCATGGCCGTGACCGCCCTCGCCGGAGGACAGATGATCATGCTCGGGGTGATCGGGGAGTACACCGGCCGGATCTATTACGAGGTGAAGGGGCGCCCGCACTTCCTGGTGCAGGCGACCAACGCGGAACAGACGGAGGGGCACGCCGCGTGCGGCACGACGAAGGACCTCATTCGCTGATGGGGACGGCGACGCGTACACCGCCGCACCCCGCGGCCCGCCCGGCACCCGAGCGTCGCATATCGAGACAGATCATGGCCTTCGCCCTGGTCGGAGTCGTCAACACCGGGGTCTATTACGGCCTTTATCTGTTGTTCCTCAATGCGCTCCCCTATCTCGCCGCGCATGTTCTCGCATTCGCCCTGAG
Organism: Streptomyces sp. 11x1; assembly: GCF_032598905.1. Lineage (NCBI taxonomy): Bacteria > Bacillati > Actinomycetota > Actinomycetes > Kitasatosporales > Streptomycetaceae > Streptomyces > Streptomyces sp. 11x1. The sequence continues at coordinate 10,016,982 of NZ_CP122458.1, read as the reverse complement.
CATGACGGGCTCTTTTTTCCTCAACGCGCGGTTCACTTATCGCACCCGTCCGACCTGGCGTAAATTCCTGTTGTTCCCGCTGACCAACGCCACGAATTTCCTGCTCACGACGGCGGGTGTGTACGTGATCGTGGGCGTGCTGCACGCGGGCAACAGGTTCGCGCCCCTACTGGCGTCCGGGGCGGCGATCCCGGTGACGTTCCTGGTGTCCCGCATGATCATGCTGCGGGGTTCCGGGCCCGGCTGAGTCCCCTCAGGCCAGCGCGCCCAGCGGGTCGTCGAGCACCGGCTGCCACGCCAACTCGGCCGCTCCGACCAGGCTGTTGTGATCCAGGGTGCAGGCCAGGATCGGGGCGACCCCGCTCTGCCGTCCCCACAGACTGCGCTCGGCGACGACCGCCCGCAGCCGGTCGGGGTCGGCGTCGAGCAGGGCGCGGTGCATGCCGCCGAGGATGATGCGGTCGGGGTTGAGGATGTTGACGAGCCCGGCGAGCCCGAGGCCGAGGCGGTCGATGACGGCCTCGGCGGCCGTACGGACACCGGGGTCACCGTACTGGGTGCGGATCAGTTCGTTCGCCTGTTGCAGCAGCGAACCCTCGGGGCCCGGATCGCGGCCCACGGCGGACAGGAAGGCACGCGGGTCGGCCTCGACGTCGAGGCAGCCTCGGCTGCCGCAGTGGCAGGGGCGGCCCTCGGGGTTGACGGTGAGGTGACCGACCTCCAGGGCCAGGCCCGAACTGCCCGTGTGCAGACGGCCGTCGAGGACCAGCGCGCCGCCGACGCCCCGGTGCCCGGTCGCCACGCACAGCAGATCGTGGGAACCGCGCCCGGCGCCGTGCCGGTGTTCGGCGAGGGCGGCGAGGTTGACGTCGTTCGCCGCGAACGCGGGTCCCGCGATCCCGGCCGCGCGGACCCGCTCGGCGAAGATCTGCCGGACCGGCGCCCCGGCCGGCCACGCAAGGTGCAGCGGGTTCAGGGCCAGCCCCGCCGGCTCGGCGACGGCCGACGGCACGGCCAGGCCCGACCCCACGCACCGGCGCCCGGTCTCCGCCAGCAGCTCGGCGCCCGCGTCGACGACCGAGCCGAGCACCTTCGCCGGGTCGGCGTCCACGATCTCGCAGGCGGGTGTGGTGGCGACGATCCGCCCGCCGAGCCCGACCAGCGCGGCGCGCCAGCCGTCGGAGTGCACCTGGGCGGCGAGCGCGACGGGTCCCTCCTCGTCGACTTCCAGGCGGTGGGAGGGCCGGCCCTGGGAGCCGGCTGCGGCCCCCGGGTGCGCGTCGACCCGGATCAGCCCCAACGCCTCCAGCTCGACGGCCACGGCACCGGCGGTGGCCCGGGTGACGCCCAGTTCGGCGGTGAGCACGGCCCTCGTCGGGGCCCGCCCGGTGTGCACCAGCTCCAGCGCCGGACCGAGCGCGCCCCTGCCCCGGTCCAGCCGCGTCCGTGCCGTCGTCCCTTCGCCCGCCGCCTTGGGGGCCGCCTTCCCGTCCATGAGGGCGAGTCTCCCATGATCCGCTCGGCGTCGAACCCCGCCCGGCGGGCCTCAGCCGTCGTCGAAGCCGCCGACCCGCAGGGTGATGTTCAGCCGCCCGACCAGCCCCAGCCCGGCCGGCGCGGTCCCCGCATACACCCGGGGCACCCCGTGGTGGGCGGACCGGGCCGGCCCGCCGAACACGAAGAGGTCACCGCTGCGCAGCTCCACGTCCGTGTAGGGCCGGGTCCGTGTCCGCGTGTTGCCGAAGCGGAAGAGACAGCTGTCACCGAGGCTCAGCGACACCACCGGCGCGTCCGACTTCTCGTCGGCGTCGCGGTGCATCCCCATGCGCGCGTCACCGTCGTAGAAGTTGATCAGGGCGATGTCGTACGCGGCGGTCGCCGCCTCCGCTCCGAGGGTGTCCTCGACGGCGCGCCGGCCCAGCTCCCCCAGCCAGTCCGGGAACGGCTTCACGGGCGCGCCGTCGCCGTCGACGACGGTCCTGGCGTAGGCGTACGGGTACCAGTGCCGGCCGAGGCAGACCTGCCGGGCGGTCATCGTGCCGCCGCCCGGGGTGCGGACGGTGCGGAGCCCGGCGGGCGGGCGGGCCCACACGCGGCAGGCGTCCAGGAGGTGGCGCTGCTGTTCGGCGTCCAGCCACTCGGGCACATGGACCGCGCCGGGCGCGACCTCCGTCCGGCTCCGGGGGAACAGCTCGGCGTCCATGCAACCATCGTCCCGCACGGCGGCCCGGTGCCGGCGGGGCCCTCGCCCCCACGGCTGCTCGGCGGCCGGGAGCGGGGCCGTGCTCGGTTAGCCTGGGCGCACGATGAGCGACCGTATGACCGCGCCCGAGGGCGAGTACGACCTGGCCCGCTTTCCCGAGGACCCCCGTGACCCGCTGCGCGCCTGGGACGCGTCCGACGCGTATCTGCTGCGCCACCTCGCGGAGAGCGGGACGCGGCTGGACGGGACGGTCGTGGTCGTCGGGGACCGCTGGGGCGCGCTGACCACCGCGCTCGCCGCGCACCGGCCGACGCAGATCACCGACTCGTTCCTGGGCCGGCAGGCGACGCGGGCCAACCTGGAACGCAACGGCGTCGAGGCGGACGCCCTGCGGCTGCTCACCACCCGGGACACTCCGCCGGACCGCGTCGACGTGCTCCTCGTACGGGTCCCCAAGAGCCTCGCGCTCCTGGAGGACCAGCTGCACCGGCTCGCGCCCGCCGTGCACGAGGGCACGGTCGTGATCGGCACCGGGATGGTCAAGGAGATCCACACCTCGACGCTGAAGCTCTTCGAGCGGATCCTCGGCCCGACCCGCACCTCGCTCGCCCGGCAGAAGGCGCGGCTGATCCACTGCGCCCCGGACGCGGCGACGCTCAAGGCCCGGGGGGACGATCCGTGGCCGTACACCTACCGGCTGCCGGACGACATCGGTGTGCTGGCCGGACGCCCCGTCGTCAACCACGCGGGCGTGTTCTGTGCCGACCGGCTCGACATCGGCACCCGGTTCTTCCTGCGGCAGCTGCCGCAGGCGCCGCGTGGCGGGCGGGTCGTGGATCTGGGGTGCGGCAACGGGGTGGTCGGTACGGCGATCGCGCTGGCCGATCCGGGCGCCGAGGTGGTGTTCGTCGACGAGTCCTACCAGGCGGTCGCCTCGGCGGAGGCAACGTACCGGGCGAATCTGCCGGACGCCGACGGGAAGGGCGGCACAGCGGTGCGTCGTACGGCACCCGGTGCGGCCGAGGGAAGGGCCGGCGGGTCGGCCGAGTTCCTGGTCGGTGACGGGCTGGAGGGGTTCGCGCCGGGCAGTGTCGATCTGGTCCTGAACAACCCGCCGTTCCACTCGCACCAGGCGACGAGCGACGCCACGGCGCGGCGGATGTTCACCGGGGCACGGCGGGCGCTGCGGCCCGGTGGCGAGCTCTGGGTGGTCGGGAACCGTCATCTGGGCTATCACGTGACGCTGCGGCGGATCTTCGGCAACAGCGAACTCGTCGCGAGCGACGCCAAGTTCGTGGTGCTCAAGGCGGTCAGGCGGACTTAGCGACACCCGCCGCGAAGGTCGCCCCGCGCAGGGCGCGCGGCGAGGCGCCCAGTTCACGGCGGCAGGCCTTGTTGAAGGCCTGGAGGTCGGGGATGCCGACGGAGGCGGCCACGGCGGGGATGGAGAGGGTCGTGGCGCGCAGCAGATGGTGGGCGCGTTCGAGTCTGCGGCGGCGGATGTAGGCGACGACGGTGCCGCCCGTCTCGGCGTGGAACAGCCGGGTCAGGTGGTTGTGGGAGACGCCGGCCACGCGTGCCACCTCCGGGATGGTGAGCGGAGCGGCCAGGTGGGCCTCGATGTGGGCGATGGCGGTGGTGACCGCCGGGTGCGGTCCGGGAGCGGCCGCGACGGGCGGGGTCAGCTGGGCCACCCGCCACAGGGCGGTCCACAGTTCGGCCCGGGTGCGGTCCGGCTCGCTCGGCGCGGCGGCCACCGCCTGGAGCAACAGGTCGGTGAGCGCAGGGAGTTCGGCGCCGGCGTCCTGGACGACCGGCACCGTGCGGCGCGGTCCGGACGGGGCGATGCGCAGATGGGCGAAGAGGTGTTCGGAGCGGCCCCGGTAGCGGTAGCGGACGGTGGTGTCGGGCGGGACGAGGCTGACCCGGCCGGGGCGGATGGTGTGGGTGGTGCCGTCGACGGTCAGTTCGGCCTCGTACTGGTAGAGGTGCAGCTGCCACAGCTCCGGCAGCCGGAACACGTCCGTGCGGCTCGCGACGCCGTGCACGCCGACACCGGTGAGGGCGACGTGCGGTGGCTCACCGAGGTGGATCTCCGTCTCCCGCATGACCGGAAACGTACCAGTGACGGGCGTCACACTTCGCTCCCGGGGAGGGGCGCTACGCGAGACGGTCACATTCCCACGCGGGACGGACGCGTACGGGCCCTGCTACGCGGGCGGAAGCGTCTCTTCCGTCCGCAGGACGCCGATCAGCCGGGCCACCGTGTCCGCCATTGCCGTCCGGCCCGCCGTGAGGTACGTGCGCGGGTCCACCGCGTCGGGGCGGGCGGCGAGGTGGTCCCGGATCGCGCCGGTCAGGGCGATGTTGAGCGCGGTGCCGATGTTGACCTTGGCGATGCCGCCCGCCACGGCCGCGCGCAGTTCGCCGTCCGGGACTCCGGAGGAGCCGTGCAGGACGAGGGGGACGTCGAGGGCGGCGGCCAGCCGTTTCAGCAGGACGTGGTCGAGGGCGGCGGTGCGGGTGGTCATCGCGTGGGAGCTGCCGATGGCGACGGCGAGCGCATCCACACCGGAGTCCGCCACGAAGGCCCGCGCCTCCTCGGCGTCGGTGCGCGCGCCGGGCGCGTGCGCGTCGAGCGGCGGGGCACCGTTCTTGCCCCCGACCTGCCCCAACTCGGCCTCGATCCAGAGCCCTTGGCCGTGCGCCCACTGAACGGCGGCGTGGGTCGCGGCGAGGTTGTCCAGGTAGGGCAGGCGGGAGGCGTCGTACATCACGGAGCTGAAGCCGGCGTCGGCCGCCCGGCGCAGCAGATCCTCGCTCCGGATGTGGTCGAGGTGGAGCGCGACGGGCACGGCCGCCCGCTCGGCGGCCGCGGACGCGGCGCGGGCCAGCGGCAGCAGGTCCCCGTCGTGGAACTTGACGGCGTTCTCGCTGACCTGGACGACCACGGGCGCGGCGACGGACTCGGCGCCCGCGACGATCGCCTCGACGTGCTCCAGGGTGATGGCGTTGAACGCGGCCACGGCGGAGTGCGCGGCGGCCGCCTCGGTGATCAGCGCACCGGTCGTCGTCAGGGGCACGGCTCCTCCTGGTTCAGCGGTCGTTCGCGTCGAGGATCACCGAACGCGTCAGGTGGCGCGGGCGGTCGGGGTCGAGGCCGCGGGCGGCGGCCACGGCGACGGCGAGCCGCTGGGCGCGGACCAGTTCGGCCAGCGGATCCAGCCCGCCGGCCACCCAGGTCGCGCCGGTCTCCCGCACCTGCGCGGCCAGGCCGTCGGGCGCCTCGCCGAACATCCAGGTCACCGTGGAGCGGGTGGTGATGCTGATGGGGCCGTGCCGGTACTCCATCGCCGGGTAGGCCTCGCTCCACGCCAGGGCGGCCTCGCGCATCTTCAGGGCGGCCTCGTGGGCGAGGCCCACGGTCCAGCCCCGGCCGAGGAAGGTGAACTGGGCGCTGTCGACAAGCCCTTCGGGCAGCGGCGCCTCCAGCGCGGCACGCGCGTCGGCGACGGCGGCCTCGGGGTGCAGGCCGAGGTGGGCGCGCAGGAGGGTGAGGGCGGTGGTGGCGAAGCGGGTCTGGACCACGGACTTCTCGTCGGCGAAGTCCAGCACGACCAGGTCGTCCGCGGCCGTCATGGCGGGGGTGTCCGGGTCGGCGGTGACCGCCGTGGTGCGGGTACGGCCGCGCAGCGCACCCAGCAGGTCCAGCACCTCGGTGGTGGTGCCCGAGCGGGTGAGGGCGACGACGCGGTCGTAGGCCCGCCCGCGGGGGAACTCCGAGGCCGGAAAGGCGTCGGTCTCGCCCTGCCCGGCCCGCTCGCGCAAGCCGGCGGCGGCCCGCGCCATGAAGTACGAGGTTCCGCAGCCGACGAGCGCCACCCGCTCCCCCGGTGCCGGCAGGGCCTCGGCGTGTCCGGGCGCGTCGGCGGCGACGCGGGCCCAGCACTCGGGCTGGCTGTGAAGCTCGTCCTCGACATGGGTCATGCGGGAACCCTCCCCTGGATACGCGAGGCTCATGCTTACTTCTGCACGATAGAGTCATCTTTCGAGCATCTTCAAGCACGAGGAGACGGATGTCCCGCGACGAACGCTGGCAGACACTGCTCGAACTGCTCGTCGAACGGGGGCGGCTGGACGTCGAGGAGGCGGCCGCCGAGCTGGGGGTGTCCGCCGCGACCATCCGGCGTGACCTCGACGGGCTCGCGGAGCAGCAGATGCTCGTGCGCACCCGGGGCGGGGCGGTCGTGCACGGCGTCTCGTACGAGCTGCCGCTGCGCTACAAGACGGCCCGGCGTGCCACCGAGAAGCAGCGCATCGCGAAGGCGGTGGCGGATCTCGTCGCGCCCGGCGAGGCGGTGGGGCTGACCGGTGGCACGACGACCACGGAGGTGGCGCGGGCCCTGGCCGTGCGGGGCGATCTGGCGTCCGGCGCGCCCGCGCTGACCGTCGTCACGAACGCGCTCAACATCGCGAGCGAGCTGGCGGTGCGCCCCCAGTTCAAGATCGTGGTGACGGGCGGGGTGGCCCGCGCCCAGTCGTACGAGCTCGTGGGCCCGCTCGCCGACGGGGTGCTGGACCGGATCACCCTGGACATGGCCGTGCTCGGTGTCGTCGCCCTCGACGTGTCCCATGGTGCGGCCGCGCACGACGAGGCGGAGGCCGCCGTCAACCGGCTGCTGTGCGAGCGTGCCGAGCGGGTCGTCGTCGCGGCCGACTCCAGCAAGCTGGGTCGGCGGGCCTTCGCCTGGATCTGTGCGACGGAGGCCGTGGACACGCTGGTCACGGACTCGGCCGCCGCGCCCGCGACGGTGCGCCGCTTCGAGGAGGCCGGGATACGGGTCGTCACCGTATGAGGGCCGTCACCGTCTGAAGGCCGTCACCGTCTGAGGGCCGCCGCTCTCTCCCCGGCACGGCGTCGGGTCAGTCCTGGAGCCAGGGGGCCGGCATGCCGCCGCGTTTGAGGGTGGTGAGGACCAGGGAGACGTCGATGGACGCCACGTCGGGGAGCCACGGGGAGCGGGTGACGAAGGCGTGGAGGGCGTCCTCGTCGGGGAAGGCGGTGAGGACGAGGAGTTGACGCGCGCCGGTGACGAAACTCGCGTAGCGGACGTGGGCGGACCCGGCGAGTGCCGCCGTCACGGTGTCGACCCGGGCCGGGGGCGTGCGGACCCAGAGGACGGCCTCGACGGGGAGCCCGAGCACCGCGGGCTCGATCACGGCCCGGATGCGGACCTTGCCCTCGCGCCGCAGCGCGCCGAGGCGTCGTCTCGCGGTGGCCTCCGACACGCCCGAGACGCGCGCGAGTTCGTCGTAGGTGCGGCGCCCGTCGTCGGCGAGGGCATGGAGCAACAGCCGGTCGGCGCGGGAGAGTTCCGGGGGTGTCTCGCCGGTCGGCAGGGGATCGGTGACCGGCCCTGACGCGCCGTCGGCGCCGGCCTCACCCCTCAGGGCGGCGATCTCGGCCTCGGTGAGCAGGCCCGCGTGCCACTCACGGATGGTGCGGACATGCCGCAGCACGGCGAGGGTCCGGATCTCCACCACCCCCGGCAGACCGGCGAGTTCGTCGAGCACCAGTCCCGCCAGCCGTTCACGGGGCCACCGTAGTTCCGCGAGGCAGTCCAGGGTTCCGGTGAGCACGTGGGCGAAGACGCAGTCGGGCCTGCGAGCCAGCGCGGTGGCGGTGATCCGGGCCTGGCCGGGGGCGCAGCGCACACCGACCACCACACTGCGGCCGCGCATCGGCAGCGCGCCGATCCGTACGAGGCCGGACTCCAGCAGCCGGGTGCCGCGGCGGACGACGGTGCGTTCGGGCTCGCCGAGGGCCGCCGCGATGCGGTGCCAGGCGGCCCGGCCGTCGATCTGCAGCGCGCTGATGATGCGCCGGTCCAGTGAATCCGTCACGGGGCCGGTCCGCGGTGCGTCCATCGGCCCCAGACTATGGCGGATTCCGTCAATTCCGCAGGGGTTCTTGTTCCCTTCCGTCGCCGTGGCCCAGCCTGCCGGGAAGCGGAATCGCTCGGTCCCACGCGGTCTCCCCGCTGCGCGGGCCACGCCCCGTCCCCCTCGGCCCGCACGGGCCGCGCGCACCGTGACTCCCGTGACTCCCGTGACTCCCCGATCTACGGAGATGGTCGACGTGACCGTGACTCCCGGCAGTCCCCCACGTTCCCCGGCCGCCGACGCCGCCCCACAGGTGCCGCCGCGTCCCGGCGGCTCCCGCCGGGGTCGGTCGGCGCTCCTGGGTCCCGGGCTGGTGCTTGCGGCCGCCAGTGTGGGCGCCGGGGACATGGTGACCTCGCTCGCGGGCGCGGCCGGGTACGGGATGGCGCTGATGTGGGCCATCGTCATCGGGGTCGTCCTGAAGTACGCGCTCACCGAGGCGGTCGGCCGGCTGTACCTGGCCACCGGACAGACCGTGATCGCGGGTCTGCGGTCGGCCGCCCGCTGGCTTCCGGCGGCGTTCATGCTCTTCGTCCTGGTCATCGGGCTGCTCTACGGGGCGGCGCTCGGCTCGGTGGCGTCCTTGGCGCTGTCCACGCTGTTCCCCGTGCTGCCCGTCCGGCCCGTGGCCGTCGCCATCGCGCTCTCGGCGGCGGCGCTCGTGTACGTCGGGCGGTACGCGCTGTTCGAGCGGGTGATGAGTGTCTTCCTGCTCGCCAAGTTCCTCGGCATGGCCGTCCTGGCGGTGCTCATCCTCGCGACCGCCGACGATCTGTCCGGCCTGCTCGGCACGCTGCGGCCGAGGCTGCCGGAGGGCGACGTGGTGACGGTGCTGGCTCTCATCGGCGGCGTGGGCGGGACGGCCGGGATCGCCTCGTACAGCTACTGGGTGCGGGAGAAGGGCTGGGCGGACCGGAGCCGACTGCGGCTGATGCGTACGGACTCGGCGGTGAGTTACGGAGTCACCCTGCTGTTCGTGCTGTGCACGACGGTGGTGGGCACGGGCCTGCTGTACGGCACGGGCGGCAGCATCACCGGCAACGACGGGCTGGCCGCGCTCGCCGATCCGCTCGGCGCCGATCTGGGGTCCGTGGCCCGGGTGCTGTTCCTGGGCACGTTCTTCCTGGTGACGCTGAGCGCACTGGTCGGCGGCTTCAACGGCCTGTGCTATCTGCTCGCCGACTCGCTGCGGGCGCTGCGGGGCGTCCCGGACGCCGAGGCGGAACCGCACATCGCGCAGCACGGCCGTCCGTTCCGGCTGTTCGTCCTCTACTGCGCCGTCGCCTCGGTCGCCGTCGTCTTCCTGGGGCGGCCGGTGCCCCTGGTGCTCACCTACGCCGCGGTCGGCTCGCTGATCCTGCCGCTGCTCTCCGGCGCGCTGCTGGTGCTCCTCAACCGCCGGAGCATGGAGCCGGCGCTGCGCAACCGGACCGTCTCGAACACGCTGCTGGGCGGCTCCTTCGTGCTCTTCGGAGTGCTCGCTGTCGTCCAGCTCAAGGAGTCCCTGGGAGGGGCGTGAACCACCTCGTGCGTCAACTCGTCGACCACCCCGCCAAGTACCCCGTGAACCCGACGGGCGACACGGACCCGTCGGACGACCTGTGCTTCCGGACCGCGTACGAACTCGCCGTCGCGCTGGCGCGCCGGGAGATCTCGGCGCGGGAGGTGGTGACCGCGCATCTGGAACGCGTCGAGCGGGTCGATCCGGCGGTGAACGCGATCGTGACGCTCGTGGCCGACCGGGCGCTGGAGCAGGCCACCCGGGCGGACGACCGGATGGCGGCCGGGGAGCCGGTCGGCCCGCTGCACGGGCTGCCCGTCGCGCACAAGGACCTGCACGACACAGCGGGCATCCGCACGACCTCCGGTTCGCCGGTCTTCGCCGAGCGGGTGCCCGACCGTGACCACTTGGTCGTCGAGCGGCTGCGGAAGGCGGGCGCGATCACGCTCGGCAAGACCAACGTCCCCGAACTGGGCCTGGGTTCGCACACCGTCAATCCCGTCTTCGGGGCCACCCGCAACCCCTACGACCTCTCCCGCAGCGCGGGCGGCAGCAGTGGTGGGGCGGGCGCGGCCCTGGCGTGCGGGATGCAGCCCATCGCCGACGGCAGCGACACCGGCGGCTCGCTGCGCAATCCCGCCTCCTTCAACAACGTCGTCGGACTGCGCCCGTCGCCGGGCCGGGTGCCGTCCTGGCCCGACAAGGCGCCCTGGGGACAGCTGTCGGTGAAGGGGCCGATGGCCCGGACCGTGGCGGACGTCGCGCTGACCCTGTCCGTGCTGGCGGGCCCGGATCCCCGCGATCCGCGCTCCCTGCAGACGCCGGGCTCCACCTTCGCCTGGCAACTCGACGGGAATCTGCGGGGGTTGCGGGTCGCCTTCTCGCCCGATCTCGGTGGGGCCGTGCCCGTCGATCCGGAGGTACGGGAGGCGCTGCGGCCGGCGCCCGAGGTGTTCGCCGCGCTGGGCTGCGAAGTGGAGGAGGCCTGCCCGGATCTGCGCGGCGCGGACGAGGTGTTCCTCACCCAGCGCGCCTGGCAGATGGAGCTCTCCTACGGGAAGCTGCTCGACGAGCACCGCGACCTGCTGGCCCCGGACGTCGTCTGGAACATCGAGGAGGGCCGCAGGCTCGGCGGCCCCGACCTCGGACGGGCCCAGACACTGCACGGCGCGCTCTTCCACCGGGTCCGCGAGTTCTTCGAGCGGTACGACCTGCTGTTGCTGCCGGTCAGCCAGGTCGCGCCCTTCGACATCGGGCTGGCGCACCCGACGGTCGTGGACGGCACCCCGATGGAGACCTATCTCGACTGGATGCGCTCGGCGTACCTGATCTCCGTGACGGGCTGTCCGGCCCTGTCCGTCCCGGCCGGGTTCACTCCGGGAGGGCTGCCGGTCGGGCTGCAGATCGTGGGCCCGCACCGGCGGGACTGGTCGGTCCTGAAGGCCGGGTACGCCTTCGAGCGGGCGACGCGGGTCGGGGAGCGGCGGCCTCCGGTGGTGACGGCCGCCGGCTGAGAGCCGGGCCGCGGCGTCAGTGCGTGTGTTCGGCCGGCGGTTCCTCCGCCGGGCTCGGTGCGGCCGCTCCCCCGGCCTCGACCGTGAACGCCGCCGTGTGGACCCTGCCGTCGTGCTTGAAGTCCAGGAAGAGCCGGTAGCTGGGGGCGGTGGCCGTGAAGGAGATGTCCGGGCCGGGAGCGGTCGTGCCGTCGCCGGGCTCGCCGTTCGGGTGGACGTGCAGGTAGGCGAGGTCACCGGAGCGCAGGGCCACCAGGTGGCCGTACGCGCCGAGGTAGGGCTGCAGATCGGTGACGGGCCTGCCGTCCCGGGAGACCTTCAGTTCCAGCTCGCTCGCGGCGCCCGGGCGCAGGCCGCCCTCCAGTTCGACCTCGTAGCCGTTGACCTCGGCGGTGTCGGCCGGTGCCGGGAGCTCGCGCGGCTTGTACGTCCCCGAGACGGCGAGGTCGGCGCCGAGGGTGAGGTTCTCGGCGTCCGCGCCGGCCGGGGTGAAGTCGGCGAAGGCGCGGTAGTCACCGGCCTCGGGCAGGTCCACGGGGGTGCTCCAGGTTCCGTCGGCGGCACGGGTGGGGTGCAGATCGCGATAGGTGACCAGGTCGCGCGAGGCGAGGATCAGGTGGAGTTCCTTGTCGTGCTCGCGCTGGTACGCGGTGACGGCGCGGCCCTTCGCGTCCCTGATCACGAAGCGCAGGTCGGAGCGGTCTTGGGCGGTGACGCTCGGGGTGCGCAGGTCGAGGCTGTAGCCGCCCTCGGAGATCTGCAGTCCGCCGGCCGGGGCGGCCGCGTGCGCACCGGCGCCCTCTCCGGGCTCCGGTGACTTCCCGGTGTGGCCGTCGCGGCGCGCGGGCTCTTTCTTCGCCGTGTCCGAGACGACGGGTTCGACGCCCTTGCCCACGCCGTAGGCGGCGCCGAACGTCGCGGCCAGCGCGGCGGCGAACGCGGTGATCCTCAGTCCGGTGTTCATGGCCGTCTCCTTCGAGGTTCAGGTCTTCACACAGATACCCCTAGGGGGTATGTAGGCAGCAGTGGGCAAGGATACCCCCGCCCTGTATCCGAGAAGATCGCTACCCATCACGTACGAGGGAGCAGCCATGACCGTCACCACCACCGGTACCGGGACCGCCGCGGAGGTGGAGCTCACCATCGGCGGCATGACCTGCGCCTCCCCGTGACCCTCGTACGGGGCGACCTGCGCGCGGCGGCCGACGCCATCCGCCCCGCCCGCCGGACCCTCGGCACGATCCGGTCCAACCTGTTCTGGGCGTTCGCCTACAACGTGGCCGCCGTGCCGCTCGCGGCGGCCGACTGAATCGACCGGCCCGGGCCGTGGGGCCGTTCCCCCGCCGGGCGTGACCTCGCCGAATTCGCGACCTTCGCCAATTCACCGAGGTCACGCCCGGACGGGGTCGCCGAGCGATTCAAGGCGACGCCCGCGCCCCTTCGACGAAATCGCCGCCGAATTACCGGCTCCGGTTCAACCGGGCGGCAAATCGCGGAACTGTGCCGTGAATCACAGCGGTTAGGGCCGGGAGATCACGCTCGAATACCACGCCCTTGCCGAATTCCCCGCCGGGGCCACGGAAAGCCGTCAGGACCGCTGATCGAATTCGACGCGAGCGATCACTGAGGGTGACGGGCGCCAAGCCAGGCGAGGGTGGCGTCACGGCCGGGGTGTTCTCCCGGAGGGCGCATGCCATGCGGCATGCGGCGGGTGCCCACCCTGATCGGGCGGGCCCCCGCCTTCGGAGTCGCGGGACGACCGCCCCGGGTCAGCCCGCCCGCGGACCGTCGAGCATGGCTCGGTGAGTGAGGGGTTCACGCAGGCCGAGTGTTCGCGGAGCCTCGTCCCCGTGTACGCGGTGCGGTAGACGCCGCGTTCCTGCAGTTCCGGGATGAGCAGATCGACGATGTCGTCCAGCCCGTCGGGGATCAGGTACGGCGTGACGTTGAACCCGTCGACGGCACCGTGCCGCACCCAGGGGGCGAACCGGTCGGCGAGGCCGGCGGGGGGTGCCGGCACGGCCGCACTGCGGGCCGAGCGCGATGACGGTCTCGCGCAGCGACCAGCCGTCCGCCTCGGCCTTCTCCCGCCAGCCGGCGACCACCTTGTGCGGATCGGCGACGCGGCCGGGCGCCGAAGGAACCGTCGTTCTCGACCACGACCGGGTCCTCCTTCGGCAGCGGCCCGTCCACGTCCCGGTCGGAGAGGTCCCGGTTCCACAGAAGCCCGGCGATACCCAACGCCGAGGCGGGGGTGACCTGTTGGCGGCGGATCCAGCGCTTCTTCTCCTGTGCCTCCTCCTCGGTGGCCCCGATGATGATCTCGGTGCCGGGGAGGATGCGCAGATCGCCCTCGGGCCGTCCGGCGGCCGCCAGGCGGGCCCGGACGTCCTCGGCGAAGGCGAGCGCGTCGTCGGAGTCCTCGCCGTGCGCGGAGAAGATGACATCGGCGTCGCGGGCGGCGAAGTCCCGCCTCTCGGCCGAGTCTCCGGCCTGGAAGATCACCGGATGCCCCTGGGCGCTGCGCGGCAGGGTGGGCACCAGGTCGACGTCGAACTGCCGTCCCCGGTGGCTCAGTCGGCGTACGGCACCGGGCGCCGCAGGTGGAAAGGCACCGGGCGAGCCGGAGGCGGCGCCGTCCATCCAGCCGTCCCAGAGGGCCCGGGCGACGGTCAGCGGAACAACGGGAGCGACGCCGACGACGACGGCGGTCGACGCGGCGACGAACGCGGCCCGTTCCACCGCGCCGATCCGGCCGACCGTGTCGGGCGCGGCGGCGGGTGGGAGCAGGCCGTCGTCCCGGGTGAGCGGGGTGAACCCGGCGCTCTCCGCGGCGACGGCCACCCGGGCCACGCCTCGCGGGGTGAGCACTTGGTCGGGAGCGTGGGCGGCGCGGCGCCAGGCCGCCGGGGGGCGCCTCGCCGTCGAGTTCGACGGCGAGGCGCAGGGCGGAGCCGGACATGGGGGTTCCTTCCGAGGACACGACGAGAGGTCCGGCCCTAGTGATGTAGCCACTGGGTGCCGGCCGGGGGTCAGAGGCGTGCGGAAGGACAGACGGCGGAGGCGGTACGGCAGTAGTCCACGTGCCGTCGGGTGATCAGCCGCGCACCGGCGCCGGCACCGTGTGGTGCCGCGTCACGTACGCGCATCAGGGCCTCCACCCGTTCAGTACCGGCCGCTTCAACCTACGTCGTCCGCACGGGAAGACGGCAAGCACATTAGTTGTACACGCATATGAAATCATCGAGCACGAGCGGGAGCGGCGCCCTGCTTTCGTACGCGAGTCGCAGTTCAGGGCGCCGCCACCTTGCCCACGGGCACCGCTTCCGGGCGCCGCCCCCCTCCCCCGCCCCACCGGCTCAGGGCGCCGCCCCGCCCCGCGGACCACCTTGTCCCAGCCTCGGCCCCCACTTAGCCTCGTTTTGTGCCGCGAATAAACAAAACCCGATCGCACAACGCCGTGCCGGGCCACCCCGCCGGACCCTCACACCTGCGAACCCTCCGTATCGCCATCACCGCCTTCTTCGCCCTCGACGGCTTCGTCTTCGCCGGCTGGGTGGTCAGAATCCCCGCGATCAAGGAGCAGACCGGCGCCTCGCCCGGCGCCCTGGGGCTCGCCCTGCTGGGCGTGTCCGCCGGAGCGGTGATCACGATGATGCTCACCGGCCGCCTCTGCCGCCGCTTCGGCAGCCACCCGGTGACGGTCGCCTGCGCCGTGCTGCTGTCCCTCAGCGTGGCCCTGCCCCCGCTCACCCACTCGGCGCTCGCCCTGGGCGCGGTGCTCCTGGTGTTCGGCGCGGCCTTCGGCGGGATCAACGTCGCCTTCAACAGCGCCGCCGTCGACCTGGTGGCCGCGCTGGGGC
This sequence comes from Streptomyces sp. 11x1, assembly GCF_032598905.1. Lineage (NCBI taxonomy): Bacteria > Bacillati > Actinomycetota > Actinomycetes > Kitasatosporales > Streptomycetaceae > Streptomyces > Streptomyces sp. 11x1. The sequence continues at coordinate 10,001,958 of NZ_CP122458.1, read as the reverse complement.
GGCCCGTCATGCCCGGTTTCCACGCCGCGTTCAGCCTCGGCGGCATGGTCGGGGCCGGGCTCGGCAGCCTCGTCGCGGGCTCACTCTCCCCCACCCGCCATCTGCTCGGCATCACCGTGATCGGCCTCCTGGTGACCGCCGTCGCCGCGCCCGCCCTGCTGCGCCACGAACCCCCCGCACCCCTCGACCGCGCTCCTGGCCTGCCCGCCCGGGAGACCGGCCCGCGGGTCCCCGGCCGCCTGGACGGCCGTACGCGCGCGCTGGTGGTCGTCCTCGGCCTGATCGCCGGCTGCACGGCCTACGGCGAGGGGGCGCTGGCCGACTGGGGCGCCCTGCACCTGGAGGCGGACCTGGACGCCTCACCCGGTGTCGCGGCGATCGGTTACTCGTGTTTCGCGCTCGCCATGACCGTCGGCCGACTCACCGGAACCACCCTGCTCGAACGTCTGGGCAGGTCCACCGTGCTCGTGGCCGGCGGGGCCACCGCGACGGCCGGCATGCTGCTCGGCTCCCTCGCCCCCTCGGTCTGGGCGACCCTCCTCGGCTTCGCGGTCACCGGTCTCGGCCTCGCCAACATCTTCCCGGTGGCCATCGAACGGGCCGGCGCGATGGCCGGTCCGGGCGGTGTCGCGACCGCCTCCACGCTCGGCTACCTCGGCATGCTCCTCGGCCCGCCCGCGATCGGTTTCATGGCCGAGTGGTTCTCGCTGCCCTCCGCACTCACCAGCGTCGCCGTACTCGCCGCGTTCGCCTCCGTCATCGCCTTCGCCACGCGCCACTCGGCCGCGAGTTGACCACTCACCGTTGCCTCTTGACCCCTCGCGGTGCATGAAGTCAGCCCTCCGAGAAGATGAGGCAACCATTCAGTCGTTCGATTCGTATAACTCCCTGGAGACACTGCGACCCGGCCGAACAGAGGGAGGCCGGAGCGTCACCATCCGCTTTCCGGATGGTCCCGAACAAGGAGAAACGATGCGACTGTTCGTGCTCAACTACGCTCGCTCCACTGAGCAGTTGGAGTTCAGCGCTCCGTACACCTACGACTCCGGGCTGCAGTTGAACGTGCTCGCCGATGGGCGGATAGCCGCTCACGACCAGGGTCTTATGCGGGAATTGGGGGCGACGACGTCCACCGCGGGTTCGAAGACCCATTTCGACGACTGAACGCGGACCAGCGACGATGACGGTGCTGATCCTCACCAGCGAACAGGATGTGACGGCGGACCTGGTGGTGGCACAACTGAACAGGACCGGCGTCCCGGTGGTCCGGCTCGACCCCGCCGACCTCCCAGGCGGGGTGGCCCTCTCCGGCGAGTATGTGCACGGCGCCTTCCGCGGACATCTGTCCGCCGGCGGACGCCTGGTGAGCATGAGCGGGCTGCGCTCCATCTGGCTGCGCCGGCCGGGCGTCCCGGCCAGCCGGGTCGGCGAGCCGTCCGCCTGGCTGACCGAGGAGTCCTCGCAGGCCCTGTACGGCATGCTGCGCGGCACGGGGGTCCGCTGGATGAACGACCCGGACGCGGCCCGGCGGGCCCGCCACAAGCCGTGGCAGCTGCGGCACGCCCAGCGCTGCGGCCTCCCCGTCCCGGCCACGCTCATCACCACGTTCCCGCAGGCCGCCCGCGACTTCGCCGAACGCTTCCCGGACCTGGTGGTCAAGCCGGTCTCCGGCACCCACCCGCAGGAGCCGGCCCGCACAGTCCCCACGAGTCGGGTCGCGCCCGGCACCGACTTCACCGCCGTGGCGTTCGGACCGACGCTGCTGCAGCGCCGGATCGCCAAGGCGGCGGACATCAGGCTCACCGTCGTCGGCGACCGCATGCTGGCGGCCCGCAAGGCGGTCGCCCCGGACGCGCATCCCGAGGAAGTCGACGTCCGCTTCGCGGCCTCCACCGCGCCCTGGCGGCCGGTGGAGGTCCCGGCGCGCACCGCCGCCGCCGCGCGCGCCTATCTGCGGGACGCCGAACTCGCCTACGGTGCCTTCGACTTCGCTGAGGACGCGGACGGGATCTGGTGGTTCCTGGAGTGCAATCAGTCCGGCCAGTTCGGGTTCGTGGAGATGGACACCGGCCAGCCGATCGCCCACAGCGTCGCCGAGTGGCTGGCCGAGGAGGACCCGGGGGCGAGGACACGCCACCACGGGCGCATCCGCTCGGCCCCCTGACCCCACCGGCGACCCAGTCGCGCCCCGAGCGCCGACCCGACTGGGGCTTGCGCTCAGCCCGGTGACGGCCACGCGGGGCCAGGCATGCGCGTCGGCCCGGGCGTGCCATCGGCCCGGGCATCACGTCGGCCCTGGCAGGCACGCCGGCGTGAGCTTTGCGTCGGCCCGGGCCACACGCGTCGGCTCGGCAACAGCGTCGGCCCTGGCAGGCACGCAGGCTTGGGCATCGCGTCAGCCAAGGCACACACGTCGGCTCGGCATGTGCGTCGGCCCGGGCGTACCATCGGCCCGGGCACGCGCCGGCCGGAGCACACACGTGGGCTCGGCAACTGCGTCGGCCCGGGCACGCAGGCTCGGGCATGGCCTCGGCACCGGCACGCACGCCGGCTCGGGCATTGCGTGCCGGGGCAGGTACGTCGGCTCGGCACGTACATCGGCCCGTAACAGGCGCTGCACGCGCGGTTCGTCCGGCAGACTCCTCCCATGGAGACCGCTGAGCACATCAGAGCCCTGGACGAGGAAGGCCGACTGCTCGCCACGGCCGCCCGCAAGGCCGGTACGGACGCCGAGGTCCCGACCTGTCCGTCATGGCGGGTACGGGACCTGGTACGCCACACGGGAGCCGTGCACCGCTGGGCCACGGCCTTCGTCGCCGAGGGACAACCCACGCCCCGCCCCCTCCCGGACGGGCCGGGAGAACTGGACGGTGACACACTGTTGACCTGGTTCGAGGACGGCCACCGACGTCTCCTCGACACCCTGCGCGCCGCCCCTGCCGACCTCGACTGCTGGAGCTTTCTGCCCGCCCCCTCCCCCCTGGCCTTCTGGGCACGCCGCCAGGCCCACGAGACGGCCGTGCACCGCGCCGACGCGGAGTCCGCCCTCGGCGACGCGCGCGGCGCCCACCTCACCGAGGCCGTCCTGGACCCCACCCCGACCCTCACCTCCGACTTCGCCGTCGACTTCGCGGTCGACGGCATCGACGAACTGCTGCTCTGCTTCCACGCCCGCCCCAAGAGCCGGGTGCGCACCGAAACACCACGTGTCCTACGGGTGCGCGCGACCGACACGGACGCCGCCTGGACCGTACGGCTGTCGTCCCAACCACCGGCGGCGGAACGCGTGGACGTCTCACACGCCCCGGACGCGGACTGCGAGATCACGGGCCCGGCGTCCCGGCTCTACCTGGCTCTGTGGAACCGGATCCCCCTCCCCTCCGTCACCGGCGACCCCGCACTCGCCGAGCTGTGGCGGGAAGCCTCGGGCATCGTCTGAAACCGAACCGGCGGGCGCGCCGACCTTCTTGTCCGGTACGCCCGCCGCCCCCACACTCGGTCCATGGGGAGACGGACGCAGGCCGAGCGGGACGCGATGACGACGGAGATCGGGTTCGCCCTCTTCGCGGGGGCGGTGATGGCGGGCGCGGCCTATTTCGGGGTGACCGAGTTCCTGCCGGACGTCGTCGGCTCCCTGCGCGGCCGGGAGGACCTGCTCCGTCACCTCTCGGCCGCCGCCACCGTCGTGGTTTTCGTCGCGGTCGTCACGATCGTGCTGACCCGCTTCAGGCACGCCCTCCGGGCGGACCGGCGGGCTCCCGCACCGCCCGACGGACCGGGCGAGGCGCGGCCCAGCCGACCCGGCCGCGACAACCCGAACTCGCAGTCCCCGTAGGCCAGGACGACGATCCGCGCGCGGTCGCGGGCGCCCGGCCGCCGCCCGCCCAGTCGGTGATCACGTCTGCTCCGGGCGGACCACACCGGCCAGTCCCACATGGCGGGCGAGCCCGTGCGCCGCGTACCGGAAGAACATCTCGCGGTCCTCGACCACCTTGTTGAACTGCCCGAACACCTCGAAGTTGACCAGCCCGAACAACTGGGCCCACGCCCCGACCAGCACCGCGAGCGCCTCCGGCGGCAGATCGGGAGCGAAGTCCTCAGCCATCCGCACCGCCTCGGGCCGCAGCTCGGCGGGCAGCTCCCGCAACGCCATCGCGTCGGCCAGATGCGCGTCCCGCAGGATCCGGATGAGCACCTGCCCCGTCCGGGAGGCGGCCGGCACCGTCGTCTCGGGCGCGCTGTACCCGGGCACCGGCGAGCCGTAGATCAACGCGTACTCGTGCGGCCGCGCCAGCGCCCACGCCCGCACCCCCTCGCACACGGCGACCCACTGCCCGGCCGGGCTCTCCCCGGCGGCCTTCGCGTGCGCGGCCTCGGCGGCCCCGCCCAGGGACTCGTACGCGTCGATGATCAGCGCGGTGAGCAACTCGTCACGGCTCGGGAAGTAGCGGTACAACGCGGAGGAGACCATGCCGAGTTCGCGTGCGACGGCCCGCAGCGACAGCTTGGCGGCACCCTCCGCCGCGAGCTGTCTGCGCGCCTCGTCCTTGATGGCGGCGGTGACCTCGATCCGGGCACGGGCGCGAACCCCTCGTGCAGTGCTCATGAAGAGGAGTGTGCCACAGATTCAGAGCACTGCACACAAACAAGAGCACTGCTCTTGCTGCAGAGCACCAATCTCGTGCACACTGCTCTCAAGTGAGAGCAGTGCTCTCCGGACGCATCGCCCGGAGACCCGCTCGCCCGCCCACGGGAGGAACCCCATGTCGTCGTCGCCCCACTACATCAAGGCCAACCGCGTCGACCGCGCGCTCAACGGCATCATCGGCTGGCTCGCCCGCCACGGCGTCAGCCTCCTCGGCACGGCCGAACTCTCCGTGCGCGGCCGCAGGAGCGGCGAGTGGCGTCGGCTTCCGGTCAACCCGTTGCCGTACGAGGGCGGCCCCTACCTCGTCTCGGCGCGCGGCCACTCGGAGTGGGTGCGCAACATGCGGGCGGCCGGCGGCGGACGGCTCCAGGTGGGCCGCCGGGTGCGGGAGTTCACGGCGGTCGAGCTGCCCGACGAGGAGAAGCCCGCCGTGCTGCGCTCCTACCTGAAGAAGTGGGGCTGGGAAGTGGGCCGGTTCTTCGGTGACGTCGACGCCGACTCCACCGACGCCGAATTGCTCGCCGCCGCGCCGAAGCACCCCGTCTTCCGGATCACCGTCCAGCGGTGACCGGCCGGGGTGCCGGTGGCGACACGGGCGACGGCCTGGTCCTACTTGTCGAACGCGGTCAGCGCGCGCTGGGCGATCGGGTGGCTGCGGACGATCTCCCCCAGGGAGGTCGACCCGCGCGTGATGTCGACGAACGCCCGCCACGCGGGCCGGAATCCGGTGAGGGCCGCGTGGAAGAGCCCCGGCCGCCGCTCGAAGGCGATCAGCAGCCGCTTGCCGACGCTCATCTCGACACCGAGCCCGGCCTTCACGGCGAACGCGTAGTTCAGGGCCTGGCGGCGGGTGTCCACCGCGTCGTGGGCCTCGGCGATCCGCACCGCCCACTCACCGGCCAGCCGCCCCGAGCGCAGCGCGAAGGAGATGCCCTCCCGGGTCCACGGCTCCAACAGCCCCGCCGCGTCCCCGCAGACCAGCACCCGGCCCCGCGACAGCGGCGAATCGTCGGCCCGGCAACGCGTCAAGTGCCCGGAGGAGACGCTCGGTTCGAAGCCGGCGAGGCCGAGCCGTCCGATGAAGTCCTCCAGGTAACGCTTGGTGGCGGCACCTTCACCGCGCGCGGAGATCACCCCGACGGTCAGGGTGTCGCCCTTGGGGAAGACCCACCCGTAACTGCCGGGCATCGGGCCCCAGTCGATGAGGACGCGCCCCTTCCAGTCCTCGGCGACCGTCTCCGGAACGGGGATCTCCGCCTCCAGGCCGAGGTCGACCTGGTCGAGCTTCACCCCGACATGTGCCCCTATGCGGCTGGCGCTGCCGTCCGCGCCGACGACGGCCCGCGCGAGCAGCGTCTCACCGCCCTGGAGGACGACGGCGACGGTACGCCGGTCGGGCACCGCCGAGCCGTGCTGCTCGACACGGGTGACCGTGACGCCCGTCCGCAGCTCGGCGCCCGCCTTCTGGGCGTGCTCGACGAGCTGCTGGTCGAACTCGGGCCGGTTGATCAGCCCGAAGAGCATCTGTTTCGACTTGCGTGTGCGGGCGTAGCGGCCGTCGAGGGAGAAGGTGACCGCGTGCACCCGGTCCTTGAAGGGCAGTTCGAAGCCGGGCGGCAGCGCGTCGCGCGAGGGACCGATGATGCCGCCGCCGCACGTCTTGTAGCGCGGCAGCTCCGCCTTCTCCAGCAACAGGACGCTGCGTCCCGCGACCGCCGCCGCGTAGGCGGCCGAAGCCCCTGCGGGGCCCGCGCCCACCACGACGACGTCCCACACCCGCTGCACGTCGTCCGCCGAAGAGTTCTCGCTGCTCACGATGGTCTACTGCTCCCGATCCAGCCGCCTGCCGCACCTGTCCCCCGCATCCTACGGCGGGTGACGCCCCAGGCCGCTGTGGGAGGATCGGCAGCGCATGCGCCCTACACCGACACACCGGGCAGGAGCGTGTGCGGCCCCGTACCCAGAAGGACAACGTCGCACCCACCAGGAGCGTGCCCATGCCGTCGAACCCGGTCGCCGAGACCGTCGCCTCGCTGATTCCCCGGGCGAAGCAGGAGCTCGCCGAACTGGTGGCCTTCAAGTCGGTGGCGGACTTCGACCAGTTCCCGAGGAGCGAGAGCGAGGGCGCCGCGCGCTGGGTCGCCGACGCGCTGCGCGCCGAGGGCTTCCAGGACGTGGCCCTGCTCGACACCCCCGACGGCACCCAGTCCGTGTACGGCTGCCTCCCGGGACCCGAGGGCGCGAGGACGGTCCTCCTCTACGCCCACTACGACGTGCAGCCGCCGCTCGACGAGGCCGCCTGGGTGTCGCCGCCGTTCGAGCTGACCGAGCGCGACGGCCGCTGGTACGGGCGGGGCGCCGCCGACTGCAAGGGCGGTGTGATCATGCACCTGCTGGCACTGCGGGCCCTGAAGGCCGACGGCGGGGTGCCGGTCACGGTCAAGGTGATCGTCGAGGGCTCCGAGGAGATGGGCACCGGCGGCCTCCAGCGGTACGCCGAGGCGCACCCCGAACTGCTCGCCGCCGACACCGTCGTGATCGGGGACGCGGGCAACTTCCGGGTGGGCCTGCCGACGGTCACCACCTCCCTGCGCGGCATGATCCTCATGCGGGTGCGCGTCGACGCCCTCGAAGGCAACCTGCACTCGGGGCAGTTCGGCGGCGCGGCCCCCGACGCGCTGGCCGCGCTGATCCGTGTCCTGGACTCCCTGCGCGCCGAGGACGGCACGACGACCGTCGAGGGGCTCGTGAGCGACGGGACGTGGGACGGCCTGCAGTACACCGACGCGCAGTTCCGCGAGGACGCCAAGGTGCTCGACGGTGTGGCGCTGGTCGGTGCCGACACCGTCGCCGACCGGATCTGGGCGCGGCCCGCCGCCACCGTGCTGGGCATCGACGCCCCGCCCGTGGTCGGCGCGACCCCGTCGATCCAGGCGAGCGCCCGCGCCCTGGTCGGGCTGCGCGTCCCGCCGGGCGTGGACGTCCAGCAGGCGATCAAGCTGCTCGAAGCGCATCTGGTGGCCCACACCCCGTGGAGCGCCCGGGTCGCTTGCGAACTCATCGGCCACGGCCAGGCGTTCCGCGCCGACACCTCCAGCCCGGCGTACGAGGCGATGGCGGCGGCGATGGCCGTCGCCCACCCGGGTCAGGAGATGCAGTACGCGGGGCACGGCGGATCCATCCCCCTCTGCAACGCCCTCGCCGCCCTCTACCCCGACGCCGAGATCCTCCTCATCGGCCTCAGCGAACCGGAGGCCCGGATCCACGCGGTCAACGAGAGCGTGTCCCCTGAGGAGTTGGAGCGCATGTCGGTGACGGAGGCCCTGTTCCTGCGGAACTACGCAGCCAACTGAGCGAGCCCGCGCCCCGAAAGGGGCGCGGGGAACTGCGCGAGCAACCACGATCCACCCGCACCCGCCCGACCACCGACCCGAAACGGCGGCGGCACGAACAGCCCCCTACACGGGAACCCCTGCCTCCAGGTACAGCGCAGCGCCCCGCTCCCGAGCCCGCAACGCCCACCGCAGCCGCTCGTAGCGCACCGGCGGCAGCAGATCCGCGGCCTGTTCCTCCGTGACGAACCGCCAGTCACGCAGCTCGGTCCCCGGCAGCACGGGCCGCTGCGGCCCACTGACGTCCAGCCGCCCGCCGTCGAACAGCAGCCGCAGCCCTCCGTACCTCGGTGCCACCGGCGCCTCCCAGTCGACGACCAGCAGCCGGGGCACCTCGTCGAGCCGTATCCCGGTCTCCTCCAGCACCTCCCGCACCCCCGCCCTGGCCGGTGCCTCCCCCGCCTCCACCACCCCTCCGGGGAACTCCCACCCGGGCTTGTAGGTCGGATCGACGAGCAGCACCCGGTCCTGCTCGTCGAACAACAGGACCCCCGCGGCGACCGTCTCGGCGGTCGGCTCGGGGGTCTGCACGATGTCGCACACGGGTACCCCGTCGGTGGCCACGGCATCGGCGATGCGCCGCGCGGTCTCGTACGGGGTGAGGGTGCCGGTGTCGACGAGATGGGCGTCCGAGGTGAGCCAGCCGCTCAGCGCGGCGCGGTACGGCGCGATGTGGTCGTACGCCCATTGACGCAGCCGCATCTCGCCCTCGGGGAGGTCGGGCGGGATCTCCCGCCCGGCTATTCGCTCCCGCAGTATCGTTTCAGCCGGGGCCAGGAGCAGGTGCCGTACAGGGATGCGGCGGGAGGCGAGGCCGCCGAAGATCTCGTCGCGGTACTCCTGGCGGAGCAGGGTCATGGGGACCACGAGGGTGCCGCCCAGCTCGGCGAGCAGTGCGGCGGCGGTCTCGACCACCAGCCGGCGCCAGCTCGGCAGGTCCTGGAAGTCGCCGACCTCGGCGAGGCGTTTGGCCGGCAGCATGTGCGTCAGGGCGCCGCCGATGACCTCGGGGTCGAAGAGCGTGCTGTTCGGGATCAGTTCGATCAGTTCCCGTGCGGTGGTGGTCTTCCCCGCACCGAACGCACCGTTGATCCAGACGATCACGGTTCCCCCTCTTCTGTTGACCCCCTGAGGCTTGCCCTCCACTCCGCCACGGAAACCAGCCGCTGATGAGGAGCCGGAATACGACGACGGCGGGCCCCGCCGAAGCGGGCCCGCCGTGCGCGGTGCGTGGGGAGGCGGACGGAGGATCCGTCACCCCCCACCAGGACGTCAGCCCTGCTTGCCGTCCTTGCCCTCCTGGCCCAGGCCTCCCAGGGCGTCGTCGTCGACCGCCAGGCTGTCGCTGGAGACCGTCTTGCCGACCTCGCCGAGCGTGTCCTCGACGTCCAGTTTACTCAGTGCGTCGGTCTTGCCGAGCGTGTCGGCGGCTTCCAGACCGTGCGACGGCGTGACGGCCGCGACGACGAAACCGGTGGCCAGGGAGGCGATGGCGAGCATGCTGCGCTTCTTCATGCCCCGCTCAACTGCGGAAGCCCCCGAGGGGTCACGCCCCGTTTCCGCGTTTCGTTCTCGCCCCGATCACTCCGTCCCGGATCCCGGCCCGCTCCGTCGTCCGGTCAGCGCCGCCGCGGCCGCGCCGACCAGGCCGGCGTCGGTCCCCATCACGGCGGGCGCGATCGTCAGGCCCTGGACGAAGGAGAGGGTGGCGTAGTTCTTGAGTGCGGTGCGGAGAGGGGCGAAGAGGACGTCACCGGCGTTCGCGACGCCGCCGCCGATGACCGCGAGATCGATCTCGACGAGGGCGGCGGTGGCCGCGATCCCGGCGGCGAGGGCCTGCGCGGCCCGTTCGAACGAGGCCACGGCGACCGGGTCGCCGGCCCGCGCCGCGGCGGCGACCGCGGCGGCGGAGGTGTCATCGTCGGGCCCGGGCCGCCAACCGTTCTCCAGGGCGCGCCGGGCGATGTTGGGCCCGCTGGCGATGCGCTCGACGCAGCCGCGGGCGCCGCACGGGCACGCGTCACCGTCGAGGTCGACGCTGATGTGGCCGATGTGGCCGGCGTTCCCGGTGGGGCCCGTGTGCAGTTTCCCGCCGAGGACGAGGCCGCCGCCGACGCCCGTCGACACGACCATGCACAGCGCGTTGTCGTGGCCGCGCGCCGCGCCCTGCCAGTGCTCGGCCGCCGTGATGGCCGCGCCGTCGCCGATCAGTTCGACGGGCAACCCGCCGGTGACGCCCCGGACCCGCTCGACGAGGGGGAAGCCGCGCCAGCCGTGGATGTTCACGGGGCTCACCGTTCCGGCGGAGGCGTCCACCGGTCCGGCGCTGCCGATCCCCACCGCCGTCGCCCCGCTCCACCGCGGATCGGCGGCCAGGTCGCCGAACACCTCCTCGACGGCCCGCATCACGGTGTCGCCGTCCTCCCGCGAGGGCGTCGGGCGCTGCGCGCGCACCAGGATCCGGCCGTGGCCGTCCACCAGCGCCCCGGCGATCTTGGTCCCGCCTATGTCGAGCGCGGCCACGAGGTCGGTCTGCATCAGTGTCAGTTCTCCCGCTGCGAGTCTCCTACCGGGCGCCCGAATCCAGCGACACCCGGATCTCCGGCCGGAAATCCGGCAGCACGACGCTCGCCTGGTGGGGGGCGCCGGCCAGAGAATGCGATAGACAGTCTCCCCCGGCTGTGACAACGTTGTCCAGGCTCTATGCTCGACGGCACATCCACAACAGCCGCACCATTTCGACACGGCACCACCGATCGCACGCACCCCGCACCACCGGCCGCACCCGCAGCAGCACCCGCGACCGCCCCCGTGGACGACAGGACAGGACAGCGCCCCGTGCCCGAGACCGCAGCCGGCATCAGCCGCCGCCCCGAGAACCGCTACGGCAACCGTCCCACGATGAAGGACGTCGCGGCCCGGGCCGGGGTGGGTCTGAAGACGGTCTCCCGGGTGGTGAACGGCGAGCCGGGCGTCACCCCGGACACCGAGCGCAGGGTCCAGGAGGCCATCGAGGCGCTCGGCTTCCGGCGCAACGACAGCGCCCGGGTGCTGCGCAAGGGCCGCACGGCCAGCATCGGCCTGGTCCTGGAGGATCTCGCCGACCCGTTCTACGGCCCGCTCAGCCGGGCGGTGGAGGAGGTGTCCCGCGCCCACGGCTCGCTACTGATCAACGGGTCCAGCGCGGAGGACCCGGGCCGCGAGCAGGAGTTGGCGCTGGCGCTGTGCGCCCGCCGGGTGGACGGGCTCGTGATCATTCCGGCCGGTGACGACCACCGGTATCTGGAACCCGAGATCAGGGCGGGAGTCGCCACGGTGTTCGTGGACCGCCCGGCCGGGCGGATCGACGCCGACGTGGTGCTCTCGGACAGCTTCGGCGGGGCCCGTGACGGCGTCACCCATCTCATCGCCCACGGCCACCGCCGGATCGGCTTCATCGGCGACATGCCCCGCATCCACACCGCCGCCGAGCGGCTGCGCGGCTACCGGGCGGCCATGGAGGACGCCGGCATACCCGTCGAGGACGCGTGGATGTCGCTGGGCGTCACCGATCCCGAGCGGGTCCGCAGGGCGGCCGAGGACATGCTGTCGGGCCCCTCGCCCGTGACGGCGGTCTTCGCGGGCAACAACCGGGTGACGGTCACGGTCGTACGGGTCCTCGCCGAGCACACCCGTCAGGTCGCCCTCGTGGGCTTCGACGACTTCGAGCTGGCCGATCTGCTCCGGCCGGGCATCACCGTCGTCGCCCAGGATCCCTCCCGGCTCGGCCGCACCGCCGCCGAACGCCTCTTCCAGCAGTTGGACGGCTCCCTCGTCGCCCCCGAGCGCATCGAGCTGCCGACCCGGCTGATCGCCCGCGGTTCGGGCGAACTCCCGCCCGCGGGCTGACCCTTGGACGCCCCCGCCCCTCGTACGCTCGAAGCGCTCGGCCTCGCCGTGGCGCCGCGCGAGGACCCGCTGAGCTATCCCGGCGCCTGGCCGGCCGAGTCCGCGCTCCTGGACGGCAACCGGATGCTGCCGCTGGACACGCTGGTCTTCGAGGACCGGCTGCCGGTGCTCTCCGTCGGCTCCAACGCCTGTCCGGCGCAGCTCGTCCACAAGATGGCGGAGCGCGGGGTCGCGTGCCGGATCCCCATGGTCAAGGCCCGGGTCACGGGCATCGGGATCGGGGTCTCCGCCCATGTGAGCCTGCTCGGCTACCTCTCGGCATCGCCGTTCCACTCCCCCGGCTCGACCGCCGACCTGTTCCTCACCTGGCTCGACGAGGCCCAGCTCGCCGTGGTCGACACCAGCGAGGGCGTCGACTCGCCGACCGGCAACTTCCAGCGGGCCGCCCTGCCGGCCGCCGACTTCCGGGTCGAGCTGGAGTCGGGCCAGGTCCTCGACCACGCCTGGATCTACGTCAACCGGTGGGGCGTGCTGCGCGACGGCGGCCCGGACCCCCGGCCCCATCCCGGCCGTCAGCGCCCGCTGCTCACCGAACTCCTCGCCGCCTCGGCCGAGTTGCGCGAACTGTTCGGCACCACACCCGACGAGTTCGCCGCCCGGGCTCGCGGCAACCGGGAACTGTGCGTCCGGGGCAGGGAGTTGTTCGCCGAGCGGAGGTGGACGACGGTGTCGGGCCTGGAACAGTACGTACGGCCGCACCCGGGGGCCCGGGGGCGGCCGTGACGGCGCGTACCGGCCTCAGCAGACCGGGAGGCCGGGCACCGGGGCGTCGTTGTCGCCGCCCTGGATGTAGACGTCGCTGACCCAGACATCGGTGTTGCCGCTGTCGTCGTCGGTCTTGGCCCACCAGACGTTGGTCCACTCGCCGGAGGTCTCGCGGCGGCCCAGGTTCGACTGACAGTAGAAGTAGTTGGTGCCCTGGTTGAGGACGCCGACCTTCGTACCGGATGCGGTGTAGGAGTCGGCGGTGCGCCAGACCGTGCAGTTGTACTTGCCGCCGCCGATGGAGTGGCAGACCGGTTCCTCGGTGGTCCCGCCGCCGGTGGTGCCCCCGGTCGTGCTGCCGCCGGTGGTGCCACCCGAGGTGTCAGAGCCTCCCGTGCCGCCGCCCGTGGTGCCGCCGCTCGCGTTCTTCGTCGGCGACGCGGACGCCTCCGGCGCCTTGCCGTCGTCCTTCTCGGCGTCGTCGGTCTTCTCGTCCGGGCTCGCGGACTCCTTGGCGTCCTTCTCCTTCGCGGCCGAGTCGTCGGTGAGGTCGACCGTGCCCCGGCTGCGGCCCGGGGAAGGGGTGCCGCTGCTCGCCGCGTCGACGGACGTCCGGGCGCCTGTCTCCTTGCCGTCGTCCCCGTTCAGCAGGGCGACCGTGACGCCCGTGGCCGCGAGCACGACGGTGACGGCCACGGCGGCGAGCAGGGCGCGGCCCTTGCGCGGCCGGCCTCCGGTCGAGGAGACGGTGGTGACGGGGCCCGAGGGGGGCGCGGGCGTGCCCGCGACGGGGCTCCCGACGGCCGGGGAGGCCCCGGTGCCGGGCCCGGCGGGCGGCCGGGGAGGGCCGAAGCCGGGGGTCGGCGCGGCAGCCGGGGTCTCCGCGGTCGGCGGCCCGAAGCCGGGCGGCACCGAGGGGACACTGTGCTGGGCCTCCGCCCTCGGCTGCGGCGCGGGCCCTGTGGCCCCGGTCATCGAGGGGTCGAGCGGGCCGCCGGAGGCCACTGCCTCCAGCAGTGCGCGGGCCGCGTCGGCGTCCGGACGGAACTCCGGCCGCTTGTCCATGAGTTGCCGCAGCACCGGCCCGAGGGGCCCGGCCCGCCGGGGTTCGGGCAGCGCGTCGGTCACGATCGCGGTGAGCGTCGACCAGGTGGACGTACGCCGGAACGGGGACGAGCCCTCCACGGCCGCGTACAGAGTGGCGCCGAGCGCCCAGACGTCGGAGGCGGGGCCGGGGTCGTTGCCCTGGGCGCGTTCGGGGGCCAGGTAGTCGAGGGAGCCGACGAGTTCGCCGCTGCGGGTGAGGTGGGTGGCGGAGCCGTCGCCCGGGTTCTCCATGGTGGCGATGCCGAAGTCGGTGAGGACGACGCGGCCCGAGCGGTCCAGGAGGATGTTGCCGGGTTTGACGTCGCGGTGCAGCACACCGACCCGGTGGGCGGCGGCGAGGGCGTCCACGACCTTGGCGCCGATGGCGGCGGCCTCGCGTGGGTCGAGCAGGCCCCGGTCGTTCAGGACGTCGTCGAGTGACGGCCCGTCGACCAGTTCCATGACGATCAGCGGGCGGCCGTCGACCTCGGCCACGTCGTGCACGGCGACGACTCCGGGGTGCCGGACGCGGGCGGCGGCCCGGGCCTCGCGCTGCATCCGCAGCCCCAGGTCGGCCAGTTCGGGCGCGCCGGCGTCCGTGTAGGTGCGCAGCTCCTTGAGGGCGACCTCGCGGTGGAGCACCTCGTCCACGGCCCGCCAGACGACGCCCATGCCGCCGCGTCCGAGCTGCTCCACGACCCGGTACCGCCCGGCGAGGATCCGCCCGGCACCGTCCGTCTGTTCGTTCGCCCCCGAAGACACCCGCGCCTCGTTCCTGTGACACACCGATGAATGGCGCAAGCCTAAGCCGTGGTCGGGGGCCCTCCCGACCGTAGGCAGCGGCTGTCACAGGACCGCTACGCACCCTGCCGCCGGCCCACCCGTCCGTACCGTCCCGTACCGGTTCCTACTTGCCGGAGACGGTCAGATCCGCCCGCCTCGGCGCGGCGAAACCCTCCAGATCGGCGCGGGTCAGGCCCGTCGCGCCGGAGACCTCGTCGAGGTCGAGGGCGCCGCAGTCCAGGCCGCGCAGCAGATAGCCGCTGAGCGCCTTGGCGGTCGCCGGCTCGTCCATCACGTCGCCGCCCGCGCGGTTGGCGTAGCGGGAGAGGCGGGCGGCGGCCTGCGCGTACCCCTCACGGTAGAAGGCGAAGACGGCCGCGTAGCGGGTCGGGATGTGGCCCGGGTGCATGTCCCAGCCCTGGTAGTAGGCGCGGGCCAGGGCGCGGCGGGTGAGGCCGTAGTGCAGTCGCCAGGCGTCGTGGACCTGGGCGCTCGGGCCGACGGGCAGGACGTTCGTCGAGCCGTCCGAGACGCGTACGCCGGTGCCGGCGGCCGCGACCTGCATGATCGCCTTGGCGTGGTCGGCGGCCGGGTGGTCGCTGGCCTGGTGGGCGGCGGAGACGCCGAGGCAGGCGCTGTAGTCGAAGGTGCCGTAGTGCAACCCGGTGGCGCGGCCCTCGGCGGCTCCGATCATCCGGGCGACGGTGGCGGTGCCGTCGGCGGCGAGGATGGACTGGCTGGTCTCGATCTGGATCTCGAAGCCGATCCGGCCGGGTTCCAGGCCGCGTGCCTTCTCGAAGGCCTCCAGCAGCCGGACCATGGCGGTGACCTGCTCGGCGTACGTCACCTTGGGCAGGGTCAGGAGCAGTCCGTCGGGCAGGCCGCCGGCCTCCAGCAGGCCCGTGAGGAAGATGTCGAGGGTGCGGATCCCCCGGTCGCGGACCGGGGCCTCCATGCACTTCATGCGGATGCCCATGTACGGGGCGGCCGTGCCGTCGGCGTACGCCCGGGCGATCAGCCGGGCGGCGTGGGCGGCGGCCTGGTCCTCCTCGGCGTCGGGGCGGGCCCCGTAGCCGTCCTCGAAGTCGACCCGGAGGTCCTCGATCGGTTCGCGCTCCAGCTTGGCGCGGACGCGGTCGTACACGGGTTCGGCGAGGTCGTCGCCGAGGCCGAGGACGGCGGCGAAGGACGCCGCGTCGGGGGCGTGCTCGTCGAGGGCGGCGAGGGCCCGGTCGCCCCAGGTGCGCAGGGTGTCGGCGGCGAAGACGTCGCCGGGGACGTAGACGGTGTGCACGGGCTGGCGGGTGCCGGGGTCGCCCGGGTAGCGGCGCTCCAACTCCGCGTCGACGGGGGCGAGGGAGGCGCTGATCTCCTCGCTGACGGCGCCCGCGAGACTTGTCGCCACGTTCTCCTGTCGGCCCTGCCCCATTCCACAACCCTCCATTTTTCCGCACTACGGAATTAATAGTCCGCATGTCGAAGCTAACGGTCGATCTTCGCCTCGGTCAACACCCTCTCGACGTGGGATTCCCCATGCTCTTCGCCTGGTCACCATCGATCCGGCCTCTTCATCCGTATCCATAGGCAAGCTTCATGGTGACTCGCAAGGGGAGGACATCGCGTGCCGAAAGAGGTCGGAGTGACGCGCCGCCAGGGACTCAGGTCCGCGGCGGCCGCCGCCATCGCCGTGCCACTGCTGACGACGGCGGGCTCGTCACAACCGGCGTCCGCCGGTGAGTACGCGGGAGCGCTGAACGTCATGACGTTCAATGTGCGCTTCGCGACCGTCGTCGACAGCACACCGCGCTGGACCGTCCGCCGGCCGGTGATGCGGGAGCTGCTGCGTCGCGAGCGACCGCACGTCATCGGCACCCAGGAAGGGCTCTACCAGCAGCTGCGCATGATCGAGAAGGATCTCGACGGGCACTACGACTGGATCGGCACCGGCCGAGGGGGCGGCAGCAAGGACGAGTTCATGGCGATCTTCTACGACACCCGCAGACTCGACCCGATCGAGTTCGACCACTTCTGGCTGTCGGACACCCCGTACACGATCGCCTCCAACACCTGGGGCGCGGACTGGCTGCGCATGGTGACCTGGGTGAAATTCGCCGATCTCGCCGACGGAGGCCGGGAGTTCTACGTCCTGAACACCCATCTGGACAGCGTCAGCCAGTACGCCCGGGAGCGTTCGGCGGGGCTGATCGGCGAGACGATCGCCGGGTGGGACCGCTCGGCGCCGGTCGTCGTCACCGGTGACTTCAACGCCGCCGCACACGACAACCGGGTCTACGACCTGATGCTGGGCAACGGTCTCGTGGACGCCTGGGACGCAGCCGCCTCGCGCACCGAGGCGTACGGGACGTACCACGGCTACCGGGAGCCCAGGCCCGGGGGCAGACGCATCGACTGGATCCTCACCTCGCCCGGGGTGACGACGCACTGGGCGGCGATGAACACCTTCTCGAGGGGCGGGATGTACCCGAGCGACCATCTGCCGGTGCAGGCCTCGCTGACCCTGGGATGAGCCGAGGCCCCCACGACCGTACGAACGGTCGTGGGGGCCTCGGCGAGACCGGTGAGGCTCAGCCCTTGCGGGCCTTGATCTCCTCGGTGAGCTGGGGGACGACGTCGAAGAGGTCGCCGACCACGCCGTAGTCGACGAGGTCGAAGATCGGGGCCTCGGCGTCCTTGTTGACGGCCACGATGGTCTTCGAGGTCTGCATGCCGGCGCGGTGCTGGATGGCGCCGGAGATGCCGTTGGCGATGTACAGCTGCGGGGAGACCGACTTGCCGGTCTGGCCGACCTGGTTGGTGTGCGGGTACCAGCCGGCGTCCACCGCGGCGCGGGAGGCGCCGACGGCCGCGCCGAGGGAGTCGGCGAGGGCCTCGATGATGGCGAAGTTCTCGGTGCCGTTGACGCCACGGCCGCCGGAGACGACGATCGCGGCCTCGGTCAGCTCCGGGCGGCCGGTCGACTCGCGCGGGGTACGGCCGGTGACCTTGGTGCCGGTGGCCAGCGCGCCGAAGGTGACGTCCAGGGCCTCGACCGCGCCCGCGGCCGGGGCGGCCTCCACGGCGGCGGAGTTGGGCTTGACCGTGATGACCGGGGTGCCCTTGGAGACACGGGACTTGGTGGTGAAGGAGGCGGCGAACACCGACTGCGTGGCCACCGGGCCCTCGTCGGACGCCTCCAGGTCGACGGCGTCGGTGATGATGCCCGAGCCGATACGCAGCGCGAGACGGGCGGCGATCTCCTTGCCCTCGGCCGAGGAGGAGACCAGCACGGCAGCCGGGGAGACGGCGGCGACGGCGGCCTGCAGCGCGTCGACCTTGGGAACGACCAGGTAGTCGGCGTACTCGGCGGCGTCGTGGGTGAGGACCCGAGCCGCGCCGTGCTCGGCGAGGGCGGCGGCGGTGTCGGCGGCACCGGCACCGAGCGCGACGGCGACGGGCTCGCCGATCCGGCGGGCCAGGGTCAGCAGTTCCAGGGTGGGCTTGCGGACGGAACCGCCTGCGTGATCGACGTAGACGAGAACTTCAGCCATGGGATTGCTCTCCTGCTTGCGAAAGGGTGAGGGGGCGGTCGGCGACTGCGGGCCTTAGATGAACTTCTGGCCCGCGAGGAACTCGGCGAGCTGCTTGCCGCCCTCGCCCTCGTCCTTGACGATCGTGCCTGCGGTACGCGCCGGGCGCGCGGCGGCGGAGTCGACAGCCGTCCAGGCACCCTCCAGACCGACTTCCTCGGCCTCGATGTCGAGGTCGGACAGGTCCCAGGACTGAACCGGCTTCTTCTTCGCCGCCATGATGCCCTTGAAGGAGGGGTAACGCGCCTCGCCCGACTGGTCGGTGACCGACACGACCGCCGGCAGGGAGGCCTGAAGCTGCTCGGAGGCGGCGTCGCCGTCACGGCGGCCCTTGACCACACCGTCCTCGACGGACACCTCGGACAGCAGCGTCACCTGCGGAACACCCAGACGCTCCGCCAGCAGCGCCGGGACGACGCCCATCGTGCCGTCGGTGGACGCCATACCGGAGATCACCAGGTCGTAGCCGGCCTTCTCGATCGCCTTCGCCAGCACCAGCGAAGTACCGATCGCGTCGGTGCCGTGCACGTCGTCGTCCTCGACGTGGATCGCCTTGTCCGCACCCATCGACAGCGCCTTGCGCAGCGCGTCCTTGGCGTCCTCCGGACCCACGGTCAGCACGGTGATCTCGGCGTCGTCGGCCTCGTCGGCGATCTGCAGCGCCTGCTCGACCGCGTACTCGTCGAGCTCGGAGAGCAGACCGTCCACGTCGTCACGGTCGACGGTCAGGTCATCGGCGAAGTGCCGGTCGCCAGTGGCGTCGGGCACGTACTTCACAGTGACAACGATCCTCAAGCTCACGCCGGCTCTCCTACTGCATCGTCATTTCTGGGCTGCCTTCTTCCAGGCAGCATAGGCGCCTGAAGCGGCCGATCCCGATCGGGGCGACCTGCGCTCCGTTCGGAATATTACTCGCCAGTACGACATCTACGATCTCGCATTTCGTGCCCGCTAAGCAAGCGCTTTGAACTGTGAGTTAGGCAACCCTGCGTAATCGCGCGGGACTCAGTCTCGCAGACCGTTGAAGCGGCCCTGGTGATACAGCAGCGGCCTGCCGGCGCCCGAGGGATCGCCCACGACGACCTCGGCGAGGACGACGCGGTGCTCGCCGGCCGGGACGCGCGCCACCACCCGGCAGACCAGCCAGGCGAGCACGTCGTCGAGGACGGGAACTTCCTCCGGGCCGCTACGCCATCCGGTGGGCGCCCCGAACCGGTCGGCGCCGCTGCGCGCGAAGGTGGCCGCCAGCTCCCGTTGGTGCTCCCCGAGTATGTGCACACCGACGTGCTCCGCCTCGGAGATCACCGGCCAGCTGGAGGCGCCGGTGCCGATGCCGAACGAGAGCAGCGGGGGCTCGGCGGAGACCGAGCTGAGCGAGGTGGCGGTGAAGCCGACGGGACCGGCGGCGCCCTGGGCGGTGATCACCGCCACACCGGCGGCATGGCGCCGGAAGACGGAGCGCAGGAGGTCGGGGGAGGCGAGCCGGGGCGAACCGAGGCCGGAGGTGGCCGTCATGGAGATGTCCTTCTGATGGAGTCGACGGGCTGTTCCGTGAAGGGCTCAGGTTCCCGGACAGCGCGAACTCGCCGTGCGGACGAGGTCCACATGGACACGCTCGAAGAGAAGGATTTCCCGTGGCATACGGTCAGGCTGACGAGGGGTGACGCGTACAGTCAAGTACGTTCCGGTATGCGGTGTCACACGGCCTCGCCCAGCGCGGCGATCACATCCGCCTTGCGCGGCTGCCCAGTCGCCCTGCGCACGATCCGGCCATCGGCGTCGACCACGAGCACGGTCGGCGTCTTGAGGATGTCGAACCGGCGCACGAGGTCCAGGTGTTCCTCGGCGTCGATCTCCACATGGGCGACGCCCGGCACCATCGCGGCCACGTCGGAGAGGACCCTGCGGGTCGCCCGGCAGGGGGCGCAGAAGGCGCTGGAGAACTGCACCAGCGTGGCCCGTTCCCCGAGCCCCTCCCCCAAATCCGCCGCGCCGAGCCGCTTGTCGCCGTCCCGCCCGCGCACCCTGACTCTCCCGCTCCGCCGCCGATGCAGCACTCCGTAGGCGCTCGCCACCGCGAGCACCAGTCCACACACCACAAGTCCGGTCACAGCGTGCTTCAGCGTTCACGAGACTGCAAAGATTCCCGCCTCCCCATGGAGATTGGCCTGCGGAATGCTTGACGCATGGACATCGATGTGAGGGGACCCCGCTTCGGGGCCGCCGTGACGACCGTGGTGCTGGCGGTCGTGCTGATCACCGGCAGCGCATGGCTGCTGGCCTGGCAGACGTTCGCGTTCGCGCTGGGCGCGGCGGGCGGGGTGGGGTGTTCGCCGTACGGCTGGGTCTTCCGCAGGCTCGTCCGGCCGCGTGTCGGGCCGCCGACGGAGTTCGAGGCGCCGGAGCCGCCGCGGTTCGCCCAGGGAGTCGGGCTGGTCTTCGCGCTGGTGGGCCTGGTCGGGTTCACGGTCGGGCCCGGGTGGCTGGGACTGGCGGCGACCGGCGCGGCGCTCGCCGCGGCCTTCCTGAACGCGGTGTTCGGGTACTGCCTGGGGTGCGAGATGTACCTGCTGGTCCGCCGGGTGACCGTACGCGCGCGGTGACGTCCTGGTGAACGAACGGCGGTCGATCGTGTGTCCGACGTGACGAGAATCTCGCCGCCGCCCGGCACCAGGACTGGCTACTCGTGCGTTCTTGGGGCACGATCTGCGAGATGCCGTAAACCTACGGCTGCGTAACTTCCCGCCGGGAGCCCCTCTTCCCAGGCAGAGAGAAGGGTCCACTCCGTCCATGGCAGAGCTTGTCTACCGTCCCGCGGTCGGTCTCGCCCACACCCTGTTCAAGGTCTGGGACCTGAAGATCGACTGCAAGGGTTCGGAGAACATCCCGCGCCAGGGCGGCGCCGTGCTGGTGAGCAATCACATCAGCTACCTGGACTTCATCTTCGACGGCCTGGCGGCGCTCCCGCAGAAGCGTCTGGTGCGCTTCATGGCCAAGGAGTCGGTGTTCCGGCACAAGATCTCCGGTCCGCTGATGCGCAACATGCGGCACATTCCGGTCGACCGCAAGCAGGGTGAGGCGGCCTACGCGCACGCACTGGACTCGCTGCGCTCCGGCGAGATCATCGGCGTCTTCCCCGAGGCCACCATCTCCCAGTCGTTCACGCTGAAGAGCTTCAAGTCGGGCGCCGCCCGGCTGGCCCAGGAGGCAGGTGTCCCGCTGATCCCCATGGCCGTGTGGGGCACCCAGCGGCTGTGGACCAAGGGCCACCCGCGCAACTTCAAGCGCAGCCACATCCCGATCACCATCCGGGTCGGCGAGGCGATAGAGGCCTCCAAGGACAAGTACGCGGGCGCCATCACCCGCCAACTCCGCGAGCGGGTGCAGGAGTTGCTGGAGGCGGCGCAGCGCGCCTACCCGGTCCGCCCCAAGGGCCCGGACGACACCTGGTGGATGCCCGCCCACCTCGGCGGCACGGCCCCGACCCCGGAGCAGGTCCGCGAGGCCGAGGCCCGCTGACCCCGCCCTACAGGGCCACGGGGAGCATCCTCCACAGGTGCGCCCGGTCCCGGGCCGCCCGGAGGGCGCCGAGCACGGCCGGGTGCGGCGCGGCGTGGAGGATCGGGTCGTCCGACTCGCCCGCCGCCGTATCAGGTACGAAGGCCAGGCGCTCCCCGTCCAGCGAGAACCGTGCGTCCACGCCGGGTTTGTTGCCCCGGGGGTCCTGGCGGTGCCAGGCGCCGTGGAAGCGGACGGCGACCAGGCCGTGGACGACGTGCCCCTCGCCGTCGTCGTGCGCCAGCCGCTGGTAGCAGAGCGCGGTCGGGATGTCCTCGGCGCGCAGCAGCGCGGCCAAGGCATGGGCCTTGGCGTAACAGATCCCGGTGCGCTGATCGAGGACGTCGGACGCCCGCCAGGTCACGCGCGGATCGTCGGCGTCCTGGGAGTGCGGGATGCCGTCGCGGACGTACTCGAAGGCGACACGCGCATAGTCATACGAGTCGGTCACCTCCTTGGCCAGCTGCGCGGCCGTCTGCCGCACGCGTGGATGGTGATGGTCTATGACCTCGTCGGCAGCCAGATAGGCGGAAAGGTCGGGGTTCTGCTGGATCAGCTCCATGCCCGCAGAGCATAGGAAAACGATCACCCGCGAGTCAATGACTTTTCGGGTGACCGTATATCTATGCATTCCCTCATGTGGCCGTCAGCGCGCCACCTCCTCCTTCAGCGCTGCCACGAACCCGTCCACGTCCTCCTCGGTCGTGTCGTAGGAGCACATCCAGCGGACGTCACCGGCCGCCTCGTCCCAGAAGTAGAAGCGGTGGCGCTTCTGCAGTCGTTCGCTCACGTCGTGCGGAAGGCGGGCGAAGACGGCGTTGGCCTGCACGGGGTACAGGATCTCGACGCCGTGGACCGCGCGGACACCCTCGGCGAGCCGCTGGGCCATCTCGTTGGAGTGGCGGGCGTTGCGCAGCCACAGGTCCTTCGCCAGCAGGGCCTCCAACTGCACCGACACGAAACGCATCTTGGACGCGAGCTGCATGGACAGCTTGCGCAGGTGCTTCATCCTGCGGACGGCGTCCTGGTTGATCACGACGACCGCCTCGCCGAACATCGCGCCGTTCTTGGTGCCGCCCAGGGAGAGCAGGTCCACGCCGACCGCGTTGGTGAACGTCCGCATCGGCACGTCCAGGGAGGCGGCGGCGTTCGCTATCCGCGAGCCGTCCAGATGCACCTTCATGCCGTGCGCGTGGGCGTGGTCGCAGATCGCGCGGATCTCCTCGGGCGTGTAGAGGGTGCCGAGTTCGGTGCTCTGGGTGATCGAGACGACCTGCGGCATGGCGCGGTGCTCGTCGTCCCAGCCGTATGCCTGCCGGTCGATCAGCTCGGGGGTGAGCTTGCCGTCGGGCGTGGGCACGGTGAGCAGTTTCAGGCCGCCGACCCGCTCGGGCGCCCCGCACTCGTCGACGTGGATGTGCGCGCTCTCGGCGCAGATCACCGCGCCCCAGCGGTCGGTGACGGCCTGAAGCGCGACGACGTTGGCGCCGGTACCGTTGAAGACGGGGAACGCCTCCGCGGTGGCGCCGAAGTGACTGCGGACGATCCGCTGCAGGTTCTCGGTGTAGTCGTCCTCTCCGTAGGAGACCTGGTGCCCGCCGTTGGCCAGGGCCAGGGCGGCGAGCACCTCGGGGTGGACGCCCGCGTAGTTGTCGCTGGCAAAGCCGCGGACCTCCGGGTCGTGATGGCGTCGGGCGTCGGTTTTCGGAGGGTTCACGGCTTGTCGGTCAGCCACAGACGGTTTCCGTTCACTTCGGCGGCGGGCTTGTCCCAGACCCCGGCGATGGCCTCGGCCAGCTCCTTGACGTCGGTGAAGCCCGCGAACTTCGCGTTGGGGCGGTCGGCGCGCATCGCGTCGTGCACCAACGCCTTCACGACCAGGATGGCAGCCGCGGAGGTCGGCCCGTCCGGCCCGCCCGCCTTGCGGAAGTAGTCGGCCGTGGCGAGCGTCCACGCCTCGGCGGCCGCCTTGGCTGCGGCGTACGCGGCGTTGCCGGCGGTGGGCTTGCTGGCGCCTGCCGCGCTGATCAGGACGTACCGGCCGCGCTCGCTGCGCTGCAGGGCCTCGTGGAAGGCGAGGGAGGTGTGCTGCACGGTGCGGATCAGCAGCATCTCCAGGAAGTCCCAGTCGTCGAGGCTGGTCCTGGTGAAGGTCTCGCTGCCTCGCCAGCCGCCGACGAGGTGGACGAGGCCGTCGACCCGGCCGAAGTCCTTCTCGATGCGGGTGGCCCAGTCACGGGTCGACTGCAGGTCGAGGAGATCGACCGTGTCGCCGACGACGGTGGCGCCGCCGTGCGCGTAGCGGGCCGCGTCCACGGCCTCAGAGAGCCGCTCGGGGTCGTTGTCCGAGCCGACGACGATCGCTCCCGCGTCGGCCAGCCGCAGCAGGGCCGCCCGGCCGGCGGGTCCGCCCGCGCCGGCCACCGCGATCACCGCGCCGCTCAGTGCACCGTTGCCGTTCTGCATGGTCTTCGCCTCCTGGGCAGCGACTGTGACGCCTGCGAGCCGGGCGGTCACGCGGCGACCCGCTCGGTGTCCGCCGCGGTGATGCCCTTGGTCGAGGCGATCACGGTCTTCAGCTTCTTGGCGAGCGCCTCATAGAACATGCTGAGCGGAAACTCGTCCGGAAGCACGTCGTCGACGAGTTTCCGCGGCGGCTGCGTCAGATCCAGGGCGTCCGGGCCCTTGGCCCAACGGGAGCCGGGGTGCGGGGCGAGGTAGGTGGAGACCAGCTCGTACCCGGCGAACCAGTGGACGAGCTTCGGGCGGTCGATGCCGTCGCGGTAGAGCTGCTCGATGTCCGCGCAGAGCTGGTTGGTGACCTGC
The DNA here is from genome assembly GCF_032598905.1 of Streptomyces sp. 11x1. Taxonomy (NCBI): domain Bacteria; kingdom Bacillati; phylum Actinomycetota; class Actinomycetes; order Kitasatosporales; family Streptomycetaceae; genus Streptomyces; species Streptomyces sp. 11x1. The sequence goes on along the minus strand of NZ_CP122458.1, from coordinate 9,977,425 downwards.
GGGGCGCGCTGCCAGTCGATGTGCAGCTTGTTGTCGGTCCAGCGGACGACGTCGTGCTTGTGCAGGTAGGCGAAGAGGAGCTGGCCGCCGAGGCCGTCGTAGTTGCGGACGCGCTCACCGGTGACCGGGAAGCGGAACATCCGGTCGAAGAGGACCGCGAACTGCACGTCACGGGCCTGCGCGACGCCTTCGGCCTCCAGCTTCACGGCTTCCTTGAAGGCGGTCAGGTCGCAGCGCAGCTCCTCCAGGCCGTACATCCAGAACGGCTGGCGCTGCTTGATCATGAACGGGTCGAAGGGCAGGTCGCCGTGGCTGTGGGTGCGGTCGTGGACCATGTCCCACAGGACGAACGCCTCCTCGCAGCGGGTCTGGTCGTGGACCATCGCGGCGATGTCCTCGGGCAGCTCCAGGCCGAGAATGTCGACGGCGGCGTCGGTCACCCGACGGAACCGCGCGGCCTCGCGGTCACAGAAGATGCCACCCCAGGAGAATCGTTCCGGCGCCTCGCGCACGGCGATGGTCTCCGGGAAGAGCACGGCGGAGTTGGTGTCGTAGCCCGCCGTGAAGTCCTCGAACTTGATGCCGCAGAACAGCGGGTTGTCGTACCGGGTGCGCTCCAGCTCGGCCAGCCACTCGGGCCAGACCATGCGCAGCACGACCGCTTCGAGGTTGCGGTCGGGGTTGCCGTTCTGCGTGTACATCGGGAAGACGACCAGGTGCTGGAGGCCGTCCGCACGGTTCGCGGCGGGCTGGAAGGCGAGCAGCGAGTCGAGGAAGTCGGGCACCTCGAAGCCCTGGTCGGCCCAGCGCCGCAGGTCCCCGACGAGGGCCCGGTGGTAGGCGGCGTCGTGCGGCAGCAGCGGGGACAGTGCCTCGACGGCCCCGACGACGTCCCGCACGGCCTGCTCGGCGGCGCCCCGGTCGGGGGCATGCTCGGCGTCGAAGTCGATCGAACCGTCCTTGGACTGCCATGGCCGGATCCGCTCCACGGCATCCTTGAGCACGGGCCAGGCCGGGTGCCCCACCACCCTACCGACCGAAGGAACAACGCCCTCCGCACCCATCTGCACAAGAATTTCCGTCATGACCCATCCTTCACGGGAGAACCTTTCGTAGTGACACCGTACGTAGCGAGGGTTCCTCACCGCAAGACCGATCTTGAGCGGCCCAGCCGGAAATCTTCCCGCCACTCCCGGCACCTAACCGCTGAATCTCCTGTCACACGCGTCGTAGATCACACTTCGTGCGTCCCGACCTCCGGGTCCGTGGCACTCGGGGTCAACGCCCACCGAACTCGCCCACTCAGGGATGACCCGATCGGTGCGGGCAAGGTGCGGAAACGGTCCTCTCCCCCCGGCCGACACGGGGTGACACGACCCGAAAGGGCCCGTGCACATGCGGATGCATCGCACGGCGGGAGGACTACGCTGCGCCCCAGCCGCGTGCCGCCCCTCCCCGGTCACGCGGGCCGAGCCGCCGTCGACGGAAGCGAGTCCACCTTGAACTTCCTCACCATCGGTCACCGCGGAGTCATGGGTGTCGAACCCGAGAACACCCTCCGTTCCTTCGTGGCCGCCGATCGCGCGGGCCTCGACGTCATCGAACTCGATCTGCATCTGAGCAAGGACGGCGCCCTCGTCGTCATGCACGACGCGGATGTGGACCGGACGACGGACGGCACGGGCCCGATCGCCGACAAGACCCTCGCCGAGCTGCGCGCCCTGGACGCGGGCCGCGGCGAGCGCGTGCCCACCTTCGAGGAGGTACTGAACGCGGTGAGGGCGCCGCTCCAGGCCGAGATCAAGGACACCGCGGCGGCCCGCGCCCTCGCCGAGGTCATGCACCGGCGCGACCTGGTGGGACGGGTCGAAGTGCTGTCCTTCCACGACGAGGCGGTCGCCGAGATCGCCCGTCTCGTGCCGGGCGTACGCACCGCGCTGGTCGCCAGCCGCTACGGCACCGACGTCGTGGACCGGGCGGTGGCGGTGGGCGCCGCCACCCTGGTGCTCAACATCCGGCGGCTGACGCTGGAGGTCGTGGAGAAGGCCCGCAAGGCCAACCTGCGGATCATCGGCTGGGTGGTGAACACCCAGGACCACCTGCGCCTGGTCCGCGCCCTCCAGCTGGACGGCGCCACGACCGACTACCCGGACATCAAACGCACGGGCCGATTCACGGCCTGACCGCTACACCAGCTCCTTGACCAGGAGCTCGAACCGCAGGTCGTCGCGGCGCGGAATGCCGAAGCGCTCGTCGCCGTACGGGAACGGGGTCGTCCGTCCCGTGCGGCGGTATCCCCGCCGCTCGTACCAGGCGATGAGATCCTCCCGTACGGAGATCACGGTCATGTGCATCTCGCGCACCCCCCAGGTCTCGCGCGCGATCCGCTCGGCCTCGGCGATGATCACCTTGCCGAGGCCGGCGCCCTGGAGGGCCGGGCTCACCGCGAACATCCCGAAGTAGGCGTGCGCGCCGCGGTGTTCGAGCTGGCAGCAGGCGACGACCGTGCCGTCCCGCTCGACGGTGAGCAACCGGCTGTCCGGTGCCTCGACGACCGCCAGCACACCCTCGGGATCGGTCCGCTGCCCGTCGAGGATGTCCGCCTCCGTGGTCCACCCGGCCCGGCTGGAGTCCCCTCGGTACGCCGACTCGATCAGCGCGACGAGGACGTCCACGTCGGCGTCGGTGGCGTCACGGAAGGTCAGGTCGGTGGCGGCGGTGTCCATGGGGTGCTCCTGGTGGACGTCTGCGGGGCTCGAACACGCAAGAGGGTATCGACAGCCGCGCCCCGACAGGGGCGCGGGCAACGGCGCGAAAAGCCCCACCCGCCCGCACCCGAGGACAGGGCCGCAGCGCCTACGCTCGACTCATGATCCACGTACTCAGCAGCCGCACCCTCCTGCGCCCCACCGACCCCGAACGCTCCCGCGTCTTCTACGGCGAGCAGCTCGGGCTCCCCGTGTACCGGGAGTTCGGTACGGGCGAGCACCGGGGTGTCGTGTACTTCCTCGGCGGCGGTTTCCTGGAGGTCGCGGGCCGCTCGCCGACGCCGCCGTCACCCGCGCTGAAGCTGTGGCTGCAGGTCGCGGACGTGACGGCGGCGTACACGGAGCTTCTGGCGGCCGGGGTGGAGGTGCGGCGAGAGCCGGTGAAGGAGCCCTGGGGGCTGATCGAGATGTGGATCGCCGACCCGGACGGGACCGAGATCGTGCTGGTGGAGATCCCCGCGGACCATCCGCTGCGCTACCGCCCCGGCATCTGAGGGGGCACACCCCGGTGGCCGGGGCCGGGACACGGGCATAGCGTGCAGGAGGGGGCCGCGCGTACCGCGCCCGATTCCCTTCCGGAGGACACCATGGAGCTCGAGCGGCCGGTGACCGGCGGGCCCTGCTGGACCGAGCTGGGGACCAGCGACCTGGAGTCGGCCGAGCGGTTCTACACCGAGCTGTTCGGCTGGCGCCCCGAGACCGATCCGCGCCAGGAGGCCGGCGGCTACACGGTGGCCCACCTCGGGGACGCGGCGGTGGCCGCCCTCGCGCCGCTGTACCAGGAGTCGCAGCCGGTGGCCTGGAACGTGTCGTTCGCGGTGCGCGACGCCGACGCGGCGATGGCGGCCGTGCGGGCGGCCGGCGGGACCGTCGTGCTGGAGCCCATGGACGTCTTCGACCTCGGGCGGTTCGCCGTGGTGTTCGATCCGGCTGGCGCGGCCTTCCAGCTCTGGCAGGCGCGGAGCTTCCCCGGCGCAGGACTGTTCAACGCGCCCGGCGCACTCGGCTGGGTCGAGCTGCTGACCCGTGCGCCGGAGCGCGCGAAGTCCTTCTACGCGGCGGTGTTCGGCTGGAGCGTGAGCAGCGGCGGGGACTACCCCCGGTGGGACATCGACGGCGCCCGCTTCGGCGGCATGATCACGATGGACGACAAGTTCCCGCCCGAGGTGCCCTCGCACTGGCTGCCGTACTTCGCCGTGGAGGGCGTCGAGGACACCGCCCGGATCGTCACCGAGGCGGGCGGCACCCTCCTCATGGAGCCCACCACGGTGCCGGAGGGGCCGCGGATCGCGGTGCTGCGGGATCCGCAGGGGGCCGTGTTCGGTGTCCGCGGGGCGGAAACCCAGGGGTGACCCGGCGCCGGCTCAGGCGCGCGGCAGCCCCAGTCGGCCCTCCAGCTGGATCAGCAACTCGCCCAGCAGTACGGCCAGTTCGCGGCGGTCGCCCGTGTCCACCCCCGAGAGCACGGTCTCCTCGTACGCCAGTTGCTCCGGAATGACGCTGTCCACGAGGTCCCGGCCGGTGTCGGTGAGACGGACGTGGGCGACGCGCCGGTCACGGGAGTCGCCCCGCCGCTCGACGAGACCGCGCTCGGTGAGCAGCTTCAGGCGCTTGGTGACGGCGGCGCCGGAGGCGAAGGTCTCGCGGGCGATCTCACTGGGCGTCAGTTCGTGGCCCGTGCGGCGCAGCGTGCCGAGGACGTCGAACTCGGGGCGGGTGAGCCCGGCGTGACGCAGTGGCGCGTCCTCGGCCTGCTGGAGGAGGGCGGCACACCGGTTGACGCGGCCGATGATCTCCATCGGGGCGGTGTCGAGACCGGGGTGCACCGTCTGCCACTGGCGCACCACCTTGGCGACCGTGTCCCCGAGAGCCGCGCCGCTCCCCGCCCGCCCGTTGCCTGCCGTCATGCCCGTGCGCCCTCCGCTTCCCGGAACCCGTGCTGTCGCACCGTCGCCGCGAGCGTACGGTGTCCGGCCCGCTCGACGTGTGTCACCCGCTCCGCCGGCAGGGCGCGTTGCCACCATTCGCCGCTCGCGGTGTCGGAGACGGCGCGCAGTTCGACCAGGGCCGCGGCCAGGGCGCGCCGTGCGGCGGGCAGAGCGCCGGGGGCGGCGTCCGCGTCGACCGCCGTGCGGAGGGTGTGCGTGCGGGCGCGCTCCACGGCGGCGAGGGCGTGGGCGACCCGGTCGCCGGAGCGCCGGTCGGTGACGACGACCGCCGCGAGGAAGCCGACCGTCACGCCGACGAGGGTGTCCAGGAGCCGGTCGGTGATCAGCTCGCCGGGGTCCGCGAAGCGGACGAACTCGGTGACGAGGAGGGCCATCGGGGTGACGCAGACCGTGCCGAGCCAGTAGTTGCGGCTGATCAGGGCCTCGGCGCCGAAGCCGAGCGCGAGGCAGCACAGGACGAGCGCCGCCGGGCCGAGGTGGGCGAGCGGGACGAGTGCGGCGAAGGCCAGTACCCCGGCGATGTTGCCGACGACGCGCTGGACGCCCCGGCTCCAGGTGAGGGTGAGGTTCGCCTGGTAGAGCGAGGCGGCGGTGACGAGGGCCCAGTAGGGGCGGCCGACCCCGAGCGCGAGGGAGGCGTACCCGGCGAGGGCGCAACCGAGCGCCGTGCGGACCGCGAGGGAGGCGAGCGGGCCGAGCGCGCTCCACGGCGCCGGACGGCGGCCCCGCTGTCCGGGCCGCGTGTCGAGCGGTTCGTCGGCCGCCTCCGCCGGGGCGGCGGCCCGCCCTAGGTGCGCGGCAGTGCGCGGTCTCGGCGCGAGCGCGCGCAGCCGGTCGGGGTCTGCCTCGGCGGGCGCGGCGAGTGCGATGTCGGCGCGGACCAGGAGGGTCGCGAGGGCGCGCCGCGGCTCGGTGCGGGCGCCGGCGGCGAGCAGGGTCTGCCAGGCGGTGTGCACGGCGGCCGCGGCGGCCGTGCGGGACCCGGGTCGCTCGGGTGCCTCGACGTGGGCGGCCACCGCGTTCAGCGCCTGGGCGGTGGCGCGGCACTCCGGGCCGTAGGGGCGCACCAGGCCGGGGGCCATGCACACGAGCCAGGCCCAGGCGCCCGCGACGGCGGCCACGGCGAGGTGGCCGGGGACCTGGGCGAGGCTCTGGGGCGCGAAGAGGGCCGCCGAGGTGACAAAGGTGAAGATGACGTTGGCGGGCGGCCCGATCCGGCTCGCGTCGCACAGGGCCTTCTGCGCGGCGGCGAGAAGCGCGCCCACGGTCACCAGCGCCACCGCGTTCGTGGTGAGCGAGGCGGTGACGAGGGCGACCGCGAGTCCGGCGATCATGCCGAGCACGACCCGGGCGAGGGTCGGGGCGCGGTCCGCGTAGGGGCGGTGGTGGGCGTAGAGCGCACACAGGGAGCCGGCCATCGCGTACATGGCCAGGTCGAGGCGGCCGAGCGTCAGCAGCGTCAGGTTCGGCGGTGCCATCGCGACGACCACGCTGAGCGCGGGCTTGAACCAGATCTCGGAGGGGCGGTTCAACCGGAGGGCACCGGAGAGCGGGAGCCGGCGGGCACGGGGTGGTCGGACGCTGCGCATGCGCCAACCTTAACTGGTGCTTTACTCGTGAAATATATGCCGGGCTGTGGTGCACGTCTCGCGGTTCTCGGTGGCGCCCGCCTGCCGTGGCGCACTCCCGCGCGCTCCCCCACGTACACCCTTGCGCTCGTATGCGCGCCATCGGGCCCGGGCATGCCAATGACCGACTGTCCGACCTCACTCTCGGCCCGACCTACGTCGTCGAACGGGGAGGTACGTGGTGCACGGACCGGTTTCGGCCGGCTGGCTGCTGGTCGCGCTGTGCGCGGTGACCGGGGGGTACTGCCTGCTGCGGATGCGCAGCGCCGTGGAGGAGCAGCGGCGTGCCGCCGGCGGCGAAGCTCTCATGGGGTTCGGCATGGCGGCGATGGCCGTGCCTGCCGCGGCCCTGACCCCGCCGCGCTGGGCGTGGCTCTGCTACGCACTCGTGTTCGGCGCGGCCGCGGTGCGCGCGCTGTGGGCGGCCCGCGGGAACGCGCACCATCTGCACCATCTGGTGGGCGCGCTGGCGATGGTCTACATGGCGGCGGTCATGGCCGCCGCGCCGGGCGGCGGTCACGGTGGCACGGGCCTGCCCCTGGTGACGGGGGCACTGCTGGTGTACTTCGCCGGGTACGTGGTGCGGGCGGGGCTCCGACTCGTGCCCGTACCGGCCGCCCCGGGGGCGCCGATTCGGGCCGGGGCGACCGGCTGGGGCGACCGGCCGGAGCTGGCGCGGGCCTGCCGGCTCTCCATGGGCATCGGGATGTTCGCCATGCTGCTGACGGTCTGAACCGCCGCGAGGCCATGGCCGTCGTGGTCTGCGTCACTTCGACGGCCCGGCCCGTGTCGCCGCGCACCAGCCCGCTCATAGGCTGCGCCCCATGATGGTCCCCGCGGCGTTGTTGCTGCTCGGCGCCCTGACCGCCGTCGTCGCCCCGCGACTGCTGGCCCGCGCCGACTGGTCGGACCGTGAACCGGTGGTCGCCCTGTGGGTGTGGCAGTGCGTGGTGGTGGCCGTACTGCTGTGCTGTGTGCTGTCGATGGCGCTGAGCGCGGCGGCGGCCTGGACGGTGGTGCGCGGGCGGGTGTTCGCGCCCGCGCCGCAGGGGGTCGTGGAGGCGTACGCGCTGGACAGCGGGGGTTCCTGGGCCGTGGCCACCGCCGTGGTGCTGGCCTGCGGCGGGCTGTGGACGGGCACGATGCTGGTCCGCGAGATCCTGCGGGACCGGCGGCAGCGTCGGCGCCGCCAAGCCGAACTCCGCCTGCGTGCCCCGCTGTTGCCCGGCGAGGAGCCGGACGGCGACCGGCTGGTCGTGGTCGAGGGCGAGCGGCCGGACGCCTGGTGGCTGCCCGGCCCCACGCCCCGACTGGTCATCACCACGGCCGCGTTGCGCCGCCTGGAGGGACCGCAGGTGGACGCGGTGGTCGCCCATGAACAGGGGCACGCGCGGGCCCGCCACCACTGGCTGCTGCGCTGTTCGGCGGCGCTCGCGGGCGGGTTCCCCCGGGTTCCGGTGTTCGCCGCGTTCCGCGACGAGATGCACCGGCTGGTCGAACTCGCCGCCGACGACACGGCCTCCCGTCGCCACGGCCGCCTCACCGTCGCCCTCGCCCTCGTGGGCCTGAACGAGGACCGCGGGGTGTTCGGGCCCTGCCCGACCCCCGAGGACCATGTGCCGCAGCGGGTCGACCGGTTGCTCGCGCCCCCGGAGCGGCTCACCCCGGTGCACCGGCTGCGGCTGACCGCGTCCGCCGCCCTCATCCCGGTCGTTCCCGTGCTGGTGGCTTTCGTCCCCGCATTGCGGGCACTCGTCAGGTCGTGATTTGGCAAAGAGGGGATCAAGACCGGCCCAAGGACAACGCGCGGCACGACGACTTTGCTCCGGTCGCACGGCGTGACAGTGATCTCACGACTCGGCATTGGTCCGGGCTCCCGGGAGTCGGCCAGGATCGCTGTATGCACACCCCCACCGTCGACTCGCCGCCCCACCGGCCGTCGACCCACCGCACCGTCCGCGCCACCGTCGGGTTCGCGATGTCCTCCGTCGTAGTGCTCGTCCTGGTCTCGATCTCGTGGGCGCCGCTCATGTCGCTGGACCAGAGCGTCGCGAACACCACGCACGGATGGGCCGTCGACGAACCCGGCGTCACCCACGCGTTCCGCATCCTGACGGACTGGGTCTGGGACCCGGTGACGATGCGTCTGCTGGCGGCGGCCGCCGCGATCTGGCTGGTGTGGCGCCACCGGGAGTGGTGGCTCGCCCTCTGGTTGGCGGCCACCTGCGCGGCGGGCACGGCGCTCCAGCAGGGGCTGAAGGCGGCCGTCGGCCGGGAACGGCCCGCGTGGCCCGACCCCGTCGACTCCGCCCACTACGCCGCGTATCCCTCGGGCCACGCCATGACGGCCATGGTCGTTCTCGGACTGCTGGTGTGGCTGCTGCACCTGTACGGCGCCGGTCGCGCCGTCGTGCGTACGGCCGTGGTGGTGAGCGTCGTCTCCGTCGTGGGCGTCGGGCTGACCCGGATCTGGCTGGGCGTGCACTGGGCGTCGGACGTGCTGGCCGGCTGGCTGCTGGGCGGCCTGACGATCGCGCTGGCGGTGCTCGCGTACGAGAAATGGGGCGCGCCGAGGCGTACTTGACCGGGTGCGCACGGTCACTAAGGATCGACGGCATGACGGTCAAGGGAGTGTTGTTCGACTTCTCCGGGACGCTCTTCCGCGTGGAGTCCACCGAGTCCTGGCTCCGCGCGGCCCTCACCGACTCCTCGCTCACCCTGCCCGAGGCCGAGTTGGTCCGGACGGCCAAGGCGCTGGAGCATGCGGGCGCCCTGCCGGGCGGTGCGGCCCCGGAGGAAGCGCCGACCGGCGACCTGGCCGGCCTGTGGGCGCTGCGGGACCGGAGCGCCGAGGAGCACCGGGCCGCGTACACCGGCCTCTCCCGTCGGGTGGCGCTCCCGGCCCCCGCGCTCCACGACGCGCTGTACGACCGCCATATGACACCGTCGGCGTGGAGCCCCTACCCGGACGCCGCCGAGGTGCTCGCGGCCCTGCGGCGGCGCGGGGTCGCCGTCGGTGTGGTGAGCAACATCGGCTGGGACCTGCGACCGGTGTTCCGCGCGCACGGCCTCGACGCGTATGTCGACGTCTACGCGCTGTCGTACGAGCACGGTGTGCAGAAGCCGGACCCGAGGCTGTTCGCGCTCGCCTGCGCGGAGCTCGGTGTCGACGCGCGCGACACCCTCATGGTCGGTGACGACCGGCGGGCCGACGGCGGGGCGGCGGCACTGGGGTGCGGGGTGCACTTCGTGGACCATCTGCCGATCGCCGGGCGGCCGGACGGACTGCGGCCCGTGCTGGAGCTGCTGGACTGAGGTGCCGTCGGCCGTCTCACCGTGAGGGGGCCGTCCGCCCGCGTCCGGTGCGCCGCACGGCTGTTCGTCACCGCCGGACGTCCGTCCCGGACCGTCCCCCGTGCGGCCCGGGACGAACAACGGCCGGGCGGGCGCACACAGGGGCGCCGCCCGGAGGCGCTGAGTATAGTTCGCCGATCGTCCGCCGGCTCGGGAGTTACAGGATGTCCTCGCAGGGTGCCCCGGTCGATGCGGACGCCGGGGAGCGCGGTGTCCCGCCGGTCCCCGAAGGGCCCGGCGGAACGGGTTACTTGACCGCGGTGGCGGCCTCGGTGCCGCTGCCTCCTACCAGTTGAAGCCGAAGTAGTCCGGCTGCGTCTGGACGTTGAGCTCACGCAGGTGGACCCACTTGGCCGGGTCCGTCCGCCTGTCGTTGATCTTCAGGACGTCGAAGCCCTTCACGAGGTCGTTCGAGTAGATGTAGCCGTTGTAGTAGTACGCCGACCAGGAGCCGCCGCCCACCAGGGTGGTGGTGGAGATCGGACCGCGTTCGAAGTACGCGATCTCCTTGGGCTTGGAGGAGTCGGTGAAGTCCCAGACGGAGACACCGCCCTGGTACCACGCCTGGACCATGATGTCCTTGCCCGGGACCGGGATCAGCGAGCCGTTGTGGGCGACGCAGTTCTCGGTGTCGGCCTGGTGGCGGGGGATCTTGTAGTAGCTCTTGAAGACGAGCTTGCGCTTGTCGCCCTTGCCGACGATGTCGTAGATGCCGTCGGCACCGCGGTTCGGGCCGATCGCCTCGTTGCAGGTGGCCGCGCCGCCGCCGCCCAACTCGTCGGTGAAGACGACCTTGTTCGCCTTCTGGTTGAAGCTGGCCGAGTGCCAGAACGCGAAGTTCACGTTGTCCTGGACCTGGTCGATGACCTTCGGGTTCTCCGGGTCCTTGATGGAGAACAGAATGCCGTCGCCCATGCACGCGCCGGCGGCGAGGTCCTTCGACGGCAGCACCGTGATGTCGTGGCAGCCGGTGGTCTTGGAGACACCGGGGTTCGTGGGTGAACCCGGGTTGCCGCCGCCGTCCGGGCCCTCACCGGGGAACAGCACCGGGAAGCCCACCACGGCCGCCTTCTCCGGGGACTTGCGCGGCACCTTGATGACGGAGATGCCGTCGTGCGGGGGCTGGCAGTCGGGGAACGCGGCGTTCGGCGAGTACGAGGAGACGTAGACGTAGATGTTCCTGTGCTCGGGCACCAGGGTGTGGGTGTGCGAGCCGCAGGGCGTCTCCACGGCGGCGACGTACTTCGGGTTCGCCTTGTCGCTGATGTCGAAGATCTTCATGCCCTCCCACGACGACTTCTCGGTCGCGGGCTGCGTGGTGCTGCTGCAGGAGTTGTCGCTGCGCGAGGAGTCCGTGGACAGGAACAGCAGGTTCCCGGAGACGGAGATGTCGTTCTGCGCACCCGGGCAGAGGACCTGGGCGACCGTCTTCGGCGCCTTCGGGTTGCTGATGTCGAAGACGCGGAAGCCGTCGTAGTTGCCGGCGTAGGCGTACTTGCCCTGGAAGGCGAGGTCCGAGTTGGTGCCCGGCAGCGCATCCTTGGGGATGTTGGTCAGGTGCTGGATGTTGCTGGAGTGGACGATCTCGTCCTGGCCGGGGATCTCGCCGGAGGCTATCGCCTCCCGCGCCTCGGCGGCATCGCTCTTGGAGACCTTCTCCCGCACGGCGGGCGAGTCCCCGGGGTCGGGGATCGCGGCCGCCGGACCGGCGGTGAGCAACGCGGCCAGGAGGCCGGCCGCAGTCGCGGCGACTCCCAGACGTCTGCGCCGCGTCCGAAGGTTGTTCAACAGGGTCACTGTGTCCTCCCTTGTGGCCGTTCGCAGTTGAACGGTTCGAGCACCTCCGCAGTATCGTCTTCATCATGCACAGATCAACAGACGGCAATGTACTTGTAACGAACAAATTTGATCACCCGCACGCGAAAGCGTGTTAGGAACATTCGTCAACACTCACGAGGTGTACGCCCGTTGCTGTGCCCCAGGAGGTCACTGTGCTCGTTCGCCGCACATCCCGCGCGCCGCTGGTCACGGCCTCGCTGACGGTCGCTCTGCTGGCGCTCGCGGGCTGCGACTCGGGGACCGAGGCGGCCCCCGACGGCGGCTCGGGCGGGTCGAGCGGACCGGCGGTGATCGCGCCCGGAAAACCCGGTGAGGCCGCTCGAACCCTGTCACCGGAAGACGTCGAGAAGCAGCGGGCGGAGGACGACTCCCCGAATTCCGCGGACTTCGACTACGCCCGCATGATGATCCAGCACCACGCCCAGGCCCTGGAGATGACCGAACTCGCGCCCGACCACGCGAAGTCGACCCAGGTGAAGCGCATCGCCGAGCGCATCTCGGCCGCCCAGAAGCCCGAGATCGAGGCCATGGAGGGGTGGCTGAAGGCCAACGGCGACGACGGGCAGGACACTTCGCACGACCACGACACGATGCCCGGCATGGCGACCGAGGCCCAGCTGAAGGAACTCGGCACGCTCGACGGGAAGAAGTTCGACCAGTTGTTCCTGAAACTGATGATCACCCATCACGAGGGAGCGATCACCATGGCCACGGATGTGAAGGCGCAGGGCAACAACATCCTGATCGAGGAGATGGCCGACGACGTCATCGCCCAGCAGACCACGGAGATCAGCCGGATGCGCGACCTGACGCAGTGACCGGCCGCCCTCCCCGGGCTCCCGGCCCCACACTCAGCGGCGGGCGTGACGGGGGCCGAGCAGGCCCTCGTCACGCGCCCCGGCGATCAGCCGCAGCGCCTTGCGGCGGCTGTGCCCGGTCGCGCACATCACCGCGAGGACCGGGTCGTAGCCGCACCGCTGCGCGGCGAGATACTCCTCGGCCACCAGCCGCCGCCCCTCCACACCGCACGGCCACGCGGGCCGGGCCCGCCGCCCGGGCCCGTACGGGGTCCGCGGCGGCTCCTCCTCGACGAGGTCCGGCACCGTGCCGCACACCTCGAACAGCGGACCCTCGATCCAGTCGGCGAGCTCCGCGAGGTCGTCCAGGGACAGCGGTGGCTGGGCGCGTACGTCCTCCAGCGACAGCCGGCCCCCGCAGACCACGGCGAGAACCTCGACCCCGGCACCGTCCGGGAACGAGAGCCGGGCGTTGAACCAGGCCGTGGCGCCGTCGTGCTCCTGCACTTCCCACGCGGGCCGCACGGACACCGCGCCGTCCTGCCAGTGGCGGTCGGAGAGATTCAGAAAGGATGCTTCCAGCACCCACGCAACGTAAACGCATGATCACATTCTCTGCGGCCAGCCACGCGTGCCGGGAACGCACGGCACCCCGACGGCGCAGCACCCCGCCCTCGCTTCCCGCCCCTCCCCCGGCGGGCCCGGCGGTGGGATCCTTGAGGCATCAGCGCATCTCCTCGCGCAAGGAGTTCCGCCGTGCTGCGCGTCGCCGTCGTCGGTTCGGGGCCGAGCGGGTGCTACACCGCCCAGAGCCTCGTCCAGCAGGACCCGGGGGTGCAGGTCCATGTGCTGGACCGGCTGCCGTGCCCGTACGGCCTGGTGCGCTACGGGGTGGCCCCGGACCACGAGAAGATCAAGTCGCTGCAGAACAATCTGCGGACCGTGCTGGAGCACGAACGGGTGCGGTTCCTCGGCGGCGTCCGGGTGGGCGCGGACGGGGTACCCGTCGCCCGGCTGCGGGAGCTGTACCACGCGGTCGTGTACTGCGTGGGCGCCGCGACGGACAGACGGCTCGGCATCCCGGGCGAGGACCTGCGCGGCAGCTGGTCGGCGACGGAGTTCGTCTCCTGGTACAGCGCGCACCCGGACGCGGTGACCGACGGCTTCCTCGCCGGGGCACGCACCGCCGTCGTCGTCGGGGTGGGCAACGTGGCGGTGGACGTCACGCGGATGCTCGCGCGCGGGGCGACCGAGCTGACGCCCACCGACATGCCGCAGGCCGCCCTGGACTCCCTCGCCGCCGGCACGGTCACCCGCGTGCACATGGTGGGCCGCCGGGGCCCCTCCCAGGCCCGGTTCACCACCAAGGAGCTGCGCGAGCTGAGCACCCTCCCGGACTCCCGGGTGACCGTCGACCCGGCCGAACTGGAGCTGGACCCCGGCTATGTCGACCCCTCGTCCCTGCCCGCCCCGCAGCGCCGCAACGTCGAGGTGCTGCGCGGCTGGGCCACCGCGCCCGCCCCGGCCGGCCGCCACGGCATCCGATTGCGCTTCTTCCTGCGGCCCGTCGAGATTCTCGCCGACGGGGACCGCGTCCGCGGCGTACGTCTGGAGCGCACGGAGCCCGACGGCCACGGCGGGGTGAGCGGCACCGGACGGTACGAGGTGATCGAGGCCCAGCTGGTCCTCCGCTCGGTCGGCTACCGGGGTGTCCCGGTCGACGGCCTCCCCTTCGACCCGGTCCACGGCACGGTCCCGCACGCCGCCGGACGCGTGCTCCGCGACGGGGCGCCCTCCCCGGGCGAGTACGTGGCCGGCTGGATCAAGCGCGGCCCCACCGGAGTGATCGGCACCAACCGACCCTGCGCGAAGGAGACGGCGACCTCACTGCTGGAGGACGCGCCGGAGCTGGCGGCCAGGAGCCTGCCGGACGACCCGGTGGCGCTGCTCCGGGCAGCGGGCTCCGACCCGGTCGAGTGGTCCGGCTGGCAGTCGATAGAGAGGGCCGAGGCGGCCTTGGGGGCCTCCCTGGGCAGAGGCGTGGTGAAGATCCCCGACTGGGAGTCCCTGATGACGGCCGCGCGCGGTGGCGCCGCGCCCTGAGGGGCGGGGGCGGGTTCGGTCGGCGTTCGTCGTGGGTTCAGTCGGCCGCGAGGCGGGCGGCCTCCCGGGCGGCGGCGTCGACGAGGGTGTCGAGGAGCCCCGGAAAGAGGCCGTCGAGGTCGTCCCGGCGCAGACCGTTCATCTTGGCCGTGCCCCGGTAGACCTGCCGGATCACCCCGCTCTCGCGCAGCACCCGGAAGTGGTGGGTGGTCGTGGACTTGGTGACGGGCAGGTCGAAGTACGAGCACGAGAGCTCGTCGCTGTCGGCGGCGAGTTCGCGCACGATGCGCAGCCGCATGGGGTCGGAGAGCGCGTGCAGCACGGACTCCAGCCGGATCTCCGCACGAGCCGGGTGCGGGAGGTCGCGGCTGCTGACGGCGGGCGAGGTCACGGCGGCTCCACTGCGTCGGGCCTTCAGGTCGAACCTATTGTACGAGACCTATCGTAGTTTGACATCCACCGTACTACGATGACTATCGTACGAGCCGTACACCGTCCGTTCCGTGACGGCATCCCGTGACGATTGGAGTCGCCGTGAGCGCGCTCTTCGAGCCCTACCGCCTGCGTGAGCTGACCATCCCGAACCGGGTGTGGATGCCCCCGATGTGCCAGTACTCGGCCGCGCCCGAGGGCCCCCTGGCGGGCGCCCCGAACGACTGGCACTTCGCGCACTACGCGGCGCGCGCCACCGGCGGCGCGGGCCTGATCATCGTCGAGGCGACCGCCGTCTCCCCCAAGGGCCGCATCTCGCCGTACGACCTCGGCCTCTGGAACGACACCCAGGTCGAGGCGTTCCGCCGGATCACCGGGTTCCTGAAGGGGCAGGGGACAGTGCCGGCCGTGCAGCTCGCGCACGCGGGGCGCAAGGCCTCGACCGATCAGCCGTGGCGGGGCGGGGCGCCGGTCGGCACGGACGCGCACGGCTGGCAGCCGGTCGCGCCCAGCGCGCTGGCCTTCGACGAACGGCACCCGGTACCGGACGAGTTGACGGTCGATCAGATCCGTGACGTCGTCGGGCAGTTCGCGGAGGCGGCCCGCAGGGCTTTGGCCGCCGGGTTCGAGGTCGTCGAGATCCACGGCGCCCACGGCTATCTGATCAACGAGTTCCTCTCCCCGCACTCCAACCGGCGCACCGACTCCTACGGCGGCTCGTGGGAGAACCGGACCCGTCTCGCGCTCGAAGTCGTCGACGCGGTACGGGACGTGTGGCCGACGGAGAAGCCGCTGTTCTTCCGGGTCTCCGCCACCGAGTGGCTGGAGGAGGGCGGCTGGACCGCCGACGACACGGTCCGGCTGGCCGCCGAGCTGAAGGCGCACGGCGTGGACCTGTTGGACGTCTCCTCGGGCGGCAACGCCCCCGGGGTCCGCATCCCCGTCGGCCCCGGCTACCAGGTGCCCTTCGCCGCCCGGGTCAGGAACGAGAGCGCGCTGCCCGTCGCCGCGGTCGGTCTGATCACGGAGGCCGAGCAGGCCGAGAAGATCCTCGCCAACGGCGAGGCCGACGCGGTCCTGCTCGGCCGGGAACTGCTCCGCAGCCCCTCCTGGGCCCGGCAGGCGGCCCGTGAACTCGGGGGCGAGGTGCGTGTCCCCGAGCAGTACCACCGCTCGGTCTAGGCCGGCCCGGGGCACCGTACGGGTGCACGCCGGGGCCACCGGTACGGATGTCCCGCGTGCCGGTCAGCCCCGCCGGAGCAGCCGGGCCGGGACCGCCTCGGCCAGGAGCCGGTAGCCCTCCGGGTTGAGGTGCAGCCAGTCGCCGTCGTGCAGGCCGGACAGGAGGCGGCTCGGGTCGGCGGGGTCGCGGACCGCGCGGTCGAAGTCGAGGACGGCGTCGAAGCGGCCGCTGCCGCGGATCCAGGCGTTGACGGTCTGCCGCGCGGCCTCGCGGTGCCCGGCGGCGTCGTCGTAGGGGGTGTTGCCGCCGAAGGGCAGCAGGGTGGCGCCGTACACGCGGATGCCCTGCGCGTGGGCGCGGACGATGATCTGCTCGTAGCCGGCGATGAGGTCGGCGGCGACGCGCTGCTGGGCTGCGGGGGTGGCCTCGGCGGTGCCCAGGTCGTTGACGCCCTCGAAGACGATGAGCTGTCCGACCGCGCTGTGGGCCAGGACGTCGCGGTCCAGGCGGGCGAGGGCGCCCGGCCCGAGCCCGTCGTTGAGGACGCGGTTGCCGCCCGCCGCCTGGTTCACCACGGCGATGTGCCGGGTGCCGGGCTGCCGCTGCAGCCGGTCGAAGAGCTGGTCCGGCCAGCGGTTGTTGCCGTTGGTGGTGGAGCCCCGGCCGTCGGTGAGCGAGTCGCCGAGGACGGCGACGGCGGTCGTGGCGGGCCGGGACAGCACCTCGACGTCGCTGAGCAGGTACCAGTGGTTGGTCGGGGTCGCGCCGGACAGGTCCGCGTCCTCGGTGTGGTCGCCGTGCAAGAGGTAGGAGGTGGTGCGGGAGCCGGGGTGCGAGGTGAGGGCGAGGGATGCCTGTCCCTCGGCGAGGTACGCCGTCACGGTGAGGTTGGTGCCGGGCCTCAGCGCGAAGTCCAGCGGGTCCGAGACCACTTGGGCGCCGACCGGCACGGTCGTGGACCTCCGCCCGCTGAACGTCACCGGCCGGGAGGTGCCGGGTTCGATGGCGCCGACCCCCGCCCGCCCGTCCAGCGGAAGGGCCACCCGTACGGCGGTCAGAGGCAGCGCGCTGCCGCCGAAGGCATTGGAGAAGCGCAGCCGGAGGCGGTCGCCGCCGGTGGTGACGCGCACGGTCTGCCGCAGGGTGGTGTCGACCAGCACGGCCCGGTCCCCGGTGAACGGCGCGGGCGGCATGTTGTGCGGCTCGGTGAGCTGCGGCATCGCGGACCAGGTGTTCACCCAGTGCCGGGCGCTTGTCGCCGTGTCACCGGCGCCGGTCCCGTCGGCTCGGTGCGGGCTCCTGACCAGGGCGACCACGGCGGACGAGGCCACGATGAGGGCCAGGGCGAGGACACAGACGCCGAGCACGGCGGCGAACGGCGCCCTGCCGGTCGGCCGAACGGGCTGAGGGCTGTCGATCGGGTGCAAGGACGGTGCCTCTCTGAGAAAGGGGGCGGAAGCGGGCAGGGGCCGGGCGACCAGGTTGAATCGGGCGGACCGGGGCCGGGAGGTCGGACACGTGGTCCGGGCGCACGCGTGGCCGGTGTGCGCCCGGGGCGGTGAGGGGTCCGCCCGGAGCGGGGAGAACCCCGGCCGACGGCGCTTCGGGCGGGTCCACCCGGTGCGCCGCCGCCCCGAGCCGAGCCCTTCCCGCGCGCGTCAACCCGCCCCGCCCGCACGCGTCAACCCGTCGTGCACGCCGTCCCGTTGAGCGTGTACGCCGAGGGGGCCGCGCTGTTGCCGGTGTGGGTGGCCTGGTAGCCGATGCTGACGCTCGCTCCGGGTGCGATCGCGGCGTTGTACGTGGCGTTCGTCGCCGTCACCGCGCCGCTCGCCGGGCTGTACGTCGCGCCCCAGCCGTTGGTGACGGTCTGTCCGGAGGGCAGGGTGAATCCCAGCTTCCAGCCGTTGACCGCCGTCGTACCGGTGTTGGTGACGGTCACCGAGGCGGTCAGCCCGTTGCTCCACGCGTTGGTGGTGACGGTCACCTTGCAGGGGCCGGCCGGAGGCTGGGGCGCGGGGCCGGAGCCGCCCAGGCCGAAGAAGGTGAGCACGCGCTCGCCCATGCCCCAGGCGTAGACGTTGTGGCCGGTGCCCTGGAGGCTGACGGCCTCGACGGGGGCGCGGTCACCGGTGCCGCCGTAGCGGGTGCGGGTCCAGTTGGACTGGGGCGAGTCGGTGGTGGCCGGTGTCTGGCCGACACCGTGCACATTGGTCCACTGCTTGATCTGCTCGCCGAAGTTGGGGTAGCGCAGCACGTCGTCCGTGGTGCCGTGCCAGACCTGCATACGCGGCCGGGGCCCGGTGTAGCCGGGGTAGGCACCGCGGACGAGGTCGCCCCACGCCTGCGGGGTGCGGACGACGGTGCCGTTCGCGCAGTCGCTGTTCCACTCGGAGCCGTTGGTGGTGGCGAAGCAGGCGAAGGGCACGCCCGCGAAGGCGGCGCCGGCGGCGAACACGTCGGGGTAGTCGCCGAGGAGGACGTTGGTCATCATCGCGCCGGAGGAGATACCGGTGGCGAAGATCCGGTCGGTGTCGGCGCCGTAGGTGCGGACGGTCCAGTCGACCATGGACTTGATGCCCACGGGGTCGCTGCCGCCGCCCCGGGTCAGCGCCTGCGGGGAGGCCACGTCGAAGCACTTGCTGCTCCGGGTGACGGACGGGTACACGACGATGAACCCGTGGCGGTCGGCCAGCGAGGCGTACTCGGTGCCGTTGTACATCGCCGGTCCCGAGCCGGTGCAGTAGTGCACGGCCACCACGATCGCCGGCTTCGCGGTCACGTTCTGCGGCACGTACAGGTACATCTGCAGGTTGCTGGGGTTGGTGCCGAAGCCGGTGATCTCGGTGAGTGCGGCCCGGGGGGCGGCCTCGGTTCCCATGTCCGCGGCGGCGGCCGCGGGGGCGGTCAGGAGCGTGGCGGCGAGCAGCGCCGTCAGCGCTCCCAGCAGCGCGACGAACATCGGACGCCGTGGTCCGCGGGTGCGGTGGCGGGGGGTGGGGGTCACGTCGTTGTGCCTTCCCGTGAGGTCGGCGGGAAGGGCATCGTGACATGGACATGGAGGCCATGGAAGCGCTCCCACCCGTCGAAAGAATTCGCTCCCGCCGACCCCGGATCCGTCGGCCGCACCCGTCCGGCCCGGGTGACCGCCTCCCACCTGGGCCGACCCAACGTCTTTTGCGCAAAGCGTTGACCAGAAAGCGCTTGCCCTCTACTTTCCGTTCAGTGATGTGAACCAATCGCGGCACAGCTCCCTAGCATTGGTACGTCCTGATCAGAACAGTGAACGTGATTCATGTATATGGCCATCAGCTCTCCCCTGAAGGGACGCACCCGCATGCGTACCGTCCCCCCACGTACACACGCGCAAAGATCGGCGCTGGTGGCCGCGGCCGCCGCGCTGGCGACGACCGCCGTGCTCGCCCTGCCGCAGGCGGCGGGCGCGGCGGAGACCTCGCCCATCGGCTTCGGTGCCGGGACCACCGGCGGCGGCGGCGCCTCCGCGGTCACGGTCTCCACGCTCGCCGCGTTCCAGAGCGCCGTCACCGGCAACGCGGCGAAGGTCGTCCGGGTGAACGGCCTGATCTCGCTCAGCGGCCAGGTCGACATCGGCTCCAACACGACGGTGCTGGGCGTGGGTTCGTCCTCCGGGTTCACCGGCGGCGGCCTGCGCATCAAGGAGGAGACCAATGTCGTCGTCCGCAACCTGAACATCAGCAAGCCGGTGGCGCCCGCCGACGGGGTCACCGTCCAGGAGTCCACGAGGGTGTGGATCGACCACAACTCCTTCTCGGCGGACCGCAATCACGACAAGGACCACTACGACGGTCTGCTGGACATCAACCACGGTTCCGACAACGTGACGGTGTCGTGGAACACCTTCAGGGAGCACTTCAAGGGCTCGCTCGTCGGGCACAGCGACAACAACGCCTCCGAGGACACCGGCCGCCTGAGGGTGACGTACCACCACAACCACTTCAGCAACGTGCACTCGCGCATCCCGAGCCTGCGCTTCGGCACCGGGCACTTCTACAACAACTACGTGAACGGCGCCGAGACCGCCTGCCACTCGCGCATGGGCGCCCAGATGCTCGCGGAGAACAACGTCTTCCGCAACACGGGAGTCGCGGTCACCACGAACCGCAGCAGCGACGTGGACGGCTACGCGAATCTGCGCGGCAACGACCTCGGTGGGGCCGCCACCGAGATCTCCCGGGTGGGGAGCTTCACCACCCCGCCCTACGGCTACAGCGCCGAGCCCGCCTCCTCCGTCGTCGCCTCGGTGACCTCGGGTGCGGGCGCCGGGCAACTCTGAGAACCCGCCACCCCCCATCCGCTCGGACAGAAGGAATCGGGACATGACTTCTGCAGCACGTCCGCGTGCCCGCACGCGCGCACTGACCGGCACGTTCGCCGCGTTCAGCCTCTCATTTGGCATGATCATGACTAGTGGTGCCACCCCGGCGAACGCCGCCACCTGGCCGTCCGCCAACGGCAGTCAGCCGGTCTCCTCCACCATCTCGGTGTCGGGCACCCGCGACGGCGGCATGGTCCGCTACTACGGCAGCGGCGCACTGGCCGGCGACGGGCAGGAGGAGGGCCAGGACCCGATCTTCAAGCTCGCGGCCGGCGCGACGCTCAAGAACGTCATCATCGGCGCGCCCGGCGCCGACGGCATCCACTGCGAGGGCAACTGCACCCTGCAGAACGTCTGGTGGGAGGACGTCGGCGAGGACGCGGCGACCTTTCGCGGCGGCTCCACCTACACGGTGACCGGCGGCGGCGCCAGGAAGGCGGCCGACAAGGTCTTCCAGCACAACGGGCCCGGCACCCTGAACATCTCCAACTTCGCGGTCAGCGAGTTCAAGACGCTGTACCGGTCCTGCGGCGACTGTTCGACGCAGTACACCCGCAAGGTGAACCTCAGCAACATCGAGGTGACCGGGACGGGCTCCACAGCGCGGCTGGTCGGCATCAACGTCAACCGGGGCGACGTGGCGACCCTGCGGGGCATCACGATCCTCAACGACAGCGGCCGCAAGGTCATCCCCTGCCAGAAGTACAACAACAACACCGCTGTCGGCACCGGCCCCGACAGCACCAACTGCAAGTACTCCACCTCGGACATCACCTACCGGTGACGGCGCTCGTCACCCACCGGTGAGTCCCCCGGCGGCCGGACGGAGCCCCCCCCCACGGGCCTCGTCCGGCCGTCGGCCTCGCGCGGGACGATCGCCGTCACGTCCACGCCCCGCCCGCGCTCACGCTCACCAGATCTTGCGCTCCCAGAGCGGACCGATCCGCTCCCACTCCACGTCCCACTGGTCCATCCGCCGCCGTTCCATCCGGCCGCGCACCAGCCGGCCGCCCACGAAGGGCACGGACGCCACGAACAGACCCGCGAAACCGCCCACCAGCGCGGCGCGGAACCGGGCCTGGGACTCACTGGCGGGCTTGGTGACCAGCAGCCCCTCGGCGTCCGTCCAGACGGTGACCGGCTCTCCCATCAGGCCGGCGGGGTCGACCCGGGCCTGGCCCTCGTGCTCGGAACCGTCCGGCGCGGTCCAGCGGACCTTCGCCCACACCTTCTCCGGGGCCGTACCGCTCTGCCCGGACGGCTCGGGCGCGTCCTCCGTGAGGACCGCGCCGACCGGGCGCCACTCGGCGCGCTGCCGGGCGAGGCCGGACTCCACGGAGTCGGCGGCCAGGAGGCCCGCGGCCACCCCGCCGAACAGTGTCAGCGCCCAGGCGATCAGCACGACCCAGGACTCCAGCCGATCGCTGCGCCGTCTGAGCGGGTTGCGCCGCCATCGCCACAGCCACACCTTCGGACCACGGAATGCCACCATCGGGGGCACCCTCCCTCGCACACGCAGGACTGCCGGACCGCTCTCCCATACGGCGGCGGCTCCCGGCCCGCTCATGCGACGTGGGTCACCCCCGCCGGCCTCGATCGGCACCGGCCGCCCGGCCGGCCCCTCCCGCGCCCGCTGACCTGCGGCGGAGCCGTTTCGAGGGGTGACTGTCAGTGGCGGGGTGCAGACTGGCCGGTGACTGGGGACGACGATGTCCGGGAGGTGGCCGGGATGGCCGAGGTACTGCTCACCGTGGGCACACGCAAGGGGTTGTTCATCGGACGGCGGCGGGGTGCCGCCTGGGAGTTCGACGAGACGCCGTACTTCAACGCGCAGGCGATCTACGCGGTCGCCATCGACACCCGCTCCAAGACCCCGCGGCTGCTGGTCGGCGGCGACAGCGCCCACTGGGGACCCTCCGTCTTCCACTCCGACGACCTCGGCCGCACCTGGACCGAACCCACCCGGCCCGCGGTCAAGTTCCCCAAGGACACCGGCGCCTCGCTGGAGCGGGTCTGGCAGCTGCACCCCTCGGCGGCCGAACCGGACGTGGTGTACGCGGGCACGGAACCGGCCGCGTTGTACCGCTCGGAGGACAGAGGCGAGACCTTCGAGCTGGTACGGCCGCTGTGGGAGCACCCGACGCGCGACAGGTGGGCCCCGGGCGGCGGGGGCGAGGGACTGCACACGATCCTCACCGACCGGCGCGATCCGCGCGCGCTGACCGTGGCCGTCTCCGCCGCCGGGGTGTTCCGCACCGAGGACGGCGGGGCCAGTTGGTCCCCCTCCAACTCCGGTGTCTCGGCGGTGTTCCTGCCGGACCCGGACCCGGAGTTCGGCCAGTGCGTGCACAAGGTGACCCGGGACGCGGTGACCCCCGACCGGCTGTACCTCCAGAACCACTGGGGCGTGTACCGCAGTGACGACGCGGGAGCGCACTGGGAGGACATCGGCGCGGGTCTGCCCTCCACGTTCGGTTTCGCCGCGGTGGCCCATCCGCACCGCGGGGACACCGCCTACGTCTTCCCGATCAACGCCGACGCGGACCGTGTCCCGGCCGACCACCGCTGCCGGGTCTTCCGCACGGCGGACGCGGGCAAGAGCTGGGAGCCGCTGGCGGCGGGCCTGCCGACGGCGGACCACTACGGCACAGTGCTGCGCGACGCGATGTGCACGGACGACGCCGACCCGGCGGGCGTGTACTTCGGCAACCGCAACGGTGAGGTGTACGCGTCGGCCGACGACGGCGACAGCTGGCGGCAGTTGGCGTCACATCTGCCGGACGTTCTGTGCGTGCGCGCGGCGGTCGTCGGCTGAGCGGCAGGGGAGGGGTGTCGGCGGCGTCCACGAGTAGCCCCTGCCGTCCGTCAAGTCGCCCTGCGGACGGTCTCGTTCGGCACCGTAACGGTCATCTTCGATCGCCCGGCGACCGCCGGTTGATCGTCATGGCCGTTACGGCAGTAGGGTGACGCCGTGGCACCACGACCGTTGAACGAAATCGTCGAAGAGGGCTGGGCGAAGGCCCTGGAACCGGTGGCCGGAAGGATCGCCGGGATGGGCGACTTCCTGCGCGCGGAGATCGCCGCCGGCCGGACCTACCTCCCGGCCGGACCGAACGTCCTGCGGGCCTTCCAACAGCCCTTCGACGACGTCCGCGTCCTCATCGTCGGGCAGGACCCCTATCCGACCCCGGGACACGCGGTGGGGCTCTCCTTCTCCGTCGCGCCGGACGTGCGACCGCTGCCGGGCAGCCTCCTCAACATCTACCGGGAACTCACCACCGACCTGGGGCACGCGCAGCCGTCCAACGGTGATCTGACGCCCTGGACCCGGCAGGGCGTGCTGCTGCTCAACAGAGCGCTGACCACCGCTCCGCGCAAGCCGGCGGCGCATCGGGGCAAGGGCTGGGAGGAGGTCACCGAGCAGGCGATACGCGCGCTGGCCGCGCGCGGGCGACCTCTGGTGTCGATCCTCTGGGGCCGTGACGCCCGTAACCTCCGCCCGCTCCTCGGCGACCTCCCGTCCATCGAGTCCGCCCACCCCTCCCCCATGTCCGCCGACCGTGGCTTCTTCGGCTCCCGCCCTTTCAGCCGTGCCAACGACCATCTGGTCCGCCAGGGCGGCGCTCCCGTGGACTGGCGTCTGCCGTGACCGGCGGCCCCGCGCCCTTCCGGCCCCCGGAGGACCAGGCACCGGTCGTGCTCGCGGTGGACTCCGGAGGCTCCGGACTGCGGGCGGTGCTGGCCCGGGGCACCGAGATGCTCGGGGAGCCGGCGGTGTGCGGGGAGGCGGTGCGGACCGGCGCGGGCGGTGTCGACGCAGGCCATCTGCTGGAGCTGCTGCTGCCGATGGCGGGGCGGTTGCTCGCCGACGCCGGGTGCGCGCGGCCGGTGGCGGTGGCCGTCGGAGCCACCGGGTTCGCCTCGCTCGGCGAGCGGCTGCGCGCCGAGCTGCCGTCCGCGCTCACGCGCGAGTGGGGGGTTCGCCGGGTCGCGCTGGTGGCCGACGCGGTCACCGCCTACACCGGCGCCCTCGGGGCACGGCCGGGCGCGGTGATCGCCGCCGGTACGGGACTGATCGCGATCGGTACGGATCTGACCGCGTGGCGTCGGGCGGACGGCTGGGGCCATCTCCTCGGGGACTGCGGCGGCGGCGCGTGGATCGGGCGGGCCGGGCTGGAGGCGGCGATGCGGGCGCACGACGGACGGGACGGCGGTTCGGCCCGGCTGCTGGCGCGCGCGGAGGAGGTGTTCGGCCCGCCGGCCGGGATTCCCGGCCGGATCTACCCGAGGGCCGACCGTCCGGCGGTCCTCGCGTCGTTCGCGCCCGAGGTGGCCGCCTGCGCCGGGGACGACCCGGTCGCGGCCGCGGTCCTGCGCGAGGCGGCCCGGCACATGGCCGACGCCGCGGCCGCCGTCTGCCCGACCTCCGGCGGGCCCCGAGTGGCCCTGACCGGCGGTCTGTTCAAGCTGGGCGCCCCGCTCCTGGTCCCGTTGGAGGCGGAGTTGGCCGCGCGGCTGCCGCACGCGCCGCTGGTGCCGGCGGAGGGGGATCCGCTCCTCGGTGCCGTGCGTATCGCGTCGGCGTTGGCGGTCGACGGGCC
This sequence comes from Streptomyces sp. 11x1, assembly GCF_032598905.1. NCBI lineage: Bacteria > Bacillati > Actinomycetota > Actinomycetes > Kitasatosporales > Streptomycetaceae > Streptomyces > Streptomyces sp. 11x1. The sequence continues at coordinate 9,952,414 of NZ_CP122458.1, read as the reverse complement.
CGGGTTGCCGTACGACGAGCGGATGTTGTACGTGATGGCCGAAAAATAGTACCTGAAACAGGGAGTAATCCAGCCTGTCGGACAAGCGTGGTCGGGTCACCCAAGTGCACCGCTCAGCAGATAAATGCGGTATCGATCGGTCCTGATCGGCACGTAACTCATCAGACAAATCAGGACGGATACCGCTCACCTGCACCCTCCCCGAACAGGGGAGCCCAAGAAGCCAGTAACATGCGGCGCCATGAGCTCCCCCACTGGGCCCGCGTCCGGCCTGCCTGTACGAATGCCGCGACCCCGCCAGCCCGGGCGGCACCGCCGTCCCGAGCCGCTGGCGGCTCCCGAGGGCGCGCCCGCGCTCGTCCTCGCGGTGCCGGGCACGCCCAGCGCCGCCACGCGCAGCCTCGCCGAGGAGGTCGTGAGCATCGCGCGCTCCGAGCTGCCCGGCCTCGACGCCCGCATCGGTTACGTCGACGGTGGCGCCGACGAGTTCCCCACGCTGCAGTCGGTGCTCACGCACGCCGCCGAGGAGCGCACCGCCCGCTACGAGCAGGCGCGCGCCGCCGGCCTGGACGTCAAGGAGCCGGACGGCCCCGTCGCCGTCGTCGTGCCCCTGCTGGCCGGTCCGGACAGCGCCACGCTCCGCCAGGTCCGCCAGGCGGTCATGGAGAGCCGTATCGCGGCCGAGCTGACCGACGTCCTCGGCCCGCACCCGCTGCTCGCCGAGGCGCTGCACGTGCGCCTGTCCGAGGCGGGACTGGCACGTGCCGACCGGGCCCGGCTGTTCACCGTCGCCACCGCCGCGGACGGCATCGTCCTCGCCACCGTGGGCGGCGAGGAGGCCGTGCAGGCCGCCGGGATCACGGGCATGCTGCTGGCCGCGCGGCTCGCCGTGCCGGTGATGGCCGCCGCGCTCGACCAGGAGGGCTCCATCACCTCCGTGGCCGAGCAGCTGCGTTCCTCGGGCTCGCAGCAGCTGGCGCTCGCCCCGTACCTGATAGGGCCGGAGATCGACGCCGGTCTGATCGAGGCGGCCGCGAAGGAGGCGGGGTGCTCCGCCGCCGAGGCGCTCGGTCCCTACCCGGCGATCGGCAAGCTGGCGCTCGGCAAGTACACGACGGCGCTCGGCATCGCGCCGCAGCAGCCGCAGGGCATGCCGGTCCGCTGAGTCAGGCGCGCCCGGACCGTGACCCGTACGGCCGAGGGCCCGCTCCTCTCGCAGGAGCGGGCCCTCGGCCGTACGCGTACCGCGCGCGACTTCTCGGAAGGACGGCCTCGGTGGGCCGCGGGATCCCGCCGGGCTAGAGGGTTCCCAGGACGACGCAGGAGGCCGCGGGCACCTCGATCGAGCCGGCCCGCACCGGCAGGCCGGTGTGCGGGTCGACCGTGAACCAGGTGACGTCGCCGGAGCGCTCGTTGGCGACGTACAGCGTGCCTGCCGCGTAGGTGAGGGCACGGGGCCAGTGGCCGCCGCAGTCCACGGTCGTGACCAGGCGCAGTCCGTCGCCCTCGACCGCGAGCACGGAGAGCACGTCCGTGCCGCGGGTGGCCGTCCACACGAAGCGGCCGTCGGGGGACACAGCGAGTCCCGAGGGGTACGCGTCGGCCTCCGGAGCGTGCGAGAGCACCGGGGTCTCCCCCAGCGGCTCCAGCGGGCCGTCAGGGGCGTTCCAGCGGCACACGGTGACCGTGGGCGACAGTTCGTTCAGCACATAGACGTACGATCCGTCCGGTCCGCCCGGGTGGAGGGCGAGGTGACGCGGCCCCGAGTCCGGCCGCAGCGCCGTCTCGTGGTGCGCGACGGGGACGCCGTCCCGCAGCGCGCACACCCGCACCGAGTCCGTGCCGAGGTCCACGGCGAGGAACCGGCGGCCTGACGGCTCGGGCACCACCTGGTGGGCGCGCGGCTTCCGTCGGCCGCGGAGGCCGGTGCCGGCCCCGGCGTGCCGGAGGGTCCCGGAGGCGGGGGCCGCGAGGGTGCCGTCGGGGCGCAGCCGGACGGCGGTGACACTGCCGGAGCCGTAGTCGGCGGTCAGGACGTGACCGGCGAACAGGGAGAGATGGGTGGGGCCGTCCCCGACCGCCACCGGGGGCCCGGTCAACTCGGGCTTGTCGCCCGTCACCCGATAGGCGGCCACCGCTCCCTCGGAGCGCTCGCTGACCGCGTAAAGAGTGCGCCCGTCCGGTGCGAGGGCTAGGTAGCTCGGGTCGCGGACGTCATCCGCGCCGCCCACGACGGTGAGCGCGCCGCTGCCGTCGTCGACCTCGGCGACGAGGACGCCGGGGCCTCCCGCCGATGTGAACGACCCGATGTACGCCCGCCGTCGCGGCCCGGTCGCCTGGCCCGCGTCCATCGAGCCGCCGTCCGCGCCCACTTCCGTCGTCACTGCCGTCCCCTCCCGCTCGTCCGGTGTGCGGGGTGACCCTAGCAGTAGGTCTAGACCAAAGTCCTCGGGGTGGCGTGCGCGCTGCCGCGTGCGCCCCGGGATCGCCCTCGGCCCCACCGTGCGCGACCGCCCACGACGCGCGGGGGGGGCGCCCCTGCCCGTACCCGCCTCGGGGCTGCGCCCCCTCGGCGTCGATCGCTTTCGGCGTCGATCACTTTCGGTTCGTCCGCGGGACGGTGGGACTTCTCGCGCAGTTCCGCGCGCCCCTTTGCAGGGGCACGGGGGTTCTTGGTGAAGGGCCGTCGGTCAGGGGGTGGCCGGGCGTGAGGCCGCGGCCGCTCCGAGCGGCATCGCCAGGTCCGACAGCGCCCTCTCCAGGTTGTGCAGGTGCACCAGGGCGGTCCCGGCCTCCGCGGGGGAGAGCTCCGCCTTCGGCCGGTGCGCGGACGCGTGTCCACCGGGGGTGGTCAGGGCCTCCACCGCGGCCTTCACCCTCCAGCAGGCGGCGATCAGACAGGCCTCGCGCGAACCGACCGGGTCGGCGGTGGCGGAGACCAGGGCACGCACCTCGCCCACACAGTCGTCGAGGAGCCGGAGGGCCGCGCGGGCGCGCGCCTTGCGGGCGCGGAAGGGGTTCAGGGGATGGACCAGCGGAGCGAGCGCCATCCGCGCCCGACCGAACAGCAGTTCCAGCTCGGCGGCGTGGGGAGCCGGGTCGGCCCCGGGGACGCCCTCCAGCCGTGCGGCGGTGGCGACCGCGGCGGCGTGCACACAGTGCAGGGCCCGCTGGATCCAGGCGTCGTTGGTCGCGTGCGTCGTGACCGGCAGGACGAGGACCACGGCCAGCATGGCACACACCGCGCCCACCCCCGTCTCGACGAGACGCAGCGCGAGCAGACCCGCGTCCAGCACACCGAGCAGGCCGTAGAGAAGGCTGACCATGACGGTGACGGCCAGCATCATCCAGGAGTACGAGACAGCCGCCGTGTAGAAGATCCCGAAGACGCAGAGCGCGACGAACGCGGCCGACGGCACGGGCGCCCCGTCCAGCGGGACGGCGACGAGCAGACCGACGGCGACGCCGATCACGGTTCCGAGGACGCGGCGGAAGCCTCGGACCAGGGTCTCGCCGCGGGAGGCGGTGTTGACGAAGATCCACCAGGCGGTGCCGACGGCCCAGTACCAGCGGTCCTCGGAGAGGAACTGTCCGACGAGCAGGGCGAAGCCGCAGGCGACCGCGGCCTGGCACGCCTGTCGGGTGGTCGGGCGCGCCAGCCCCGTTCCGGGCGGCCCGGCGGGGACCGCGACGGGCGGGAGGGCACGCTCGACCGGCCACAGCACGAAGCGCACCACGCCCGCGACGAGCAGCGCGAGGGTCATGGCGGCGTACAGCCCGGGCAGGTCCCCGGGGACGGTGTGCAGGAACTGCGCCACGAAGTAGCTCATGAACGCGAAGATCCCGAGCGCCTGGCCGCGCGGCCCCCAGCGGCGGGCGTAGACACCGCAGAGGACGGTGGCCACGAACGCCGCGTCCCGGGCGGCCGTGACGTCGTGCAGGACGGCGGCCAGGGCGAGGACGGGATACCCGGCCGCCGGCAGGAGCGCGGTGGTGATCCGCTGGGCGGGGACGCTCGCGTCGGTGACGGTGAACAGGGCGAGCAGGGCCGCGAGGCCCCCGGTGATCGACGCGGGGAGCGGGAGACCGCACAGTTCGGACGCGGCGACGGCGGCGCCCACGCCGATGACGGCACGCAGTGCGTTCCGCAGCCGCAGGAGCCCCGGATCGGGAGCCGTGAACATCCTCTTCATGACCGTGTGCCGCCCCCTTGCCGTGGTGCCCGCCCCGCCCGCGACAGAGCCGGGGTCTCCGGCGGACGGCGGGCACGGCGAAGGCGCCGCGCTCCGGATCCGGCCTCGTCGCCGCTCCGGCACCGCACGGCGCCCTGAGTTACGTGGATACGGCAGAGGTAGCACCCCTGGCCCCCATGGCTCAACTGAGCCTCTCGGGGCTGAGCCATTGGTACAGCCCGGGAGGTTCTCGGTCGGCAGTCGGTGGGCCAACGGATCACTCGCGTCGAGCCGTGGACCTGCGGGTGCGGTGGTCGGGGCGAGGCGCGGTTCACTGGGCCATCGGTACAGTTCTCAGGATCACCGCACGACGCAGGGAGGCCGGTGGGCCATGGCCGTGGACGAACTCGACACCCGCATCCTGCGGCTGCTGCTGGAGCAGCCGCGCACCAGCGTGCGGGAGTACGCCCGCGTCCTCGGCATCGCCCGGGGCACGCTCCAGGCCCGTCTCGACCGGCTGGAACGGGACGGTGTGATCACCGGCACGGGTCCCTCGCTCTCCCCCGCCGCGCTCGGCCACCCGGTGCTGGCCTTCGTGCACATCGAGGTCACCCAGGGGCATCTGGACGACGTGGGTGACGCGCTGGCGGCCGTACCGGAGATCATCGAGGCGTTCTCGATCACGGGCGGCGGCGATCTCCTGACCAGGGTCGTGGCGCGGGACAACGCGCATCTGGAGGACGTCATCCAGGCGTTGATCAGTCTGCCGGGCGTGGTGCGCACCCGTACGGAGGTGGCACTGCGGGAGCGGGTGCCGTACCGGCTGTCGCCGTTGGTGGAGTCGATCGGCTCGGCGGTGGCCCGGTCGGCCCGCAACTGATCGATGACATCATGGCGTTCACGAGCACTACTCGTGGCACTTCGGTCTCGCCGTGGGCCCGGCGACCATCGCGGCGAGCATGCGGGACGCTCTCGCGCTCGGCGTGGAGTCGTTCGTGGTCCCCGGCCTCGGTATCGAACCCGGAGCCGACGGCCCGGCCGCCGTACGGGAGTCGCACCGGAACGCCGAGGACTTCGCAGCCGCGGTCCTCGGCCCCGACTGCATGGGCTCCGCCGGCCCGGATGCGCCTCGGCCTGGCTCGGGACCATCCCGGACCCGGTAACCGCGCACCCCCAGCGGATGGTCCTCGTCAGAGTTGGGTGAGGGCCAGGTCGAGCATGTCGGCGAAGTAGTCGGCCGCGGTGGTGTCGATGCACAGCGGTGGCTTGATCTTGAGGATGTTGAGGTGGTCCCCGGTGGGCTGGACGATCACGCCGAGGTCGAGCATGCGGTCGCAGAGTTCGGCGGTCTCCTCCGTGGCGGGTTCCAGGCCGACGCGGTCCCGGACGAGTTCGAGGCCGAGGTAGAGGCCCGAGCCGTGGACGGCGCCGATGATGCCGTGACGGTCGGCCAGTGCCTCGAGCCGGCTCTTCAGATGGCCGCCGACACGCGCCGCGTTGCCCTGGAGGTCCTCGTCGCGCAGGGTGTCCAGAACGGTGAGGCCCACGATGCTGGAGACGGGACTGCCGCCCGTGGAGGAGAAGAAGTAGCCCTGGTCGCGATAGCGGTCCGCGACCGCCCTGGACGTGATGACGGCGCCGAGGGGGTGTCCGTTGCCCATGGCCTTGGCGACACAGACGATGTCGGGGACGGCCTGCTGCTGCTCGAAGCCCCAGAACCAGTGTCCCAGGCGGCCGTATCCGACCTGCACCTCGTCGGCGACGGCCAAGCCGCCGTGACGGCGTACCGCCGCGTACACCTGGGCGAGATAACCCTCGGGAAGGGCGACTCCTCCGGCGTTGCCGTAGAAGGTCTCGCCGATGAACGCTCCCGCCGGGCGGCCGGCGGCGGCCAGTTCGTCGATCACCGCGACGGCCTCGGGCGCGTAGCGCGCGGCATCCGGTCCGCGGTGGCGGCCGCGGTAGGAGTTGGGCGAGTCCACGGTGTGCACCCAGCTCGGGCGGGTGGCCAGGGCGTTCGGGTTGTCCTGGAGCGAGGTGGAGACCGCGTCGGAGGCGTACGTCCAGCCGTGGTACGCCTCGTGCAGTGCGACGACGTCGGGCCTTCCGGAGGCCCCGATGGCCAGGCGAAGGCCCAGATCCACCGCCTCCGAACCGGAGTTGACGAGGAACACCGTGTCCAGAGGATCGGGGAGGAGGGCGGCGAGGCGCTCGCTGAACTCCACCACGGAGGCGTAGTGGAAGCGCGAGTTGGTGTTGAGCCGCCGCAACTGCCGGGAGACCGCCCGCTCGACGCGGGGGTGGGCGTGGCCGAGCGGGGTGACGTTGTTGACGATGTCGAGGTAGGACCGGCCGTCGGCGGACAGCAGATGGTGGCGCCAACCACGTTCGATACGCGGGGGGTCGGCGTAGTAGTGCTCCTGCACGGAAGCGAACGCGGCGTCACGCCGGTCGAGCAGGTCCCTCTCGCGCGTACGGTCGGATTCGGCGGCGAGGCCGAGGAGTGGAGCGGGGTCGGCGGTGAGCGCGAGCCAGCCGGCTGCGTACTCGGGACGGACCAGGCACGGTGCGGCGGGGCCGTCGGTGTCGCGCAGCGCGATGTGGAGGGAGGCACCGGAGCAGAGGTGGGTGATGTCCTCGCCCGCCCGCACCGTCGCACCGGTGGTGACCACGGGCTGGATCTCGCGGGAGAAGGACAGCGACAGCGCCTGCGCACCGTAGGTGAGTTCCACGTGACCCGGCGCCGCGGCGAGGACCTTCCCCGCGGCGGGCGCCTGGAGCACGGCGTCCCGGCCGAGCCAGAGGTCGATCCCGGTGGGCACCGTGGCGGGGGACTCCGCCGACAGCGCCGGTGTCCCGGTGAGTCGCGCATGGGCGTACCGGGTGGCGACGGCGGCCGCTCCGTCCGCGAGCGCGGACGTCACCAGCCGGGCCTCGGTGGCGGGGTCGGTCCAGGCTCCGTGGTCCATGGCATCGGCATCGGCGGACAGGTCGAGGAGGGTGATGTCGTCGGCGGCGAGGTCCCGCAGGAGAGGGTGCGCCGGGACGTCGGCCTGCGCGGTCCGGGCAGGCACGTCGGCCATGCCGGTCGCCTCCCGGATGAGGTGGCTCATCACCGGCAGGGGCATCCGGGTGGCCTGCTCGAATATGCGCCACTCGTGGTCGAGCGCGTCCGTGGCGTAGGAGTTGTCCTCGTCGACGGCGGCCTGGTGCCACCCGCTGGCCACCAGGACGGCGGCGCGCAGGACCACGAGCGGCCACACCGCCTCGGCCTCCTCGGGGGAAAGCGGCCGAACGGCGTGGAAGGCGCGGACGGCCGGCAGCACGTGGTGAGGCTCGATGCCGTCGTGGTGGAGCATCGAGGACAGTGACACGGCGAGTTCGCCGACCGCCCAGCTCGTGGTCACGTCGCCGAAGTCGATGACCCCGTCCGGCACGGTCGGACGGCTGTCGGGGCAGCGGATCAGATTGTCGTCGGTGAGGTCCAGGTGCACGGCCTGCGACGGCAGCGTGGCGGCGAGCTTGTGGACGTGGGCCCAGGCCTCGGCGGTCGCGGTCTGCACGGCGGCGCGCCGGTCGGGTTCGCCGATGTGCCGGGCGAGCTTGGCGACGACGCGATCGGCGTGCTGCGGATCCCACTGGAGCACGCGGTCCAGGCCCGGGTGCCGGAAGTCGCGCAGGGCCGTGCTGACCTTTCCGACGATCGTGCCCATGCCCGCCACGGTGCCGGGTGAGAGGTGCCGCGGTCCCGAGAGCGTGCCGCCGGGCAGGTGACGCAGCAGGCGCGCGACGGCCGGACCGTTCTCGGTGTCCACCGTCGTGCGCAGCGGGGAGCCGTCGGGGCGGCGCAGGACGGTGGCGACGCGCAGTTCCGGGCGGGCCGAGGCGATCAGGTCGGCTGCCGCGTCCTGGGCGTCGATCTCCACCGTGGAGAAGGCGGGGTTGGCGATCTTCAGGATCGTCGCGGGCGTCCCGTCGTCGGCGTGCAGCAGGAAGTTGGCGTCCTGCTGGCTGCCCAGCGCCTGCGCGCGAGCGGTGATGCCGAGGTGTTCGGCGGCGATGAGCTCGGCCTCGGCCGGCGTCATGCGGGGTGCGGGAAGGGCGCCCTCGGCGAAGAAGTCGATCGTGCGGTACTCGTCGGGCAGCATGCGGGTTCCTCGGCTGGTGTGAGCGAACAGGGCGCGGACGCTCGGACAGGTGGTGTTCCACCAGGCGGTGCATCCGATCAAGGCGCCGGAATCCGGAGGTCGGGGACAGAGGTTCCGTCAGGGCGAGTGTTCGACTCGCCCGAGCGGGAGGTCTCCTGGGGTGCCGTCCCTGCGGAGACCGTCGGCGGCCTCGTACCGAAACCCGTGACGCTCGATCGCGCGCCACGACCGGGACACGGCCCTCGGACGCCTCGGTCGACACTCTCAGTCGACGTGCCACAGGAAGCGGTGGGTGTGAATCGCGAAGTAGGGGAAGTTCGCCACGGATGCGACACCCTCGACGGGCTGCACGACGTCGTTGATGAAGTCCAGAAGATCCCGGGGCTGAGGGCACACCACCTCCGCGAACAGGTCGAAGCCGCCGGCTGTCAGGACCGTGTACACGACTTCGTCGTGCTGGGACAGTTCATCGGCGACCGCCCGGGGATCGCCGTCGATGCGCAGGCCCAGGAGTGCCATCGCCTGCCGGCCCATGGTCATCGGGTCGGTCACTCCGACGACCTGGACCGCCTTGGTGTCGATCAGCCGCTGCAGCCGGAGCCTGGCGGCCGAGGGTGACAACCCCACCTTGGGCCCCAGGTCGGCGTAGGGGATCCGGCCGTCGACCTGCAACTCCCGCAGGATGGCCCGGTCGATGTCGTCCATGCGACGCCTCTCTCCTACGTAAACGGCAGGCATTGCGCTTGCTTCAAGCACAATGCCGGACTGAGACGCTCGATTCAAGTGCTGCGACGATAGAATCGAGCGAATCGTGGAGACGGGTTCCCGTGAGCGCTACAGGGTGGATCCGCGGTGTCGCGTACAACCTGCGCGTACGACCTGGCCGTTGGCTCAGGAGGACGCGAGGAGGCTGTCGTCCAGGAACTCCCTTACGTGGCGGATGACTTGCGCCCGGTCCGTGCCCCGCAGCCCGATCGCCACCTGGATGGAGAACCCGTCGAGCAGCGCCCGCAGCCGGGCGCCGAAACGGTCCGGGTCGACCCGTCGGAACTCGCCCCTCGACACGCCCTCCGCCAGCAGTGCCACCAGGTCGCGGTGCCAGACGCCCTCGATCGCGGCCTGCCGGTCGCGGGCCGCGTCGTCGGCGTTCTGCGAGCGGTTCCAGACCTCCAGCCACAGCGTCCAGTACGGGTCCCGGTGGCCGTCGGGCACGTACAGGTCGACGTACTCGTCAAGCCGCTCACGTGCGGAGGTGGTGCGGGTCAGCAGCCGGACGCGTTCGGCACCGAGCCGGCCCTCGCTCCATTCCAGGGTCTGGAGCAGCAGTTCGTCCTTGGAGTGGAAGTAGTAGAGGAGATGGCCGCTGCTCATCCCGACCTCACGGCCGAGCGCCGCCATGGTGAGCTTCTCCAGACCGCGCTCGGCGATCATGTCCATGGCGGCGGCGAGCACGTCCTCGCGGGGCGGGGCGGGGGTGCGGCGGCGGGTGTTCACTCGGCGTCCTCCGCCCGCACGGCGCCGGGGACGAGCCGGGTCTCGTAGCCGCTCGTGCAGTCGGCGGCGACGATCGCGACCTCGGCCCCGCACGCGCAGACGTGGTTGCACCCGGCCTGGCCGTCCGGCCCGCAGCAGCCGATGAGGCGGTGCGGGTCGGGATGCGGGGCGAGGTCCACGACGTCGTCCGGGTGCATGACGTAGGTTCCGCGCGGCCCGGCGGAAACCAGGAAACCCCGCTCGTCGGACTTCCACATGCCGCCGGGCACGATCCCGTCGTACTCCTCGTCGGGACCGACCGGCTCGAACGGCGCCCCGAACGGGAGCGGGTCGACGACGTACGTCCCGCGCGGAACGCTCGGCGGGCCGTGCCGTCGGCCGTCCGGGCCCGGAAGGCCGTCCCACCCGGGGTACTCGGGCATCTCGTCGAGCTGCCGGACCGGCTCGCTCAGCCGTGTTCCGCAGGTGGCGCAGAGCAGTACGTTCACCGGTACGTTCTACCTGACCACGGCCCTCGGCTGCTGCTGGGTTATGCAGTGGATGCCGCCGCCGCCCGCGAAGACCGGCCGCGCGTCCACCAGTGTCACCGTCCGCTGCGGGAACAGTCGGCGGAAGATATCGGCAGCGATCTCGTCCCGGGGGTCGTCGAAGCCGCACAGGACGACGCCGTCGTTGCAGAGATAGTGGTTGATGTAGGAGTAGTCGGCCCAGTGGCCGTCTGCCTCCAGGACGGTCGGGGCGGGCACCTCGACGACCTCCAGGCGGCGGCCCCGCGCGTCGGTCTGCGCCCTCAACAGGCCGACGACCTCATGCGTCACCTCGTGGTCGGGGTGGGCCGGGTCCGGCTGCACATGGGCCACGACCACACCGGGGCGGGCGAACGCGGCGACGATGTCCACATGGCCGAGGGTGCCGTAGCCGTACGGGGGGTAGTCCGCGGTGAGGCCGCGCGGCAGCCAGATCGCCTTGCGGGTACCGAGGTGGGCGTGGATCTCGGCCTCCACCTGCTCGCGGGTCCAGTGCGGGTTGCGTTCCGGCCCGAGCTGGACCGTCTCCGTCAGCAGGACCGTGCCCTCGCCGTCGACGTGGATGGCACCGCCTTCGTTGACGAGCTCCGAGGTGTACGTCTTCGCCGAGCCCGCGAGGTCGGAGACGTACACGGCGATCTTCGCGTCGTGCTCCCAGCGCGCCCAGTCCTGGGCGCCCCAGCCGTTGAACGTCCAGTCGACGGCGGCGAGTTCACCGGCGTCGTTGGTGAGGAACGTGGGCCCGATGTCGCGCATCCAGGCGTCGTCGAGGTCCCGCTCGACCGTGTCGACGCCGGGCCCGAGCAGAGCGCGCGCCCCTGCCGACTGTCCGGGGCCGCACACCACCGTCACCGGCTCGAAGCGGCGCACCGCGCGGGCGACCGAGGCCCAGGCGGTGCGCGCGGCGGCGAGGTCCTCGGGGTCGTCGAAGGTCGGGTTCGGGCCCGGCCACGCCATCCAGGTGCGCTCGTGCGGGGCCCACTCGGCGGGCATGCGGAAGCCGTCGGCGGCAGCAGACATGAGTGATCCTCACAGGCTGTGACATTCAAAGGAAATACAGGCGGTTGAGGGAGACGGACTCGGCCGGTTCGGAGCGCAGCGGCTCTCCGTCGAGCGTGACCAGCCCCGTGCGCTGGTCCACGTCGACCGCTCCGGTACGGGAGTTGAGGCGCAGGTCGGCCGGCCCGATGCCGCGCGTGCCCCGTACGGCGACCCTGCGGCGCCGGGTCGGCATCGCGTCGCCTCCCTGGTCGAGTGCCGCCTGGGCGACGAAGGCGACCGAGAGGTCGGCGGGCGTGGCGCCGTGGGCCCCGAACTGCGGGCCGAGGACGAGGGGTTCGCAGGCGTCGGTGGCCGCGCCCGGGTCACCGACCACGCCGTACGCCGGGAAACCGGCCTTGAGCACGAGCTGGGGCTTGGCGCCGAAGTACGCCGGCCGCCACAGCACGATGTCGGCGAGCTTGCCGACCTCGATCGACCCCACCTCGTGGGCGAGGCCGTGCGCGATGGCCGGGTTGATCGTCAGCTTGGCCAGGTAGCGCAGGACGCGCTCGTTGTCGTGGTCGTCGGGTGCGCCGAACTCGGCCTTCATCTTCCCGGCCATCGCGAACGTACGGCGGACGGTCTCGCCGGCCCGCCCCATCCCCTGCGCGTCCGACGACGTGATGCCGATCGCGCCCAGGTCGTGCAGCACGTCCTCGGCGCCCATGGTCCCGGCGCGGATGCGGTCGCGGGCCATGGCGGCGTCGCCGGGCAGGTCCGGCTTGAGGCCGTGGGCGGAGACGATCATGTCGTAGTGCTCGGCTACGGCGTCCCGGCCGAAGGGGAGGGTGGGGTTGGTGGAGGAGCCGATGACGTTCGGGACGCCGGCCATCTTCAGCACGTTCGGGACGTGTCCGCCGCCGCAGCCCTCGATGTGGAAGGCGTGGACGGTCCGGCCCTCCAGTACGCGCAGGGTGTCCTCGACCGAGAGGCATTCGTTCAATCCGTCGCTGTGCAGGGCCACTTGCACGTCGTGTTCCTCGGCGACACGCAAGGCGGTGTCCAGGGCGCGCGTGTGGGCGCCCATGTCCTCGTGCACCTTGAAGCCGGACGCGCCGCCCTCGGCGAGCGCCTCCACCAAGGGCGCCGAGGAGGACGACGAACCGCGCCCGAGGAAGCCGATGTTGACCGGCCAGGCGTCGAAGGCGTTGAACGCGTGCCGCAGCGCCCACGGCGAGTTGACCCCGACGCCCCACACGGGCCCGAACTCCTGCCCGATGATCGTGGTGACGCCGGATGCGAGCGAGGCTTCCATGATCCGCGGCGACAGCAGGTGGACGTGGGTGTCGACGGCTCCGGCGGTCGCGATGAGCCCCTCGCCGGACACGATCGAGGTCCCGGTGCCCACGACGACGTCGACCCCGTCGAGGGTGTCGGGGTTCCCGGCCCGCCCGACCGAGCAGATGCGGCCTTCCCTGATGCCGATGGAGACCTTGCGGATGCCCAGCACCGCGTCGATCACGACGACGTTGCTGATGACCACGTCACAGGTGTCCCGGACGGCCGCCGCCTTGAGGTGCAGTCCGTCCCGGGCGGTCTTGCCGAACCCGGCGAGGAACTCGTCACCGTAGCGCTGCGAGTCGGACCCGACGCGGATCGTCAGGCCGGAGTCGCCCAGCCGGATCCGGTCGCCCGCGCGCGGGCCGTGGGTGGCGGCGTACTCGTACGGGCTGAGGCGGCGGGCCTCGGCGGGGTGGCCTCCCGGGCGGCTCATCGCCGGACCTCCTGATCAGGTGTCTCCGGTACGCCGAGGTATCCGCAGGCGGCGGCGCGGCGCAGGGCCTCCTCGCGGGCGCCGGGCGCGTCCAGTGCCCCGTCGACCAGACCGGCGAACCCGATGGCGATCCGGTCGCCGCCGATGGGCACCAGCCCGACCTGGAGGCTCTCCCCCGGCCCGAACCGCACGGACGACCCGGCGGGTACGGCGAGCCGCATCCCGTAGGCCCTCTCCCGTGCGAAGTCGAGCCGGGGGTTGGCCTCGAAGAAGTGGAAGTGGGAGGTGACGGAGACCGGCACGGCGGCAGTGTTGGTGACCGTCAGCCCGACGGTCGCCTCGGGCTCCGTGTGCTCGGGACCCGGCAGCAGCGCGCCCGGAGCCCGCCCGCCGAGACCCCCGTCGATCGGGTCGCTCACGACAGCGAGCCGCGAACCGTCGTCGAAGACCGCCTCGACCTGCACCTCGGTCACGAGGTCCGCGACACCCGGCAACACGTCGTCCGGGCCGAGCAGGGATCTGGCGCGCTCGACGGCCTCCGCGAGCCGGGCACCGTCGCGGGCGGCCTCACAGACGGTGTCCGCTATCAGCGCGGTGGCCTCCGGCACGTTGAGCCGCAAGCCCCGGGCGCGGCGGGCGCGGGCCAGCTCAGCGGCTCCGAAGAGCAGCAGCCGGTCACGCTCCGTGGGAGTCAGTCTCATGCCGCGGGCACCTCCTCGTTCCGCCCCGATTAGAGCAACACTCTAAGCATGGAATGCCTGAGGGTGAAGTGTCGGTGCAGCCAAAGCGATCCCCGCATTGCACGTCGCTCTAATCTTCGGAACGCCTCAGGTGAGTGAGGCCGAGGATCCGGCTGACCGGCGAGGTCCACGCCCACGGCGCCACACGGCCCGCCGACCGGCATGGGCCGGTCGGCGGGCCGGAAGCCGCATCGCGTCCGGACGATTCACGCCATGGCCGGCTCGTCGTCGAGGCGGAACCTCGGGTCGCCCGGGACGGACGCGAGGAGTTGAGCGGTGTACGGATGCTTCGGCTCGGCGAAGGTGGCCCCGGTCGGGCCGAGCTCGACGAGGTCCCCGTGCAGCAGGACCGCGACCGTGTCGCTCACATGCCGGACGACGGCCAGGTCGTGCGAGATGAACAGCATCGTCAGCGAGAGCCGGCGGCGCAGATCGGCGAGCAGGTTGAGGATCTCGGCCTGGGTCGTCAGGTCGAGGGCCGAGGTGATCTCGTCGGCGATGACGAACCGGGGACGCGGTGCGAGGGCCCGTGCGATCGCCAGCCGCTGCCGTTGGCCGCCGGAGAACTCGTGCGGGTATCGGTCCATGGCGTCCGGGTCGAGGCTCACCTGGCCGAGCAGCTCGGCGATCCGGGTACGGACCGGTTTGACCCTGGCCCGGATCGGATCGAGTGCCTCGGCGAGCGACTGCGCGACGGTGCGTCGCGGGTCGAACGAGGAGTACGGGTCCTGCGGGATCATCTGGACCGTCGCGGCTCCCGCCCGTCCGCGCGAGGTGCGCAGCGGGGCGCCGTCCACGAGGATCCGGCCGCTCGACGGCCTGTGGACGCCGACGAGTGTCCGCGCGAGCGTCGTCTTGCCCGACCCGGACTCGCCGACGAGCGCGAGAGTGCTGCCCCGGGGGATGTCGAACGAGACTCCCTTGAGCACCCTGCGGGCCGCGACGCCGTGGCCGAGCTCGACGGTGACATCCTCGACGCGCAGCAGCGGATCGGCCGTTCGCGGGTCCGGTGCGGTGGCGGTGGCGGACATCAGCGGCTCCCTTCCGCGGCCGGGGGGCGGTCCGCGGCTTTGTCGAAAAGATCGTCCGACGGTGCCCCGCTCGGCTGCGCCGCGTGCGCGTCGGCCGTCCACCGGACCGCGCTGAGAGTTTCGCCGGCCTCGACCGCGGCGGGCGTCGCCGCGAGCAACGCGCGAGTGTACGGGTGGGTGGCCCTCCCCCGGCGCAGGTCGCTGCCGGTCGTCCGGTCGACGACCCGGCCGCCGTGGAGCACCAGGACGGTGTCACAGAGCACGCCGACCACGCCGATGTCGTGCGAGATGAACAGCATCGCCGTACCGTGCTCGCGGTTGATGCGCCGGAACTGCCGCATCACCTCCGCCTGGACGGTGACGTCGAGGGCCGTCGTCGGTTCGTCGGCGATGAGCAGCCGCGGGTTCGTCGTCATCGCGGAGGCGATCGAGGCGCGCTGGAGCATGCCGCCGCTCAGCTCGTGCGGGTGCTGGCGCAGCCGTCGGTCCGGCTCGGTGACGTGGATGTCGGCCAGGGCGCGGACCATGTCCCGCGCGGCCTGACGCCGGGGCGTCCGCAGATGCACCCTGGCCACCTCGGTGAGCTGGGTACCGAGCCTCAGCGCGGGGTTGAACGTGCCGATCGGGTCCTGGTAGACGATGCCGATCTCGGTCGCGAGGCGTCGCTGCGGCGGTGTGCCGAGCAGGTCGAGGTCGCCGAGGGCAAGGCGCGACGCGTTCGCCCGCACGCCCTCGGGGAGCAGACCCGCGACCGCCATGGCGATGGTGGACTTGCCCGAGCCCGACTCCCCGACGAGGCCGACGATCTGGCCGGCCCCGATGGTGAACGACACGTCGTCGACGAGTGTCCGGTCGCCGGCCCGCACGGTCAGCCCTGCGACGGTCAGCAGGCCGTCCGGCTCCGCGCCGGCCGCTGCCACCGCACCGCCCGACGCCTGGATCGCCTGCGTCGCGCCGTCCTGTGCCGGGGCGGTCCGTCCCGCCACGTCCGCCGTCTTCGCCGGTGCAGGCGCCGTGCCGCGGGTTCGCGGGTCGACGAGTGAGGCCACGCCGTCTCCGAGGAGCATGGCGCCCACACCGGTGACGATGAGCATGATCGACGGAGCGAGGACGAGCGACGGCTGGGCGAAGATCGACGGCAGCGCCTCATTGAGCAGCCGTCCCCAGTCGTACTGCGGGCTCTGAACACCGAGGCCGACGAACGACAGACTGCTGATGTCGAGCAGGGACAGGGTGAAGCTCGAACTGAGGAGCACCAGCAGCGGCCCGCTGATGTTCGGCAGGACATGCCGACCCAGGATGCGCAGGCCGGGGACGCCGAGCAGGCGCGCGGTGAGCACGTAGTCCTTGTCCGCGACGGTCGCGGCGAGATTCGCCGTGAGCCGTGCGAACCCGGGGACGCCGGCGACGGCGATCGCGACGATCGCGGACACCGTGCCCGGACCGAGCACCGCCGCTATGACGAGGGCGAGCACGAGCGAGGGGAAGGCCACCGCCGAGTCGATGAGCCGCAGACAGGTCTCGCGCAGCCATCCGGGGGCCAGGTGGACCAGCGCGCCGATCGCGACGCCGACCACGAACGAGGCGGCGGTGGCGACGGCGGCCATGAGCAGGGTGAGCCGGGTCGCGACGAGCGCCCGGGCGAGGACGTCACGGCCGAAGGCGTCGGTGCCGAGGAGATGCTCGGCACCGGGCCCGAGCCGGGTGTCGTCCGTGAGGGTCTCGGCGGAACCGCTCAGCAGCGGCGGGGCCAGGAGAGCCACGACGAGAAGCAGTCCGAGGATCACGGCGCCGGACAGAAGCGACGGGTTGCGGCGCCAGCGGCGTACGGTCGCGTCAGTGGCCACGACGACCTCCCTCGAGAGTGCGGGGGTCGACGATCCCGAGGACGACGTCCACGAGGAGGTTGACGAGGAGGGCGAGCATGCCGACGACGAGGATGATGCCCTGGATCACCGGGTAGTCCTTGTTGATGATCGCCTGGACGACCTCGGTGCCGAGCCCCGGGTAGGTGAAGACGTTCTCGAGGATGATCGTCCCGCCGAGCAGGGACGTGAGGACGAGACCGCTCAGGGTGAGGACACTCGTCACGAGGTTGGGCAGCGCGTGGCGGAGGTGGAGACGCACGGATCCCAGGCGGTGGCCGCGGGCGGTCCTCATGTAGTCCTGGGCGAGCACCGAGGCCGTCTCCTGCCGGACGACCCGGGCGATGGCGAAGGCCGGGCCGATGCAGAGCGCGGCAATGGGCAGGACGAGCGCGCTCGGTGTCGTGGCGCCGCCGGACGGCAGCAGCCCGAGGCTGATCGAGAACAGGACGATGAGGAGGGTCGCGACGACGTAGACCGGCGCCGACGCGAGGAGCCCGGCGACCGTGCCGAAGCCGACGCCGAGCCGGCGGCGGCGTCCGTCCCGGGTGAGGACACCGACGGTCATGCCCAGCGGGACGGCGATGACCAGGGAGAGCAGCACGGCGGGGATGACGAGCTGGACGGTGTACGGCAACCGGGTCGCGACGATGTCCGCGACCGGGGTGTCGAACCGGAACGAGGTGCCGAGCCGTCCGGACGCGATGTCGCCGAGGTAGTGGACGAACCTCGTCGCCATCGGCTCGTCGAGGCCCAGTCGTTCGCGTATCGACGCGAGCGTGGCCGGGGAGGAGTTGGTGCCGGCGATCGCGCGGGCCGGGTCCCCGGGCAGCAGGGGCACGATGAGGAACGTCACGAGGACGAGCAGCAGCATGGACATCAGCAGGCCGCCCGCCCGGCGGACGGCGAACCCGGCCCAGCCACCGCCCAGCCGCAGCCGGGGAACGCGCCGGACGGGTGCGGCCGGCAGCGGCCCGGTCGGGACCGCGGTTTCGGCACTCACAGCGCCCCCGCGAGTGCCGCGTCGTCCGGGTGCCGCTCGTACCAGCGGAACCGCGGTTCTAGCTGGGCGGACAGGCGCAGCAGCGTCGCCTCGTCGTAGGGCGCGCCGATGAGTTGCGCGCCGACCGGCAGTCCGTCCGGGGTCGTGTGGACGGGCAGCGAGATGGCGGGCAGCCCGGCGATATTGACGAACGCGGTGAACGAGACCATCCGGGTCTCGGTGGCCCGCGGGCCGTCCGGGTCGGAGTTCGCCTCGTCGTACACGGGGCCGACCGGCGGCGCCACGACCGCCGTGGTCGGGGTGAGGAGAACGTCGAAGTCCCTGCCCCACTGGGCGAGCACCTCGCGTGACTCGGCCTGCAGGCGTGCCGCCGTACGGGCGTAGTCGCCGGCGGTGACCTCCAGGGCGGTTTCCCGGCGGCGCCGGATGTAGGGGTCCACGGCGTCGGGGTCGTCGACATCGATGGCGTAGGTGGAGGCGCTGATGATCGTCCAGGTGAAGCCCATGATCGCCTCGTACGAGAACATCTTGGGGCGGGCCTCGACGACGTCGTGCCCGAGGTCGCGCAGTGCCTGCGCGGCCGTCAGCGCCGCCTTGCGGCACTCCGCGTCGACCGGCAGCCCGGTCGGCGCGTCGAGGAGCAGGCCGATCCGCAGCCGTCCGGGATCGGCGCCGACCTCCTCGATGTACGGGCGCGCCGGTTCGGGCGCGCTGTACCAGGAGAGCCGGTCGGCGCGGCCCATGACGTCGAGCATGATGGCCGTGTCGCGCACCGTGCGGGTGATCGCGCCTTCGGTCGTCGAGTGTTCCCAGGCCCGGACGAACGCGGGCACGCGTCCCCGGCTCGGCTTGAGGCCCACGAGGCCGGTGACGGACGCCGGGACCCGGATCGATCCGCCGCCGTCGCCGGCATGCGCCACCGGGGCGAGCCCGGCCGCGACGGCCGCCGACGCGCCGCCGCTCGACCCGCCGGAGGTGTGGGCCAGGTTCCAGGGGTTGCGCGTCTTGCCGTGCCGGGCGTTCTCGGAGACGGTCAGAGCGCCGAACTCCGGCGAGTTCGTCCGGCCGAGGGGGATCGCCCCGGCGTCGAGGAGGAGCTGGACATCGGGGTCCGTGAGCGTCTGCGGAGTGTCGCGGATCGCCAGCGAGGACATCGTGTTGGGTTGTCCCGCGACGGAGCTGAGGTCCTTGATGGGGACGGGGACGCCGTGCAGCGGGCCGAGCGGCTCGCCGCGCAGCACCGCCCGCTCGGCCCGGACGGCCGCCGCGCGCACGGCGTCGGCGTCGAGCCAGACGACGGCGTTGACGGCGGGATTGATCCGCTCGATGCGGTCGAGGTAGGTCTCGGCCACCTCCACCGGGCTGACCTCTTTCGTGCGCACGAGGTCGGCGATCTGCTGGGCGGTGCTGAATGGGTCGATCACCAGGGGACTCCTGTCGGAAAGATGCGAGGGTCTCGGTGCGGGGCGCCGGAACAGCGCGGGGATTCTCCGTGCCGGACGGTCGGGTCCGACGCGTGGGTCTCCGCCGCGTGCGGGCGGCCTGTCCGTCAGCCGGTGACGCGCAGGATGGGGTCGTCGAGGGAGCCGCCGAGCATCTGTGCGCTGAATCCCTTGCGCAGCGCGTAGATGAACGGGTCGTTGACCAGCGGCACCGCGTCCACCTGTGAGATCAGGGCCTTGGCGGCCTTCTGGTAGGCGGCGCAGCGGGCCTCTTCGGTCGTCGCCTCGGTGCCCTGGGCGAAGGCCTTGTTCACCACGGGGTTCTTCACCGCGCCGAGGTTGCCGCCGCCTTCGGGGACGGTCGGGCCCACGAACTTGGCGAGCGGGCTGGCGAGGCTGCCGAGGAAGTTGAGGTCGGCGAAGACCGTGAGGTCCCAGGCATCGGGCTTGCCGAACACGGTCCCGACCCAGGTCCCGACGTCGACGTTGGCGAGGGTGACGTCCGCGCCCGCGGCCCGCAGCGCCTCCTGGATGTACTGGTTTCCGGCGCCGGCGGGACCGACGACCTGGGGACCGACGAGGCGGATCTTCTTGCCCTTGAGCGCGTCGGCCGCCGCGGCCTTGTCCTGCGGTACGAGGAAGGAGGAGCCGGGGTCGTTGCAGGGGATCCCCTTCTGCACGAACATCGTCGACGGCTCACCCGTGTCCTTCGAGACGACCTTGGTGAAGGCGGCGCGGTCGACGGCCCGGGCGACCGCCCGGCGGGTGGCGACGTCCGCGAAGACCGTGCCGGGTCGTTCGTTGAAGAGCAGGTAGAAGTCGGAGAACCGGCTGATGCTCACGCTGTGGCCGGCCACGCCGTCGAAGCGCGGGATTCCGGAGGCGTCGATCTTGCCGATGTCGAGCTGTCCGCTGGTCACGAGGTTGCCGGTCGCCGTCGGGTCGGGCGAGACCAGGTACTCCATCGTCGCGGCGACCTTGCCGGGGATCTTCGTGCGCCAGGCCGGCCATGCCTTGTACTCCGGGCGAAGCTTGTAGGAGTACGAGACGCCGGACTTGGACTTCTCGAGAAGGTACGGGCCGGACTGGGAGCCCTTGGCCTTACCGGCGGCAAGGGCCTTGAGGTCCTTGAGTCCCGCCGGGCAGACGATGCCCGTGCTCGCGACCGACAGGCCGGTGACCATGTCACCCCACGGCCTGGCAAGCGTGATCTTCACCGTCCGCGCCGCGTCGTCGGCGGCCACTTTCACCGTGTTGCCGGGGCCGAAGACCGTGGGGAGATCGGGCGCCGCCGTCTTCGGGTCGATGTAGCGGTCGAGGGAGCCCTTGACGACCGTCGGCGTGATCGGCGTCCCGTCGGCGCAGGTCGCGTCGGCGCGCAGGGTGAACGTGGCCGAGGTCGGCGTGTTCTTCCACTTGGTGGCGAGCCCGCCGACGAGCCCGCCGTCGTCCTTGCGCACGAGGGTGTCGTAACTGTTGCGGGCGAGCTGGTAGTCCGGCAGGGAGAGAGCCTTGGCCGGGTCGAAGGAGGCCGGCACGTCGATCGTCGTCCGGATCCTCGTCGCCGTGGCGGCATCGCCGCCGCTCGAGTCTCCCGACGTCGATCCCGTGGTGGTACAGCCGGCGAGTACGGCCGTCATGGCGACGGCTGCGGTCACAGGGATCGCGCGGGTACGGGTCTGGCGCATGGGTGCTCCTGGAGAGGGATGTCGCGCTCTGCGCAGGTCGCACGGAATCGGGCGGGACGAGCGCGAGCAGTTCGGGGTGGAGGCGGTGCGCGCGGAGCTCGGCGGACGCCGCTCGGGAGCGAGCCGTGGAGCACTCGGTGTGGAGAGGATGCCGCCAAGTGAACGACGTAGTCAATAGCGTTAACTATCTTTCCGCGCGCCGGCTTCGCCGCCGATCTCGGCCATAGAAGCGCTGCTGGGCGGTGGCCGCGAAGAATGACGCGTGTCAGTCGCGCGGGAGCGTCGCCGCCTCCGCCAAAAGGGCCGCGAGGAGGAGGTCCGTCTGCCGGTGGAAGACTTCGGTCATGTCGATGCTGCGCAGGTGCTCCTTCGCCGCCTCCGCGTAGGGGTACGCGTCAGGATCCGCCGGCTGGTACTCCTGCACCCAGTTCACCTCGGCGCCGAACCGCTGGTTGACGAGCCGCCAGGCGTTGTTGCTCGCCATGGAGAGGATGAAGTTCGAGAACGCCTGATAGTGCAGGACGGCCTCCCGGCCGCGCCAGCCGCCACGGTGGAACGCTTCCAGGACGGCGTCCACGGCGCGCAACTCGTGAACGCCCCGGGTGACTCTCCCCATGCAGAGCGCGGCGGCCGCCGGGTGTTCCAGCGCGGTGTTCCAGGCACGGATCGCCAGGTCACGCAGCGACTCGGCCCATGACTCGTGCGGCTCGTACTCCTCGAGGGAGATCCTGTCGAGCTCCTCCGCGACGGCGATCATGATGTGGTCGCGACTCGCGAAGTGCCGGTACACCGCGGTTGCGGAGGCGGACAGCTCCTTGCCGAGTCGCTGGAAGGTCAGCGCGTCCGGCCCGTCTTCGTCGAGGATCCGCAGCGCGGTCCCGGCGATCAGCCCCTGGGAAAGAGTCCCCCGTTGGAGCCGCTTCCTCGACCGGCCCCCCGCGACTGCCACTCGAACACCTCCGTCGGACGGACGGCGAGCGCACGCCGCCGCAGCCTGCGCCTCCTTATCGGCGACAAGGAAACCAGCCTAAGCGACCGAGCGGATCATCTTGAGCCCGGTCACCGGAGTGGCCATCTTCCACGCGGACCACGGTGGCGAATCCACATCCGAGGCGTTCCAGCAGATGTGCTGCCGATGTGGCGTGGTGCAGTCGATGGGCTTCCGCGCCCACCACGCGTTCCTGACCCGGCTGCACGTGGACCACTACGACCAGCTCATTCGGCGCGATCAGGCAGCTGGACGAAAGGAACTCATCGAGTACGAGGGCATCGGGCGAGCCCCGGACGCGCCGCAGCCACGGTTTCAGGTGATGAACGGGCGCCTTTCTCCAGGAGTGTGGCCGAAACGGGTCCGGAAGACCCTGGTGAAGTGGGCCTGGCTGGCGAAGCCCCAGCAGTGGGCCACCTCGGCTATCGTCAGATGGCGGGAGCCGGGATCGGCGAGCACGTGCCGGGCCTTGCCGAGCCGCTGTTCGAGAATGCAGCGGGAGGGGCTCACCCCGGTCGGCTGGAAGATGCGGCTGAGGTGCCGCGCCGACACTCCGATCGCCTCGGCGACTCGCCCTGAGCTCAGCCCGGGCTCGGCAAGGTGCCGGGCTATGTAGTCCTTGGCCACCGCCAGCTGGGAGAGCGTGGCGGGCAGCGCTGAACCACCCAGCCTCGGCGCGGCCAGCGTACGGACGAGGTCCAGCACGGTGGCCTGGGTGCTGATCGAGTCGTCGCCGCCACGCCCCTTGACCCAGTCGGCCAGTACCGCCTCCAATGCGGAAGCCTGCGCACCCTCGGCCGCTGACCCTCGGCCGAGCAGTATCGGCGCGGACACCTCGCCGGGGGCACACTGCGCGGCGAACACCTCGCGGGGGATGTCCACCAGCAACTGGCGCATCGGGGAGGGGAATCCGAACAGATAGGGCCGGCGCGTGTCGTAGAGGATCAGGTCACCCGTCCGCAGGGTGACACAGCCGCCCTCGTGGAAGAAGACCCCGCAGCCCGCTGTCAGCAACGTGACGAAGATCGAGTCCTTCGGCAAGCTCTGACAGATCCGTGGGGTCCGTTCGATGACGTGCTCGTTGCCGGAGATGTCGGCCAGCCGAAGGTCGCCCTCCCTGACCGACTTCGAGATCCAGCCCGCAATGAGCAGACCGGGCACGATCGTCACGAGCAAGGCCGGCCGACGAGCCCTGGAGCAGCCCCATGTTCAGACCGCGACGGCTCTCCCGGGACGCCTCCACCATCAGCGACTGCGCCAGGGGCAGTACGGCCCCTCCGCCACGCCCATCAGGGCCCGGGCGACGAGCAGACCGAGGAAGCCGGTCATCAGCCCGCCCGCCGCGGAGAAACAGGAGAAGAGGACCACCGCGGCGATCAGAATGGGTTTGCGTCTGCCGAGGTTGTCCGAGAGACGGCCGGCAACCATCCCGGACAGCGCCCAGGTGAGTGCCAGCACTCCGGACAGCGTGCCCAGCTCGGTGTTGGACAGATGGATTTCCTTGCTGATGAAGGGGGCAAGGAAAGACAGTGCCTGGCGGTCGAAGAAGACGAATCCGAAGGCCAGGAAGAGGATCAGCAGCAGCCGGTTCTCATAGCGGTGTGCTGTGCCGTCGACGGCCGCGGGCGATTTCGCGTCGCGCCGGACACGGGTACGGATACGTGAAGCAAGGGGCGCAGCCCCTGCTTTTCAGGGGCCCGGGGAACTGCGCGACCAGCCCCCACGCACCCGCACCCGACAACCGGCCCCCTCCGTTCCCCCACTCACGTGTCGAAGTCCACCGTCAATCTGTCCGTGACCGCGTAGGACTGGCAGGTCAGCACATACCCCGCCTCCACCTCCGCCGGTTCCAGGGCGAAATTGCGCCGCATCTCGGCCCGGCCGTCCGTGACCAGCGCGCGGCAGGTGCCGCAGACCCCGCCCTTGCAGGCGAACGGCAGGTCGGGGCGGGTGCGTTGCGCGCCGTCGAGCACGCTGCGTTCGCGGGGTAGCGCGGCCGTCGTCGTGCGGCCGTCGAGGACGACCGTGACCTCGCTGACGGGCCCCTCGGCGGCAGCCTCCTCGTGCCGCGTCTCGCGGACCGGTTCGTCGTCGGCGTAGAACAGCTCCTGGTGAACGCGGTCGGCAGGGACGCCGAGTCCGTCCAGGACCCGCTGGGCGTCGCGGACCATGCCGTGCGGCCCGCACAGCCACCAATGGTCCGCCGTGTCGACGTCGACCAGGGAGTCGATCAGCGCCGAGAGCCGGTCGGCGTCCAGGCGGCCGGAGAGCACCTCGGCCTCGCGGGGCTCGCGGGAGAGGACGTGGGCGAGCTGGAAGCGCGCCGGGTACAGGTCCTTGAGGTCGGCCAGTTCGTCGGCGAACATCACCGTGCCCGTACGGCGGTTGCCGTAGAAGAGGGTCACGGTGGAGCGGGGGTCGGCGGCGAGCACGGACTCGGCGATGGAGACCATGGGGGTGATGCCGGAGCCGGCCGCGATGAGCACATGGTGGCCGGGGGTGGTGAGGTCCGGGGTGAAGAAGCCGGTGGGGGCCATGACCTCGACGGTGTCGCCGGGCCGTACGTCGTTGACCAGCCATGACGAGAACAGTCCGCCCGGCACGACCCGTACACCGATGCGCGGTGTCGTCCCGGCCGGGGAGCAGATCGAGTACGACCGCCGCTCGTCGCGCCCATCGATCTCGCGCCGCAGCGTCAGCGACTGTCCCGGCGCGAACGCGAACTCCTCCGCCAGCTCCGCCGGAACCTCGAACCCGACGGTGACGGCGTCCTCGCAGAGCGGCTGTACGGCGGCGACCCGCAGACTGTGGAAGGCCGGCCGTCGGCGGACCCTGGGGCGTCCCGCACCGTTCTGCAAGGTCGGCGCGTCCAGGAGGCCTCTCGTCGGCTCCTTCTCGAGGCCTTTCATCAGATCTCCTTGACGTGCTCGAACGGCTCGCGGCAGCTGTGGCAGCGCCACAGGGACTTGCAGGACGTGGCGGCGAAGCGGGAGGTCTCCTGCGTGTCGGCCGAGCCGCAGCGGGGGCAGGCCACGGACCGCCGGGTGGGGGACAGCTGGAGGGGGACCGGGCCCCGGGGTGCCGCGCCGGGCGGGGCGATGCCGTGTTCCGTCAGCTTGCGGCGGCCGGTGTCGGTGATCCAGTCGGTGGTCCACGGGGGGTTCAACACCGTGCGGATCTCGACGCGTTCGTAGCCGGCGGCGCGCAGCCGCGCCGCCACGTCGGCGCGCATCTCGGCCATGGCCGGACAGCCGGAGTACGTCGGGGTCAGGCTCGCGACGACCGTGCCGTCGGCCGTCAGCCGCACCTCGCGCAGGACACCCAGGTCAGCCAGGGTCAGCATCGGCAGCTCGGGGTCCGGCACCTGCTCGGCGATGTGCCGGGCGCGGCGCGCGGCGTCGGTCAGGGTGGTCACCATGTCGCGTCCGGGTGGGCGCGGGCCACGCTCTGCAACTCGGCCAGCAGCGGCGCCAGATGCTCCGTGTGGTCACCGGCGCGGCCCGCGCCCGACAGTGGCCGGTACACCGGCATCGGCACTCCGGCCGCCTCGGTGACCTGCTTCAGCACCGCTCCGACCTCGTCCTGGACGTCGCATGCGGTGAACAACTCACCGAGGTACGGGGCCACTTGTTCCATGGCCTTGCGGATCCGCCGGTGCGACTCCGCCGTGCCGTCGCCGAGGCGTACGGCCCATTCGGCGGCGTACTGCCGGTGGTAGCTCAGCTCCTTGACGCCCTTCGCCGCGATCGCTGCGAGGACCGGGTCCGGGTGCGTGACCAGCCGCTCGAAGTGCGCAAGGCGCCAGCTCGACAGAACGAGCAACCGGACGATGGAGAACGCGAAGTCCCCGCAGGGCAGTTCAGCCAGGCGTACGTTGCGGAAGTCGCCGGCGTCACGGAAGTAGGCGTAGGCGTCCTCACCACGCCCGGTGCCGTCGACCTGCCCGGCACGGGAGTACAGCAGACGGGCCTGGCCGAGCAGGTCGAGCCCGATGTTCGCCAGCGCCACCTCCTCCTCCAGCTCGGGCGCACGGGTGGTCCACTCGGCAAGCCGCTGAGCACTGACGAGGGCGTCGTCCGCCAACGCCACACAGACGGCCGCCAGTTCACCGGGGTCGATGCCGCCGGGCACCGTGGTGTCCACACCGTGCAGGGGGTCCTCGAAGCCGGTGCCGTACGCCCAGCGGGTGTCGTCCTCGTGTCCCTCGGCCAGGGTCAGGTAGACGTGCTCCTCACTCATACCCTGCTCCTCAGATGTGCGGGACGTCGTCGGGGATGTCGTAGAACGTGGGATGGCGGTACACCTTGTCGGCGCTCGGCTCGAAGAAGGGGTCCTTCTCGTCACGGGTGGAAGCGGCGATGTACTCGCTGCGCACGACCCAGACCGACACGCCCTCGTTGCGGCGGGTGTACAGGTCACGGGCGTGCGTGAGCGCCATACGGTCGTCGGCGGCATGCAACGAGCCCACATGGACGTGGTTCAGACCGCGCTTGCCACGCACGAACACCTCGTACAGCGGCCAGTCGCCCTTGTTCGTGCCGGTCATGCCGCCGTCCCCTTCCGGGCTCGCTCGCTCTGCTTCGCCGCGTGGGCGGTGGCCGCCTCACGCACCCAGGCGCCTTCCTCGTGGGCGGTCCGCCGCCGCTCCATCCGCCGGTCGTTGCAGGGGCCGTCGCCCTTGATGACCCGCATCAGCTCGTCCCAGTCGGGGGTGCCGAAGTCGTGGTGGCCACGCTCGGCGTTCCACTTCAGGTCCGGGTCGGGAAGGGTGACACCGAGCTTCTCCGCCTGCGGGACCGTCATGTCCACGAACCGCTGCCTCAACTCGTCGTTGGAGTGCCGCTTGATCTTCCACGCCATCGACTGCGCCGAGTTCGGCGAGGCGTCATCGGGTGGACCGAACATCATCAGCGACGGCCACCACCAACGGTCCACCGCGTCCTGCACCATCGCCCGCTGCCCGCCGGTACCACGCATCATCGTCAGCAACAGCTCATAGCCCTGCCGCTGGTGGAACGACTCCTCCTTGCAGATCCGCACCATCGCCCGCGCGTACGGCCCGTACGAACTCCGGCACAGCGGCACCTGGTTGCAGATCGCCGCACCGTCCACGAACCACCCGATCACCCCCACGTCGGCGAAGCTCACCGTCGGGTAATTGAAGATCGACGAGTACTTCTGACGCCCCTCGATCAGCCGCTGCGTGAGATCCGCACGATCCGCACCCAGCGTCTCCGCCGCCGAGTACAGATACAACCCGTGCCCCGCCTCGTCCTGCACCTTGGCGAAGAGGATCGCCTTGCGGCGCAGCGACGGCGCACGCGTGATCCACTCCCCCTCCGGCTGCATGCCGATGATCTCCGAATGCGCATGCTGCGCGATCTGCCGCACCAACGTCCGGCGATACCCCTCCGGCATCCAGTCACGCGGCTCGATCCGCTGGTCCCGCGCGATCGTCGCCTCGAAATGCTGCTGGAGGGCGTCCTCTGCGTCCCGGGACGGCGCCCCCGCGGAGTCTGTCGTCGTCATCGATACCAGCTTCCCAACCGACCATTCGTTCGGTATCAGTGTGACGCGATTCGAGCGGTCGGGCAAGACCCGCACGCCCCGCCCCGCCGGCTTCCGCAGCCCCCCCTCCCCTCCGGCTCCCTCAGAGCCCCCGATGCACCACATGCCCTCCGGTCACCGTGAGGAGCACGGGCGCGTCGGCGACCTCGTCCGCGGGTGCCTCCACAGGGTCGACTCCGAAGGCCGTCAGATCGGCCCGCAGCCCCGGACCGACCCGACCGGCGACATCGCCTTCGCCCGCGGCCACAGCCGCGTGACGCGTGCACCCCTCCAGCGCCTGCAGCCCCGTGAGCCCCGCCCCTGAGGACGCCGCTCCCTTCGGCGCCCTCGCCGTCGCCAGTACGGCCCGCGCGTCGTAGTGGGCGATGGGCCAGTCCGACCCGAGCGCGACGATCGCGCCCGCGTTCCGCAGGTCACGCAGGCGCCAGGCCCGCGCGGCACGCTCCTCCCCCAGCCGCAGCGACCACTCGTCGGACAGATCGGCCCGCGTGTAGTCCGTGTGCGGCGGCTGCATCGAGGCGATGACCCCCACCTCGGCGAACCGCCCGACGAGCTCGTCCGGCACGGACTCGATGTGCTCGATCCGGTGCGCGAGCCGTCCGCCGGGGCCCAACGAGACGACGGTGTCGAGGACATGACGTACGGCGGCGTCCCCGATCGCGTGTGTCGCCGTACGCACCCCGGCGCGGTGCAGCTCTCGTACGGCGGCGCTGTACGCCGCCGGGTCGGGCCAGAACGCGTCGGTGCCCTGGCCGTGGCAGTCGGGGTGGTCGAGCCACGCGGTACCGCCCTCGACGGTGCCGTCCATGAAGAACTTCACCCCGCCGACCCTCCAGTGCCGTCCGCCCCGGCTCTGGAGCGCGACGAGTTCGGCGAGGTCGTCCGCGTCGGCGCCGGGCATGCACCAGGGGGCGAAGCGCAGCCGCAGCGGCAGCGGCGACTCCTCGGCGAGCGCGCCCACCAGGTCCAGGTCGCCGAGGTCCATGACATGGGCGCCGGTGAGACCGGTGGCCGCCATCGCGCGGAGCAACTCGCGCAGCCGGTCGCGGCGTTCGACGTAGGACGGCTTCGGCATGAAGGGCTCGACGAGCGCCATCGCGGCATGCTCGACGAGGTGTCCGGTGAGTCGTCCGTCGGCGTCGACGGCGAGGTGGGACCTCTGTGCGAAGGCGCGCGGACCGGTGATGCCGGCGACTTTGAGCGTGGCCTCGCTGACGAGCGCAGAGTGGCCGTCGTAGAGGCGCAGGAAGGCGGGAGCACCATCGAGGACGTCCTCGACGAGGGCGCGGTCGACGGGCCGGCCGGCGAAGACGTTGTGGTCGAGGCCGTAGCCGATGACCCAGCCGTCGACGCGTTCGCCGGAGGCGAGCGCGGCCCGCAGGCCATCGAGGTCCGTCACGGCCGTGAGGTCGATGCCGGTGGCCATGTCCAGGCCCCACACGGGGTGGCTGTGGCTGTCCACCAGGCCGGGCACCAGTCGGCCGCCGCCCAGGTCCACCACTTCCGTGCCGGGTCCGCGCCAGTCCCGTACGTCCGCCTCCTCACCGACGGCGACGATCAGACCGTCGCGTACGGCGACCGCCGTGGCCCGGGGTCGGGCGGGGTCGAGGGTGCGGACACGGGCGCCGGTGACGACGAGGTCGGCGGTGGGCATGGAGAGGTCTCCTCCGGTGGTGGGGTGGGTGCGGCGGTCGGTCGGTGCGGGCCGGTGGTCAGTCGCCGGCGTCGGCAGGCGGTTCGGCGGCGAAGTGCGCGTAGACCCCCGGCCTGGCGCGGCGCAGCCACCCGGCCAGGACCAGACCGACGATCAGGACGGCCGGGACGAGGACAGCGAGGACGGTGTTGACGGTGGTGGAGGCGCCGGTGAACTGGTCGAGGTGGGTGACGACCAGGGCGATGGCGCCGGTCAACAGGGCCGCCGCCGCGATGGGGGCGACGACCGTGCGCAGGGCACCCTCGGAGTGGGTGACGCGCCGGAAGTAGAAGGGCACGGCGAGGGCGGCGAGCAGTTGCAGCAGCATCAGGGCGAGCATTCCGGGGGTGTTCACCCACAGCAGGAGCTGCATGTACGGGTCGGCGCCGGCCGTGGCGAAGGCGAGGACGACGATCGCGCCGAGGACGGTCTGGGCGATGCCCGCGACGTACGGGGAACGATGGCGCGGGTGGACGCGGGCCAGGGCCTTGGGCAGGATCCCCTCCTCGGCGAGGGCGAGGCCGTAGCGGTTGATGGCGTTGTGGAAGGCGAGGAGGGAGGCGAGGACGCTGGTGACGATGAGGATCCGCATCAGGTCGGCCGCCCAGGAGCCGACGTAGGTGGTGATGGCGGTGAAGAACAGGTCGACGGGGTTGGCGCCGGCCGTCGCGATGACCCGGGCGTCACCGAAGGCCTGGATGACGGTCCACACGATGAACGCGTAGAACAGGCCGAGGAACCCGATGGCGAGGTAGGTGGCGCGTGGCACCGTGCGTGCCGGGTCGCGGGCCTCGCGGCGGTAGATGACGGTCGACTCGAAGCCGGTGAACGCGGCGAACGCGAAGGCCAGGACGGCGACCATGCCGGGGACCATGACGTTGCCGGGGGCGAAGGAGGCGAGGGAGAGGCCGTCTGCGCCGCCCTCGACCAGGACTCCCCCGGCGAGCAGGACGAGGATGCCGGTCTCGGCGACCAACAGGACACCCAGGAGCTTGGCGCCGAAGTCGATGGAGCGGTAGCCCGCCCAGCCGATGAGCAGCAGGCCCACGAGGGAGACGGGCAGCCAGGGGATGTCGGTGCCGAACAGGGCGCGGGCGGTGTCCCGGGTGGCGGTGCCGAGCAGGCCGTAGACGCCGATCTCCATGGCGTTGTAGCCGATCAGCGCGAGCAGGGCGGCGCCGACACCGAAGGGGCGGCCGAGACCCCGGGTGATGTACGCGTAGAAGGCGCCGGCGCTGCGGACGTGGCGGCTCATGGTGGTGAAGCCGACGGCGAAGACGGCGAGTGTGAGTCCGGCGAGGAGATAGCCGACGGGGGCGCCGATGCCGCCCATCAGGATGGCGAGCGGGGCGACGCCGGCCATCACGGTGAGCGGGGCGGCGGCGGAGACGACGAAGAAGGCGATGTCGGTGGTGCCGAGCGAGCCGGAGCGCAGGGACGGGGCCGGGGTGGCCGCTTTCCCCGCCGGGTCGGCGGCGGTGGCGTCGGGGGTGACGGTCATGAGGGGAAAGCCCTTCTGACTTCGGGCGAAGGCCCTTCAGCCATGAGGGCGAGGGGCCCTTTCGGCTGCGGGCGCAGGCCCTTCTGGCTGTGGGCGGGACGGTTGGAGCGGGGCCGTGCGGGATGACCTGGCCCGTAAACCTAAAGGCTTTCGGTTATCGCAATGTAGCCTTCACCTCGGACTGCTGGGAAGACCCCGGAGGGGACGGACACCATGGGACGGCCGCGCACCCCCCTGCTCGACAGGGAGCGCATCACCACCACCGCGCTGGAACTGCTCGACGCGCAGGGCGAGTTCAGCGTTCCGCAGATCGCACGGCGGCTCGGGGTGCAGACCGGCTCGGTGTACCACCACGTGGACGGCCGGGACGGCATCGTCGAGCTGCTGCGGGAGCGAGTGGCGGAGGGCATCGACATCTCGGCCCTCGATCTGCAGCCGTGGGACGCTGCCCTCGCCGCGTGGGCCCGCTCCTACCGCGCCGCCTTCGCGGCCCACCCGCGGGCGATCCCGCTGCTGATGACCTCCCCGGTGCGGGCCCCACGCGTCCTCGAACAGTACGAGCGGGCCGTCGGCCTGCTGCTCGACGCGAGCTTCCCGCTGCCGGACGTGATGCCGGTGCTGGTCGCCCTGGAGAACGTCGTCCTCGGCTCGGCGATGGACCTCGCCGCCCCCGTGGCCATGTGGGAGATCACCGACGAGTCGGCGACCCCGCGCCTGGCCCGGGCGCTGGACGCGGCGGGTGAGGGGCGCGCGGACGCCGCCTTCGAGCTGGCCCTCGACGGCTTCCTCGCGCACGCGCGGCGCAGGCTGGGGACGCACGCCCAGGTCTAGGCCCTGCGGGGATGAAAAGCACGGGGCGCAGCCCCTGCTCTTCAGGGGCGCGGGGAACTGCGCGAGGAGCCCCACCGGAGCCGCACCCGACAACGCACCCCACCCGGGCCCGGCCGTGTACGGAAAACTCCCGTGCACCGATTCGTACACCTCTGCGATCATCCCGGAATGGCGCAGAGTCTCGAATCGCTGGTCGTCCGGCACACCCACCGCCTGCCCACCCCCAAGGGGTCCCCCGGTGACGGGACCGCCGCGGCGCGGCAGTTCGACGCGGCGTTGATGGACGTGGGCTTCAAGCTCTCGGCGGAGCTGCTGGAGAGGCTGTCGGGGCTGTCCGAGGCGGCGGTCCTGTACACCGCCCGGCAGACCCTGCGCACGGTGCGCGAGATGGTGGGCGACCACGTCCGGCACAACTCCTACTTCATCGACTTCCCCAGGAACGTCCCGAGCACCGAGGAGTTCTGGACGCGGTGCGTGGCGCACGCCCTCGGCGACAAGAAGGCACGCGAGGGCGTGCTGGCCCAGCTGGCGGGCGGGGTGCTGGACCTGCTCAGCCTCCCCACGTACGGCCGCTACCAGCACACCTACGAGGAGATGCTCGCGGCGCAGGACGAGCTGATCGCCTCGGCCGGTGACCGGATCACCGTGCTGCACCCCGGCCGGGACCTGGACTCCGAACTCACCGACCTGTACCTGGCTCTGGCGGGCAGCACGACCCCGCTGGGCGAGGACGACCTGCGCGACCTCGAGCTCCTCGCCGAGCGGTGCGCCCTCGGCCCCCAGCCGGAGCGGATCCCGGTGCGGGAGAACCGGGCGGTGGTCAACGAGGCACGGCTCGCCGTGGGCGCGGACCTCCTGCTCGACACCGTCACCGATGTGCTGCGGCTGGCCTGCGCGCTGTCGGACGGCGACGTGACGCTCCAGGAGCCGACCCGGTTCCGGCCCTTCTCCCGGCCGGTGCGGCGGGCGCTGCTCGCGGGCCTCGACGCCGTGATCGCGGCGAACCCGGCCAGGCTGGCCGATGTGCACACGCACCGGGAGCCGTTCAAGCGGCTCGGCGAACGCCTCCACCCGCACGAGTACCCCCGCTGGCCCCACGCCGCCGACGTGTTCGCCGTCGCCCGGGGTGAGAAGGAGGCGCGCTCCTTCGACAGCCGGGTCGAGAAGCTGCTCGACGAGTTCGACGTCGCCGGGGCGGCGGCGCTGCTGAAGTCCGCTCCGGGCAAGCTGTTCCGCGCCCTGGACCTCCTGCTGCGCGTCGCCGCCGACCAGGAGGAGCGCGACGCGGTCCTGGCCGCGGCGGTCGAGGTCGCGCCCGAGATCTCCGGCCGGGTCGTCCTGTCGGTCCGCGAGCACCTCCACAACCGGGAGCGGGAGAGCGACG
Source organism: Streptomyces sp. 11x1 (assembly GCF_032598905.1). Classification (NCBI taxonomy): domain Bacteria; kingdom Bacillati; phylum Actinomycetota; class Actinomycetes; order Kitasatosporales; family Streptomycetaceae; genus Streptomyces; species Streptomyces sp. 11x1. Next base: position 9,919,584 of record NZ_CP122458.1, on the reverse strand, counting down.
CGCCCCGGGTCTTCGTCAACCGCCGGGGCCGCGCCTGGGTCTGCCCCGACGACCGGCCGCCCGTTCCGGCCGCCGACCGGGACCGGCTGATCGCCGCGCTCGACACCGAACTGCGGCGCCGGCTCCCGGCGCCCGGGCGGCTGCTGGTCGACCCCGACGTCCTGGCCGTGGCGCTGCCGCTCAGCGGCCGGGCGACGGCGGCCGGGCTCGGCGTGCTGCCGCGCGGTTCGGTCTCGGAGGTCTCCGGCGGGCGGCTGCGGTTCTTCGTGTACTGGAAGCAGGCCGAGCACCGCACCGACTACGACCTGTCGGCGCTGCTCCTGCACGACGACTACAGCACCGACTCCTGGCTGTCGTACACGTCCCTCACGTCCGTCGGAGGCCGGCACTCGGGCGATGTCACCGAGGCGCCCGAGGGGGCCTCGGAGTTCATCGAGCTGGCCCTGGACCGGGTGCGCAGCACGTTCGTCGTCCCGCAGGTCAACATCTACGCGGGCGAGGGCTTCGAGGAGGTCGAGGAGTCGTTCTTCGGGTTCATGGTGCGCGACCGCGAGCAGAAGGGCCGGCCGTTCGAGCCGCGCACGGTCCGGATGAAGTCGGAACTGCGCGGGGTCGGCCGGGTGGCGCTGCCGCTGGTGTTCCGGCGCGGGGAGGACGGCCGGTGGCGCGCGAAGTGGCTGCACCTGTATCTCAAGGGCATTTCGTCGGCCAACCGGGTCGAGGAGAACCAGGCGTCGGTGTCGAAACTGGTGCGTGCCGTCGTGGAGCGCGAACAGCTGACGGTGGGGTACCTGATCGACCTGATGACCCGTGAGGACACGGTCATGGACCTGTGGGACGGCTCGGCGCCGGACGAGCCCGTGACGTACATCGGTCTGGAACGGCCCGAGGGGCTGCACCCGGACTCCCGGGTCATCACCCTCGAAAATCTGCGCGACCTGATCCCGGGCTGAGTGCTAGCGTGGCCCGTGGGCGAGGCCATGAAGGGGCTTCCTTCTCATTCACTCCAAATGAAACCGAGTTCCTTCGCTCTCCTCGCCCTCCGCTTCCACCGGGAGGCGCCCGCGCGGCGCCTCCCGGTGTCGTATGTGCGGCCCGCACGATGCGGCGGACCGCCGGTGACTCACCTCCCGAGTGCCGCCCGCGCCACCGCCAGGGCCTGTTCCGCGTAGCCCCGTCCGAACAGCACCGTGTGCACCAGCAGGGGGAAGAGCTGGTGGAGGCCGACGCGGTCCTGCCAGCCGTCGGCGAGGGGTGCCGCCCGCTGGTAGCCGTCCAGGACATGTCCCAGGTGGGGGCAGCCGAAGAGCGCCAGCATCGCCAGGTCGGTCTCGCGGTGGCCGCCGTGCGCGGCCGGGTCGATGAGCCGGGCACGGCCGTCGGCGCCCCACAGGACGTTGCCGTTCCAGAGGTCGCCGTGCAGCCGGGCGGGTGGCTCGGCGGGACCGGCCAGGTCGGGCAGCCGTGCGCAGACCTCCTCGATCAGAGCGGCCTCGGCGGGGCGGATCGTCCGGTCGTCGACCGCCTGGCGCAGATACGGCAGGACCCGGTGCTCGGCGTACCAGGCGGGCCATTCGTCGCCGGGGGTGTTCCGCATGGGGGCGCGTCCGATGTACGCCTCCGTCGGGCCGCCGGGCGGTGGGGCGCCGAAGGCGGGGGCACCGGAGCCGTGCAGGGCGGCCAGTTCGACGCCGAGGCGGACCGCCGCCCCGGCACTCGGTGCCCCCTGGTCCACCAGGCCGATCACCAGGCGGTTCCCCTCGTGGCCGTGGACCGTCGGCACGCGGACCGTGTCCGCCTCGGCGAGCCAGCGCAGTCCTGCCGCCTCGGCCCGGGCGGCGCCGGGGCCGTCGCCCTGCTTGACGAGTACCTTCCGGCCGTCGTCGAGGGTCACCTCGGTCAGGGTGCCGGACAGTCGATGCTCGCCGACCGCCGGGGTGCCGGTGAGCCGGGCCGCGAGGGCACTCGGTGCCGTGCGCTCGCCCACGGCGACCACCTCCGGTTCTCGTCTCCTCAGGCGCTCCACAGGATCCCGCAGGGGGCTGGGTGCGGCACCAGTGAGATCTTCTACCCATGTCTTGACATGCAAACGGAACGCTCCGTGGCTCGGCCGATCATTTTGATTCGCGAAGAACGTTCACGGCTGTCAACCGCCGTCACGGCAGCGATCGGCACCGCCCTGCGGCCCACCGTGCCCTTCGCCGCGTATCTCTTCTACGAGTGGGCCGAACACCCCGCCCTCGACGGCCGTCCGGCGGTCGGGGACGACTGTGATCACTTCGCCTGGGAGAGCGAGACCGCGTCGGGGCCGGCGAGGAATCGCAGCTGGCCGGTCGTGTCGTGCACGGCTCGCCACACTGTCTCGGCGACGTCGCTCTCCTTGGTGAACAGGTCCTGGCCCGTGAAGTCGCCCATGGCCTTCTTCGCCCACGGTGCGTAGGGCGCCGGGACCAGCTCGTCCAATGAGGCGCCCTTCGTCGCGTTGGCCGCGAAGTTCGTCGTCAGGCAGGCGCCCGGCTGGACCGTCTTCGCCCGCACACCGAAGGGCGCGAGTTCGAGCGCGAGGGATGCGGTGAACCCCTCGATGGCCATCTTGCTCGCCTTGTAGACGGCCGAGAGCGGCATGTGCCCCAGCACCACGCTGGAGGTCACGTTGACCACCACGCCGGAGCCGCGCTCGCGGAACTGGGGCAGCACCGCCTGCGTCATCGCCATCACGCCGAACGTGTTGGTCTCGAAGACCTCCCGCACTCGGGCCATGGGGGTGCCCTCGAACACGCTGATCGATGGCACGCCCGCGTTGTTGACCAGGACATCGATGGGACCGGCTGCCTCGAACGCGGCGGTGATGCTCTCGGGCCCGGTCACGTCGAGCTCGATGACGCGGAGCCGGTCCGACTCGGGAAGGATGCCCGGACGCGGCGTCCGCATCGTGGCGATGACGTTCCACCCCTGCGAGTGGAAGTGGAGTGCGGTCTCCCGCCCGTACCCGGACGAGGTACCAGTGATCAGAACTGTCTTCATGTTGTGCCCCTTTGCGAAGTGATGGGATCCATACGGGTGGGCAGGCATATTCCTGCTCCACGGGAGAACCGGTGATCCCATTGAATCGTTCTGAACTGCGGAGATAGTAGAACTATCCTCGCTACTCCTTGCACGATCCTCCGGCAAAGGCCACCCAACTCAGAGCGGGAGGCCTGCCGGCGCACGCACGGCCTGACGCAGGCGGGCGGCGTCCTGGCTGGGGGGCGAGCCGAACTGGCGGCGGTACTCCCGGCTGAACTGCGACGGGTTGTCGTAGCCGACGCGCTGCCCGACTCCGGTGACGTCTCCGGGGTGGGTGGCGAGCAACAGCCGGGCCTCCTGGAGCCGGATCTGCTTCTGGAACTGGATGGGGCTCATCGCGGTCACCGCTTGGAAGTTGCGGTAGAAGGCGGAGACGCCCATGCCGGACTGCCGCGCCACGTCCTCGACCCGGAAGGGCTGCGCGTAGTGCTCGCGGATCCAGCGCACGGCCCGCGAGATGTGGCTGAGGCTGCTGTCGGCCAGGCCGAGCTGGCGAACCGTCGCACCCTGCTCGCCGGTGATCAGACGCCACAGGATCTCGCGCTTGACCAGCGGGGCCAGTACGGCCCGGTCGCGGGGCTCGTCGAGCAGGCGCAGCAGCCGGACCACAGCGTCCAGCAGCGCGGCCGGAGCGTCGCTGACGGCGATCCCCGACGGCGCGCCCCCGCTGCTCCGGGGGGCATCTCCGGGCCCGGCCTCAAGCAGCAGCTCGGCAACGGCGGACGGTTCCAGGACGAGACCGAACCCCAGCGCCGGCTTCTTGGGGTCGGCCTGGGTGAACTGTCCTGTGACAGGCAGATCGACGGATGCGACCAGGTACTGCCCGGGCCCGTACTCGAACACCCTCTCACCCAGGGCGAGGCGTTTGGCGCCCTGCGCGATGACCGCCAGGAGCGTGCCGGACATCGCAGGAGCCGGTGGATCAGGGCGGTCGACCTTCGAGATGAGGACGCCGTCGACGGCGGTGGTCCAGTCGGGCCGCGCATGGCGGGCCAGCAGGGTGCGGAGTTCTTCGAGGTGCATGCGTCCATTGCAGCACCATCCCGCGCCGCGGTTCCCGAAGTGGCGAGGATCGTGCAAGTACGAACGAGTATCTGTCTAACGTTTTCACAGGTCAGCCCGCTTGAATGGAGTCACCGCGCTCCATCACCGAAGAGGAGGAGAAGGAATTCATGATTGCCAGCTACGGCTTCGGCGCCACCCTGACCGCCAGGCCCGGTATGGGCGACCGGCTCGTCGACCTGCTGCTGACCGGACTGAACGAGGGCAGTCCCGGCGCGAGCGAATACTGCCTCGTCTACCTCGTCTCCCGCTCCGCGTCCGACCCCGACGTCGTCCACGTCGCCGAAGGCTGGACCAGCGAGGAGGACCACCACCGCGTCTTCGCCGGCAGGACCGCCCAGGCCATCGTGGCGCAGATCGACCCGCTGCTCGCCAAGGACTCCGAATACACCGACTATGTTCCGGTCCGCGGCAAATCCGCCCTCTGACCCGCAGGACACCCGACACCCCAGCCTCTGCCGCCTCGGTACCCACCGAGGCGGCCCCGTCCTCGCCCGACCGTCCCGCCGCCACCCACGAGAGGCAACGACCATGACCACAGCACGCCCCTCCCTCGACCCCGAACTGCATGGACTCCTGGCCGACATGCCGCTGATGTCCCAGCTCAGCCCGGAAGTGCTGGCGCAGGTACGCCCCTTCTCCTCGATGCCCGTCGAACCCCTCCTCGAAGGTCGCGCCATCGACCGGCGCGAGGTCACCGTTGCGAGTCCGGACGGCACCCCGATCCCCTTGTCCGTCTTCAGCCCCGCGAACAGCGATCGCACCGCTGCCGCACCCTGCGTCTACTGGATGCACGGCGGCGGGATGGTCATGGGCGACCGCTTCTCACAGATCGACATCCCGCTGGAGTGGCTTGAGGAGTTCGGCGCCGTCGTGGTCTCCGTCGACTACCGCCTCGCGCCCGAGTCCACCGGCACCGTCCCGGTCGACGACTGCTACCAGGGACTGCTCTGGATCGCCGACCACGCCGCCGAACTGGGCATCGACCCCGCCCGGATCATCGTCGCAGGCGCCAGCGCGGGCGGCGGCCTCGCCGCCGGCGTGGCCCTGCTGGCCCGCGACCTCGGCACCCCGCCGATCGCCGCCCAGGTCCTGATCGGCCCCATGCTCGACCACCGCAACACCACCACCTCCTGCCTCCAGTACGCGAACGGGCCCGGCGTCTGGACCCGCGAGATGAACGGATTCGGATGGCGCTGCCTCCTCGGCGACCTCACCGACGACGAGGTACCCGCATACGTCTCACCCGCCCTGGCCGACGACCTCGCGGGCCTGCCGACCACCTACATCGACACCGGCTCCGCCGAAGTCTTCCGCGACGAGGACACCGACTACGCCACCCGCATCTGGGCGGCCGGCGGCCAGGCCGAACTCCACGTCTGGGCAGGCGGCTTCCACGGCTTCGACGCCCTGTACCCGCAGGCACACATCTCGGCCACAGCCCGCCGAACCCGCACCGACTGGCTCGCCCGGCTCCTGCCCACGAACCCCGCCGCCTAGTCTCCGGGCGCGAGCAGGCTGGTGACCTGGGCGATCGCCTCCGTCGAGGGGTGGAAGTAGCGCCGTACGTTCTCCGGCTGCTTGTGCCGCGACTTCGCCAGCATGGGCAGGCCGGCCCCGGCCTCGCCGAGGTGGGTGAGAGCAGAATGGCGGTATTCGTGCAGGTCCCATCCTGTGCCCGGTGCCCCGCCGACTGCGGTGTGGGCGTCGAGCAGGGCGCGGGTCCGGCCGTACGACAGCCGGACCAGCCCGGTGTCCGGGCACACGTCACGCGGCGCGCGGAGCTTGCTGGGACTCGGCTCTCCCGCAGGTGGACCTCACGCCGGGCGATCTGCCGGTCCACGGCCATCTTCGAGCGGGCCGACGTCTCCGACTCCGTCGGGGCATCCGCTTCACCCACGCGGGACAGGCGGGCCGTCGTATCCGCGCTCGACACCCCAGCGGCCACGACAGCCCCGCCGCCCGCCGGGCGTTCCACGCGTCGACCGCGGCCTCGTCCCCCAGTTGTTCTCGGTCGCCGCCGATCTCGTCGTCCGCGACGGTGGCGAGCGGGCGGGCATCACCGAGGTGTTCGGCGGTCCTGCCGACGCCGATTCCGTACGACCGGAGCGTGTTCGCGTGGTCGAGCGAGTCGAGGAACATGTCGGCCGCCGCGCGGACGGTCAACGCCTTCCCGACGGGCAGTCGTACGACGGCGGGCACCGCTTCCCCTTTGGGCGTCATCCGTGGAACGACTTCGCCCCGGCCCCGCAGCCGACGCCTGTCAGCCGCTCACCAGGGACGACGAGGGCTTGGCGCCGGTTTTCGTTCCGATGCTCCTCAACCCCCTTGAGGCCCGCGAGTTCGTGAAAACTGAAGGCACTTCGGTGGGAACTCAAGGGTCTGTCGCCCTGATGTCAGGGGTAGACCCGTGGGTTCGCGGTGAAGTCGCGGGGTCGGGCTTGGTGAATGCTTGCCGGCTGTGCACGAGCAGTTCTCGCATCCCCGGGCTGTACGTGTTCTTCCAGATCAGGGCGAGCAATGCGGGTGTATCGACATCATCGATGGTGCGGGCGGTGAGCCGGTCGCGGTAGCTCGCGGCCATGGAGTCGCTGAGGACGGCGACGGCGAGCCCGCGGGCGGCGAGGTCGGCAATGGCGTCCGCGGCGCTGGCCTGCAGAGTGATCGCGGGTTGGAGGCTCTGTGCGGCGCAGGCCTGGTCGAATACCGTGCGCAGGCCGGTGCCGGGCGGCATGCACACGATCGGGTAGGCGATCAGGTCGCGCAGGGTGACCCTCCGCTGTTTCGCCAAAGGGTGCCCGGCCGGGACTGCCGCGACGAGCCGCTCGCTGATGATGGTCAGCGCGTCCAGTCCGTCGGGTGTGGCGGTTGCTGCCCCGATGAGTGCCAGATCGACGGTGCCGGTGCGCACCCCCTCGATGAGCCGGTCGGAGCTGTCCTCCAGCAGCGAGATCTCCACACCGGGATGTGCCTGGTGGAACGCGGCGAGGGCGTCGAATAGCGGGGTGAGGGTGCAGCCGATGACCATCCCGACGGTGAGGTGCCCCCGGATCAGGTCGGTCACCTCGCCCACCGCCTGGCCGAGTGCCCCAGCGGCGGCTAGTGCGACGCGGGCGTGTTCGAGTGCGGCCTTTCCCGCGACGGTGAGGGTGACGGTGCGGGCCGACCGGTCGAACAGCTCGGCTCCGAGTTCCCGTTCCAGCTGGCGGATCTGGGCGCTGACGCCGGACTGGCTGATGTGCACCCGCTCGGCTGCCCGGGTGAAGTTCTGCTCCTCGGCGACCGCGATGAAGTACTCCAGCTGCCTCAGCTCCATGACTGCAGATTCTAGTTTCCAGAAGATTCATCTGTTGGAATTCTGGCCAGTCGGCGGCCACGCTGGGAAGCGTCGAAGCCCGACGTCAGGAGGAATTCATGCCGGAGTACGAGAAGGCCATGCGGCCCGAGGACATCACCCGCTTGTTCGTCGAACGATCCAATGCCGGTGACGCGGCCGGGGTCGCCGCACTTTACGAAGAAGGTGCGGTGATGGCCTACCCACCCGGCGACCAGACGGTGGGCCGGGAGGCGATTCGTGCGCTGTGGGAGAAGGTGCTGGCCAACCGTCCCCGTTTCGAGCAGGAACAACCGCTGCCGACGCTGATCAGTGGCGACATCGCCCTCACCTCGACTCCTCCGAAGGACGGGGCCGGTGCCCGGGCGCAGGTCGTCCGGCGCCAGCCTGATGGAAGCTGGCTGCGCCTGCTCGACCAGCCCGAGTTCGTCCCACCCACCCGCTGACCCCTCGCCTCCGTGAGTTCGCGGAACTGAAGGCTGTTGGGCGTGGCCCCGAGAGGTCGGTGCCCCCAGTGTCAAGGAGTTGATCAGTGGGTTCGTGGTGAAGTTGCGGGGTCGGTTTCCAGGGGCCGTTCCATGAGAGCGCGAGCGGAGCTCGCGTAGCGGATCGCAGTCTTCTCGTCGAGGCCGAAGACCTCCGCGAGGTGGAGAGGGTCGGGGCCTTTGACCATGGCCTCTTCGAGTTGGCGGTCGACGCGGAGCCGCTCCAGGGTCGCGTCCTGGCCGCGCATCGGAGCGCTGATCCAGTGGTTGCTGGCGCGGCCGGTCGTGTTGGCGGTCTGGTTGTTGATCAACAGGTGGAGGTTCGCTGTGTTCGGCCACCGGTTTCGTCGGTGCTCCAGCCAGTCCAGCAGCAGCTTCATGGTGAGGTCGTCGAGCGGGCGGACGCGTCCGGCGATGGTCAGCCGGCGGTTGCCGAGGTCGGCGTCGTCGAGCATGAGGTTGGCGATCTGGGCGACCCGGGCGGCGTGGACCGCCGCGAGGGCGAGGATGAGCCGCGTCGCCGGGGTGGTGGCCGCCGCGACGGAGCGGTCGACCTGTTCGGGGACGAGTGGTTGCAGCACAGCGTACTCGTATTGCCCGACCTTGATCCGGCTGGTGGGGTTGCGGAAGATCAGTCCGTTCCGCTTGGCCCAGGAGAACAGGGAGCGCAGGGCGACGAGTTGGTCGTGGCGCTGGTGGCCGTGCAGTGTCTTGATGTAGGTGAGGACGTCGTCGCGGGTCACTTCCCGCAGGTGGTCGTAGGGGTTCGACCATTCCAGCAGGGCCGGGCGGACTCGGTTGAGGTAGAGCCAGACCGTGCCTTCCCGTCGCGGGAGGCTGCGGGGGCCGCCGTTGCGCAGGATGTGGGTCCAGCGCTCGGCCTCCGAGCGGATGCCGGGTGCGAGACCCTCCAGCCTCTCGGCGAGCCAGCGTTCGAAGGAGGGTTCGCTGTCGTCCTCAAAGATCCCCATCTCGTCCAGGACCGTGACGGTGTGGCCGACCGGCAGGTCCAGGGCCCGCAGCGGGGCGAAGATCTCCGTGTGCCGGATGACGTCGCCCTCGATGTAGCCGGTGAGGACGAGGGCCAGGCCGCGGTTGACGGCGAAGCGGATGGTGCGTCCCCAGCCGCGGGTCTCGGCGAGCCGGTGGGCGAGGTACTTTGCCCAGGCTAGCCACGGGCTGGCCAGGTCGGCGTCGGCCAGGGCGAGCCGGCTGTAGTCACGGGGGATCTGTGCGAACAGCGGTAGCTGCCGCCAGCCAGGATCCGGGCGCCAGGCCGGTGCAGGAGGCGGCTTGCGCGGGGCTCCCCGCCGTCCTCCGCGCGTCCGAGCCGCAGGGGTCGGTCTCCTGCGGTAGTGCATCCCGGCGAAGAACAGTTGGTGATGCCGGACGGCGGCGAGCCGGTCCCGCACGTCCCTCTCGTCCGTGGGCTGGCCGACGACGGCCTTCGCACTGAGGCGTGCCTGGCACCAGCACAGGCGGCAGTAGTTCCACTTCAGCGGCTGGACGCGGCGGCAGCCGGTGCATGCGTCCGCGTCGTGGTCGCGGCCGAACATATAGCAGGTGGGGCAGAGGCGGCCGCTGAAGTTTCCCCAGGCCAGGCAGCTGTCGCAGGAGTCGGTGGGCTTGACGTAGCCCTTCGGGAACCGTGCCACCGGATCACTCCGGCGGCAGCGACCGGCCGTCCCGGCGCTTGGGGATCACCTTCGGTGCGGCGGTTCCCGCGCCGACCGCGGCCCGTTCCGTCTCCTCTGCCTGGCCCGGGCGGCGGACCTTCTCCGGTTCGGGGATCAGCAGGTCTCCGATCTCGCAGCCGAGGACCACGCAGATGACGTCCAGGTCCTCCAGCTTGAGCGAGACCGGCTGGCCGGACCACAGCCCGGACATCTTGCCGGCCGAGATCGCCAGGCCGTGCTCGGCCAGGCTCCGCTGGAGCTCGGACGCCTTCCAGATACCCTTGTTCGCGGCGGTCAGCCGCAGGTTCCACCTCATCGGGCCAGTCCTTCCAGCCGCTTCGCGGCCCGTTCCATCCCGGCGACCCAGGCGTCCTCGACCCGGGTCTGCTGCACGTGGATATACCGCATGGTCGTGGCGATCCAGGAATGTCCTAAGACCTCCTGGATTGCGAGCAAGTCCAGCCCGTTTCCGTAGAGTTGGGACGCGCAGAAATGCCGCAGGACGTGCGGGGTCAACCTGTCCGTCCAACTCGGCAGATGAGCCTGGACCGCGTTGTCGAGCCCGTTGCGCAGGGCGTCGTCGCCGACCCGGCGCGCGGAGCCGTCGGTGTTCTTGCGCTCGGAAGGGAGCAGCGGGGCACCAGGGCGAGTGTGATCGTCGTCGAACTGGCCCCACACGTCCTCGATGAACCACCGCAGTGTCCGGTCGGCACCATTGATCAGCGGAACCATCCGCTCGCGCGGTCCAGAGCCGCGGGCCCCCTTGCCATGGCGGACGTGGAGCTTGCCGAAGCGGCCCAGGTCCCACTTGATGTCGTCCAGGTCGAGCCCACACGCTTCGCTCACCCGCAGGCCGACCTGGGACATCAACTTCGAGGCGGTGTAGTTCCGGGCGGTGGGGGCGAACTTCCGGCAGGTGGCCAGCTCGCCGCCCCAGCCGGTGAACAACGTCCCGATCTCCGGCTCACTCGGCGGAATCCGCAGCTGGGCGTCCTTGGCCCCGCGCGGCCGGTTCATCTCGTCGATCGGGCACTCGACCACCCGGCCGGTCATCCGATGGATCTCGACCTTGTGCCGCAGCTCCAGGAACATGAAATACGTGCTCAACGCCTGCGACCGGCCCAGCCGGGTGCCGCTGGGCGAGTTCCGCAGCACCTTCCCGAAGTACACGTCCGCGTCAGCGGGCTCCATGTCCCACAAGGGTCGGCCAAACCAGGTCCTGATCTGATCCAGGTGACCGACGTCCCCGCGGATGGTGCCGTCCGCCAGCCCCGCTGAGGCCCGTGCGAGGACGAACCCGGACAGCACATCGGTCTCGAACCGCTCCAGCTCCTCCGCCGACGCGGGCGCCCAGTGCTCACGCAGGTCCCGTACGGCCGCCAGCGCCGCCAACCCGAGCCTCCTCGCCTTCGACCCGACTGCGAATCGGTCGGACGAGATGAGAACGCTTCAAAAATCCCGAAGTTACGTCACAAGCCAGCAGAGCACACGAAGGAGGGAGAACCCCCTGGCCACGGGCCCGGAGGATCAGCGGGGCTCAGGGGAACTCTCGGGATGTCGCACAGTCGTGCAGGCGGGGGCGCGCCCCTCCGATCGGTCCGCCTCGTGCGGCGTCCGGGCGGCCCACCCTCGTGCACCTTCCGCGCGGCCACGTCGTACGCTCCCCCGCCACGCACCTCGTGCGCCCTCCGCGCCGGTCGTCGGAGGTGGGCGAGGGGCGCGTGGGCGCGGCCCGGCCGGTGCTCTGTCTCGGGCGGCGGTTTCCGCATCCCCGGGACGCGAGTCGCCCCTTTCACGCCGTCCCCGACCGGCCGCCCCGCCTGTCTGGCTTGACCTGCGACAGGCGCCGCCCATCCGCACGTGTCGCCCCACCTCGCCGGCGTCCACCGCCTCGGCATCCGTCCACGACCACGTCGTACGCGCGCCACCCGAGTCCCGTGTTTCCACAGCGTCCGGTGTCCGCCCTTGTCCGGGCGCGTCCCCGTACGTCCACGCACATCCGCTCACCTCTCGGGAGGGAATGTGACCGCCCCCCGTAAGCTCCTTCGAAAGCGCACCGGAGCCCGCCGACGAGCAGCACTTCACCAGTCTCAGCACCCGGGCCGCGCGGCAGCTCGCGACGACCGCCAAGTCCGAACCGCAGATGCAGGCCATCACCTCGCGCTGGCTGCTCAGGACGCTGCCGTGGGTGGACGTCAAGGGCGGCACCTACCGGGTCAACCGCCGTCTGCAGCTGCGGATCGGCCGGGGCCGGGTGCAGTTCGACCAGAACGGCGCCGACGACGTCAAGGTCATCCCGGAGACCCTGACCGAGCTCCCGGCGCTGCGCGGCTACTCCGACATCCCGGCCCTCAGGGAGATCTCCGCCCGGTTCCGGGTGCGGGAGGTTCGGGCCGGCCAGGTGCTGGTGGACGCCGGGCAGCCGGTGACCGAGGCGTATCTCGTGGTGCACGGCAGGTTCACCCGGTACACCACCGGCAAGTACGGCGAGGAGGAGGTCCTCGGCGTCATCAGCGACGGCGACGGGCTGGGCGACGAGGCCATCGGACACGCCGACCCGCTGTGGCTCAGCTCGGTCCGGGCCGAGACGGCCGGGGTGGTGCTGGCGCTCAACTGGGACGTGCTGATGGCGTTCGTGGAGCGCACGCCCTCCCTCGCGGCCCAGTTCGAGGCGTTCGCCGAGCGGCAGCGCAAGCCCATGAACCGCAAGGGCGAGGCCGATGTCCGGCCCTGTCTGTCGGTGGTCGACGCCGTGGACGGCTGGGAGTTGCCGAAGGCCCTGTACGCCCGGCCCGAGGTCCAGCGGATCACCGCGCTGGCCGGGAACGCTGCCACCATCGTCAACGACCTGTGCTCCTTCACCAAGGAGCTGTCGAACGATCCGGGCCATCTCAATCTGCCCGTCGTCATCGCCGCGAACGAGCGGTGCGGGCTGAAGGCCGCCTATCTGGAGGCCGTCGAGATCCACAACCGGATCATGGAGGCGTTCGAGGAGGAGTCCGCGGCCCTGTCGGCGACCTCCCAGCAGCGCGGGCGCTACGTCACCGGGCTCGCCGCGTGGGTGGCCGGCAACCACGAGTGGCACGCCACCCACACCGAGCGCTACTCCCTGCCCGACTACTGGTAGCGCGCCGAGTCGGCCGACACCGTCACAGCCTCGGGGGCTCCGCCCCGGACCCCGTTCGCGCAGTCCCCGCGCCCCTGAGCCCCGCGCCCCCGGAGGAGCGCGGGGAGCGGCCCCCGGGGGCTGAATTGCCGCTGGGTGGTTCCGGGCGCACGCTGGAACGAGGAGGGTCCTTGACGGACAGGGGGCGCGGCAGAAGGGCGCGACGTCATGCCCTCGCTCAGGCATCTCGTCCGGGAGACAGGCCGTGTCGCGTGGTCGTGGCCGCCGGCCGGGGCGCGTCGGGCACGGCGGATCGCCGTGCTCCTCAGGACCGCGCTCACCGCCAACTCGGCCTTCGTGCCGCTGGCCGCCGCGCTGATCGTCCTCGCCGTGACGGGTGTCATCCAGGACGTCTCCGCGCAGTGGTCCACGCTGGAGTGGATCGCGCTCGTCCTGGCCGTCGTGCTCGTGCTGCTGGCGGTCAGCCGACGGCGTTCCCGACCGGTGCGGATCCTCTCCTTCAAGAACCTCGTCGCCGGGGACGACGTGGGAGAGCTCGACAAGATCGCGGCGGGCTTCGCCGAACTGCTGCACAGCGAGATCGAGCGGATCTCCGAGCTGGTCAGACAGGAGCCGTTCATCACCCCCGCCGATGTGCTCAACCCGGCGGGCGAGCGGGGCGAGATGGTGCTGCGGTCGTCGGCGCGGGTGCCGTTCAAGTCCGGTGTCGCGACGACCGGGCTGCACGGCGACATCAATGCGACCGAGATCGGGACGGTCGCCCTGGGCCCGTTGCAGCTCCAGGTCGGCACGGTACTCACGCTCGTGGAGCGCGCCTTCGGACGGACCCTGCAGGGTTCGCTGGTGGAGACCGACGGGGTGCTGCGGGTCGTCGCCTCCCAGTCCGGCCACGGCGGCCGCACCTGGTCGGCTCAGACGGACATCCCCGCCGACGCCGACATCCGCCGGGCCAGCGCCGTCCTCGCCCGGGAGTTGGCCCACCGCATCGAACTGGACCGGCCCGGCGCCTCGGAGTCGGGAGCCGACGTCGACAGCTTCCAACGCCTGGTGGACGGTCTGGAGAGCTACCAACGGTTCCAGCGCGAGGGACTGCTGCACCATCTCGACGCAGCGGAGGAGCACTTCCGCGCGGCGCTCTCGCACAGCTCCGGCTACGCCGCCGCGTACCACAACCTCGGGCTGGTCTATCGGGAGCAGCGGCGCATCCGCACCGACATCGGGCTCCGGGCCTCGGCCGTGGTGCGCAGCGCGGCCACGCTGATGTGGCAGAAGGCCGTCACCCTCGACCCGACCCTCGCTCCCGCCCGCATCCAGCTCGCCAGAGCCGCGCTCGAACAGGCCGAGCACCCGGACGTCGAGGCACCGAAGCGGGCCGAACTCCTCGACCAGGCGGCCCAGTCGGCCCGCAGCGCCCTGCGCCAGGCCGCCGACGGTCACCCCATGGACGCCGCGCTCGCCTCGTACTGGCTCGGGGTGACCCTGCTGCGCCAGGACGCCGAGCGGAGACAGCCCGTCGAGTCGGGCGCGGCCCTCGCCGGATCGGGGCCGACCGGGACCGGGACGGGGCCGGCCGACGCCAAGGTGCGCGAGGCGCTGCGGCACTTCCGCCGCACCGAGCAGGACCTGGTCGACGAACGGGCCCACCGACTGGTTCTGGACGGCGACGAGTTGGCGGTACGGCCGTTGACCGAGCGGATCGCGCACGTCGTCGCGATGCGGTCCGAGTGCTGGTTCCGGCTCGCCGGGGACGCCTGCGACCGGTCGGGGCGCCGGGCCCGGCGGAAGGCCGACCGGTACATCCGTACGGCCATCCGCTGGGCGCCCGACATGGCCGAGCTGCACGCGCTGCGGGGGCGCATGCTGCAGCGGCACAACCGTGAGGGCGCGCTCTTCGCGTGTCTGGAGGCGATCCAGCGGGACCCGCAGAACCACCATGTGGCGGTCCGGGACGTCGGGCTGTTCGCGGCCGGATCACCGGAGGCCGGTGGCACGCGGGAACTGGCGAGCGCCCTGTTCACCGTCGCCGCGCACCAGCACCCCGACGACGCCGAGGCCTGGCTGCTGCTCGCCGTCAACCAGATGTTCTGGAGGGGGAACCAGTTCGCCGCCCGGGGCCTCGCGGGCATGGCGTTGGCTCTCGAACCCGGCCGCGAGGACGTACGGCGGATCGTCAACGCGTACTGGCCGTCGCAGTACGGCGCCACCGAGGACGACGACCACGCCGACCCTTCCGATCACAGCGGTGTCGGCCCAGTGGTCGAGGGCGGCGCCGACGGATCCGTGCGGCCGGCCTGTGCGAAGGCTCCGGCCCGGAAGAAGCCCTTCGCCCTGCGCTGGGCGCGCGCCTGGGCCCATGCCCGGGAAGCGCAGCAGCACTTCGACGAAGGCGGGCTGCGGGAGGCGCTGGCCGAGATCGAGTCGCTGCGGGCCTCGCCGGGCACGTCCGCGCCCGAGGTCTCCCTGGCCGCGCGGGAGATCGGGCTGTTGCAGGGGGCGCTCGCCGGACTGATCCGGCCCTCCGATTGTCAGCGTCGCCACTGGGCTGCGGCGGTCGAGGAGTTGACCCGTGCGGTCCGGGAGGGTCCGCCGGCCGGGCTGGAGGCACCGCCGCAGTGGAACGTCGACCTCGGCGACGCGCACGCGGCCCTCGGCGACTCGCTGTCCGACGCCGAGCACGGGGCGTCGGCCGCGGAGAGCTACCGGCGGGCCGTCGCGCAGTACGACGCCGTTCTCGACCGGGCGCCGAAGACCGTGTGTCCGCGCTACCGCTCGGGGCGCCGGGGCCAGGAACGGCTGACGGAGTTGTCCGCCGAGCCGCCGGACCTGCCCACCAGGGCGCGGGCCCTCGCGGGGCGGGCTGCGGTGTACGTACGGCAGGGGCGGGCGAGCGACGCCGTGCGGGACTGCCGGGACGCGCTGAAGCTGGCGCCGCTGTACGCGTATCCACGGTTCACCCTGGCGCGGTTGTACCGCGACCAGCGGGCCCAGTACGACCTGGCGGAGCAGACCCTCCTGCGGCTGATCGAGCTGCTCCCGGCCGGGGAGCAGCGGGACCTGGCGCGCCTCGAACTGGCCGTCACCCATCGGCGACGGGCGCAGACCACGCAGGGCGACGAGCGCGCCGTACTGCTGGAGCGGGCGCGGGAGGAGCTGGCCGACGCCACGCTGGAGGCGTCCCTGAGCGCGGACCTGGAGGCCCGGATGCACGAGGAGCTGGCCGACGTCCTCGATCTGCTGGGCCGCTCGGACGACGCGGTCGTCGCGCTGCGCTCGATCGGTGACACCGCGAGCCGGTCGGGGGCGGGCCGGCACCACGAGTTGATCGCCCGTCTGATCGCCGGGCGGGAGCAGCCGTGGGAGGTGGAGCAGGAGCTGATCGAGGCGCAGGACGCCTGCGCGGCCCGGCTGGAGGCGTTCCACGGCACGGACGAGGAACCTCCGCTGCGGGCCGCGCTGGTCACGCTCACCGCGCGGCTCGCGATGTTCTACGCGGAGCAGGGCATCCGGCTGGACGAGGCGCGGCTCCTGGCGGAGGGTGCCCTGAAGAGTGCGCGACAGGTGCTGGAGCCCGGTCGGATGGCCCTGTGCGAGGACGCCTGCGGCTGGATCGCCTACCGGCAGGGGCGCCTGGAGGAGGCCGTCGACCTCCTCCAGGACGCCGTCGAGCACTCCGGTGGCCATGCCCGTCAGTGGGCGCACCTCGCCCTGACCCTCGAAGCGCGCGACGACCCCGAGGGCGTCGACCGTGCCCGCGACATCTGGCAGCAGATCGCCGAGCAGTTCCCCCACAGCGACACGGCGGACCAGGCCCGCCGCCACCTCACCACCGCGTCCCCGTGAGGGAGGGGGTACGGCACGCGGACGGGCGACGGCTCCGGAGGCACGGCTGACGGCACGCGGGGCACGGCCCGCGGCTCACGTGGGAGGTGGGGGTCACGGTTCCGTGGTCTCGGATTCGAGGGAGGCGCGGGTGGCCTCGCCGTACACGCCCGACTCGTCCTCCAGGAGGACACGCGTCAGCTGGTAGCCGCGGACCGCGCTCTGGACCTCACGGTCGTAGTCGCCGTCGGCGTCGCCGTTGTACAGGCCGACCTGGCGGAGGCGGAGCTGGAGTTCGGTGACCTCCGCGCCCCGGTCGCCGAGACCGAGGACGGGAGGCGGCCCGTCGGGGGCGGTGGGCGAGGGGGCCGCCGTCA
Organism: Streptomyces sp. 11x1; assembly: GCF_032598905.1. Lineage (NCBI taxonomy): Bacteria > Bacillati > Actinomycetota > Actinomycetes > Kitasatosporales > Streptomycetaceae > Streptomyces > Streptomyces sp. 11x1. The sequence continues at coordinate 9,902,638 of NZ_CP122458.1, read as the reverse complement.
GCGTGGCGTCGCCTCCCGAGGGGTCCCTGGTCAGGCTGGCCGACGGGCCGGGCGTCGCCTCGGTCGAGGTCGTGGTCGGGGTCGCCCCGGGCGAGGTGGACGCGGTGCCGGACGGGGACGCCGTGGAGCCCGTGGGGGACGGGGTCGCCGACCGCGACGCCTCCTGGGCGGCCGCCGCGTCCGGGATGCCGGCCCTGATGTCGTCGGGGTCCGAGCCGTCCCGCGACGGTGCGTCGTAGGAGAAGAGGCCGCCGATGATCCCGCCGGTCACCAGGACGGCGGCCGCGGCGGCTCCCACCCCGGCGGCCAGCGCCACCCGACGACGACGCCGACCACCCGACTCCCGCCCGTCCGAGCGCTGTGCGTGTGCGTCAACGTCCACGTCGTCGACCGGTGTCGGAACGTCGGCCGCGGCCCGCGCGGCCTCACCGGTGGTGGGGGGCAGCTCCTCGACCGACGACGGTGTGCCGTGCGGCTCGCCGTCGTAGTCGCCGACCTGTACGAACGGGCGTATGCGCACCGGGTCGAAGTCCTCGGCGGCCTCGGCCTGTGCCGCGCGCACGTCCCGATGAGCTTCCGACGCGCGGCGGCCGCAGGAACAGGCCGGGGTGCCGTCCGTCGCCCGGGGCGTTCCGCACTGCGGGCAGACAGGGGCTGTCGGTTCACTCACGCGTGGTCTCTCTTCGAACGGGTTTCAGAATTTAAACAGATCTTCTCCACGGAATCGCCAAGACTTGATTGAAACACGAACCAGGAGGCGACGCTGGCTCAAGTCCCGCCACACAACGGCGCGTTCGCGCCCATGAGGACTTCACGCCTCGGGACTGGTGCGCGACCCGCCCCTCGGTGTGTCATGCCTCTGACATCAACCCCCGTGTGCCCGCAGCGGAAGGAACCCCGTGAGTCAGACCCGTCCCCGCCCCCGTCGCCGTCCTCGTTCGCGCCCTCGTGTCCGCGCCCGCGCCCTCTGCGCGGTCGCCGTGCTCGCCCTGGGCGTGCCCGTCGCGGTCTCGGGCCCCGCCGCCGCGGCCGTCCCCACGTACGCGGTGTACCTGCAGAACTCCGTCACCGGCCTGAACGCGGCGGCCTCCGGCGGTACGGTCGCCGCGCACAACCCCAAGGGCAACGAGGACCACCAACAGTGGACGCCCGTCGCGGTCACCGGTGGCCACCAGCTGCGCAGCACCGACCAGTCGGGGATCTGCCTCGGACGCGGCGGCACCTCCGCGGTGACCGCGACCTGCGGCGCGGACGGCACCACGTGGACAGTCACCGAGGCCGCGAACAGCACGTACACCATCGGTGTGCCGGGAACCTCGCAGTACCTGACGGGCGCGTCCTCCGACGCCGCCCTCGTGCAGGTCGGGTCGAACGGCTCCTACGCCCGCTGGCACCTCACGCCGGTGTCGTACGCGACGTCGCCCATGCCCTCCGCCGACACCCGCACGCTCGACCAGGTCTCGTTCCTCACCTCGCACAACGCCTACGCGAACGGGGCCGACGGCAACTTCGCGTCGTTCCCCGTCAGTCTGTTCCCGAACCAGGCACGGGGTGTGGGCCGCCAACTCACCGACGGCGTACGGGGGTTCATGCTGGACGCGTACGCTGTGTCCGGGCAGGCGATGCTCTGCCACAACAGCTGTGACGGGGTGAGCAACCCGGTACCGCTCGCCACCGACCTCCAGCGCATGGTCACCTTCCTCAAGGCCAACCCGGGTCAGTTCGTCACCGTCTTCCTGGAGGACTACACCTCCTCGGAGGTGCTGAAGTCGTCGCTGGCGTCCGTGAGCGGTCTGTCCGACGTGCTGTACCGGCCGGACCAGGAGGGTGTGGCGACGAGCGGCTGGCCGAGGATGGCGGACCTCGCGGCCCGGGGCAAGCAGCTGCTGATCTTCAGCGACCGCACCCGGGCGAGCGACACCTCCGCCGGCTACGTCACCCGTGACACGTTCGGGGTGATGTACCAGCGTGAGTGGACCGTCGAGAACTACTGGTCCATGGGCGGCGGGCTCGGCGGCTCCGACTGGTCCTGCTACAGCCGCTGGGGCACCGCCAGACCGCTCACCACGGGCTCCGCCGCCTTCCACCCGCTGTTCGTGATGAACCACTTCCGCGACTACACGATGAGCGGCACGGCGGAGACGGACAACGCCAAACTGGGCAACCGGGCGCAGAACTTCTGCACCCCGGCCGCGCGCAAGAAGCCCAACTACCTCGCCGTGGACCGCTACGAGCTGGGTTCACCGTCACCGCTGACGACCGTCGGAAACCTCAACACGTACGTCCTCACGGCCGGGCAGTAGCCGCCGCCCCGACGGGCGGACCGGCGGACGGACCGCCGGACCGTCCGTCGCCAAGCGTCGGCCCGCCCACCGCGCACCCACCCTGCGGGGCACCGAACGCATGTTCCGCAGGACGGGCAGATGGTTCCGGGAGAGCTTCGCCCGCTCCCCGCCGCCCGCGATCAGGGCGTTGACCGAGGCCATCGGGTCGGCGCCGGCCGACCGCGCCACCAACGCGCCGACCACCAGCGGCAGCAGCACCACCGCCAGGGCCGAACCGGTGGCCGTGGCCGTGGCGGTGACCTGGCGGAGGGGGCGCGGGCGCGAGGTGTGCGTGTCCATGACCACAGTGCATCACCGGGACGGGGCGCCCCGTATCGGACCACATACTCAGGTCGCCCCGTCCGACGTACTCAGGCCGCCACCACAGCTCCCCGCTCCCCCGCATCCCGGTGGATCGGTGCGTCCGAACCGGTCAGCGGCACACCCGTGCCACCGCGCCGGGCCGCGACGATCTCCGCCACGATGGACAGGGCCGTCTCCTCGGGCGTCCGGGCACCGAGGTCGAGCCCGATCGGGGACCGCAGCCGGGCCAACTCCCGCTCCGTGAGCCCGACTTCGCGCAGCCTCCGGTCGCGCTCGGCGTGGGTGCGGCGGGAGCCCATCGCGCCCACGAACGCGACCGGCATCCGCAGTGCCTCCTTGAGCAGGGGGATGTCGAACTTGGCGTCGTGGGTGAGCACGCACAGGACGGTGCGGTGGTCGGTCGCTGTGCGCCGCAGATAGCGGTGCGGCCAGTCCACGACGATCTCGTCCGCCTCGGGGAAGCGGGCCCGGGTGACGAAGACCGGTCGGGCGTCGCACACGGTGACGTGGTACCCGAGGAACTTGCCCGCCCGCACCAGTGCCGACGCGAAGTCGATCGCCCCGAACACGATCATGCGGGGTGGTGGCACTTTCGTCTCCACGAGGAGGGTGAGACCGTCCGGGCAGTGCGACCCGTCCGCGGAGAGCTCGATCGTGCCGGTGCGTCCGCCGTCCAGCATGGCCCGCGCCTCGGCGACGGCGGTCCGGTCCAGGTCGGGATGCCCGCCGAGACCACCGTCGTAGGCGTACGCGCCTTCACGTACCCCGCCGGACGCTCCCTCGGCGCGTACGAGCAGGGCCTGTCCGAGGAGTTCCGACGGGCCCCGGACGACGCGGACCACGGCCGTCGGCTCGCCCTCGGCGGCGGCCGAGAGCGCGGAGCGCAGGACCGCTCGGGCGGGTGACCGTGCGGTGACGGGGGTGACCAGGATGTCGATCACCCCGCCACAGGTCAGGCCGACGGCGAAGGCGTCCTCGTCGCTGTAGCCGAAACGCTGCAGGACCGTCTCGCCGTCCGTCAGGGCCTGTGCGCACAACTCGTACACCGCGCCCTCGACGCATCCGCCGGAGACGGAGCCGATGACCGTGCCCTCGGCGTCGACGGCGAGGGCCGCGCCGGGACCGCGCGGTGCACTGCCGCCGACCGCGACGACGGTGGCCACCGCGAAGTCGCGGCCCTCCTCGGCCCAGGCGGTCAGCTCGGTGGCCAGGTCAAGCATCCCGGGCCGCCGTCAGGACGCGGTCGGGCCGGATCGGCAGATGGCGGTGACGGACGCCGGTGGCGTGCCAGACCGCGTTGGCGACGGCGGCCGCCGCGCCGACGATGCCGATCTCGCCGATGCCCTTGATGCCGACGGGGTCCTCGGGGTCGTGGTCGTCCACCCAGTCGGCCTCGACGGCGGGGACGTCGGCGTGCGCGGCCACGTGGTACCCGGCGAGGTCGGCGCCGTAGTGGCCGCCGGACGCCCGGTCGCGCACCGCCTCCTCGTGCAGGGCCATGGACAGGCCCCAGATCATGCCGCCGATGAACTGGCTGCGGGCGGTGAGGGGGTTGACGATCCTTCCGGCCGCGAAGATACCGAGCATACGGCGTACGCGCACCTCGCCGGTGGCGGGGTCCACGGCGACCTCGGCGAACTGGGCGCCGTAGGAGTGCCGTTCCTTCTGGGCGAGGGCGCCGATGGCGGCGGTGGTGTCCGAGCGGACCGTGATGCCCTCGGGCGGGACGCCGCCGCCGAGGGCGAGCCGTTCCCGCAGTTCGCCCGCCGCGAGGGTGACCGCCCAGGACCAGGAGCGGGTGCCCATCGACCCGCCGGCGATCATGGCCGGGCCGAGGTCGCTGTCGCCGAGCCGCACCCGGATCCGGTCCACCGCGACCTCCAGCGCGTCGGCGGCGACCAGGGTGAGCGCGGTGCGGGCGCCCGTCCCGATGTCCGCCGCGTTGACCCGCACGGTGTAGGTGCCGTCGGCCTCGGCCGTCACCGCGGCCGTGGACGGCATGGCTCCCGCGCCGAAGGAGGCCGCCGCCGTCCCCGTGCCGAGCAGCCAGCGGCCGTCGCGGCGCACACCGGGGCGTGGGTCGCGATCGGCCCACCCGAACCGGCGGGCGCCCTCACGGAAGCAGGCCCGCAGGTTGCGGCCGGCGAACGGCAGCCCGGAGACCGGGCCACGCTCGGGCTCGTTGCGGGCGCGCAGTTCGATCGGGTCGATGCCCAGCTTCTCGGCGAGTTCGTCGAAGGCCGACTCCAGGGCGAACGATCCCGGGGCCTCGCCGGGCGCCCGCATGAACGTCGGGGTGGGCACGTCGAGCCGTACGACCCGGTTGACCGTGTGGTGGGCGTCGGCGTCGTACATGACGCGGGCCGGTCCGGCAGCCGGCTCGACGAACTCATGGACGGTGGAGGTGAGGCTGTGCGAGCGGTGTTCGAGCGCGCGTAGCCGTCCGTCGGCGTCGGCACCGAGCCGGACCCGCTGGGTGGTGGGGCTGCGGTATCCCGCGAGGGAGAACATCTGACGTCGGGTCATGACCACCCGGACCGGCCGCTGCAGCACGGTCGCGGCCATGACGGCGGCGACCTGGTGCGCGCGCACGCCCTTGCCGCCGAAGCCGCCGCCGACGTGCTCGGAGCGCACCCGCACCGAGGCGGGGTCGAGGGAGAACAGACTGGCGAGCTCGACGGCGACCCACATGGTGCCCTGGTTGGCGTCGACGACGTCGAGGCGGCCGCCGTCCCAGCGGGCCGTCACGGCGTGCGGCTCCATCGGGTGGTGGTGTTCCTCGGGGGTGGTGTACTCCGCGTCCACGACGACCGCGGACGCGGCGAGTTCGGCCTCCAGGTCGCCCTTCCCGGTCACCGCGGGGCCGAAGCCGCCCGCGTCGTAGGCGTCCGGGTGCTCGGCGGTGAACATGACGTCGTGCGGTTCCTGGTCGTAGTGCACGACCAGGGCCTCGGCGGCCTCCCTGGCCTGTTCGGAGGTCTCGGCGACCACCAGCGCGACCGGCCAGCCCAGATGGGGGATCCGGTCGTGCTGGAAGACGGCCGTGGTGGGGTCGGGCTTCATCCCCATGAGACTCGTGTAGTCGGTTTCGACGCGCGGAGCGTTCTCGTGGGTCAGGACGGCGAGCACGCCCGGCCGCGCGAGCGCGTCGGCGGTCTCGATCGCACGGATCCGGCCGCGCGCCACGGTCGACAGCGCCAACCAGCCGTGGACGAGCCCGGCGAACGGGATCTCGCCGGCGTAGCGGGCCGCTCCGGTGACCTTGTCACGGCCCTCGACGCGGGTGTGCGCGGTGCCGACGGCGCCCCGGCGTTCCGTTGGGGTGGTGGTCATCGGGTGGCCTCCTCGGTGGCCGCGGAGGGGTGTTCACGGGTGGCGTCGGAGGTGGGGTCCGAGGCGGTGTCCGAGGTGAGTTCGGACAGGACCGCCACCACCAGGTTGCGCGTCAGCGTCACCTTGTAGGCGTTGTGCGGCAGCGGTCGCGCGGCCGCCAGCTCGGCGTCGGCGGCGGCCGCGAAGGCCTCGGCGTCGGCGGGCGCGCCGGTCAGCGCGCGTTCCGCGGCGTGAGCCCGCCACGGCCTGGACGCGACCGCCCCGAACGCCAGCCGCACGTCGTGGACGACACCGTCCCGGACGTCGAGCGCGGCGGCGATCGAGCCGATGGCGAAGGCGTACGAGGCGCGTTCGCGCACCTTGCGGTAGCGGGAGCGGGCGGCCACCGGGGTGGGCGGCAGGGTGACGCCGGTGATCAGGGCGCCCGGCGGCAGGGCTGTCTCCAGGTGCGGGGTGTCGCCCACCGGGAGGTAGAAGTCGGCGAACGGCAACTCGCCACGCCCGTCGGCCGTTTCGTAGGAGACGACGGCGTCGAGGGCCGCCAGCGCCACTCCCATGTCGGAGGGGTGCGTGGCCACGCAGTGCTCGGACGCGCCCAGGATGGCGTGGTTGTGGTGCTCGCCCTCGATCGCGGGGCAGCCGCTGCCGGGGACCCGCTTGTTGCAGGGCCGGGTGACGTCGGCGAAGTAGCCGCAGCGGGTGCGCTGGAGGAGGTTGCCGCCGACCGTGGCCATGTTGCGCAGCTGTCCGGAGGCGCCGGCCAGTACCGCTTGGGCCAACACCGGGAAGCGGCGGCGGACTTCGGGGTGCGCGGCGAGGTCGCTGTTGGTGACGGTCGCGCCGATCCGCAGCCCGCCGCCGTCGGTCGTCTCGATCCCGTCGAGCGGGAGTTCACGGACGTCGACGAGGCGGGCGGGCCGCTCGACGCCGGTCTTCATCAGGTCGACGAGGTTGGTGCCGCCGCCGAGGAAGCGCGCCTCGGGGTCGGCGCCGAGCAGGGCGACCGCGCCGGAGACGTCATGGGCCCGCTGGTAGTCGAACTCCCTCACGCCACGGCCTCCTTGGCCTTCGCGGTGCTGTCGGCGGCGGCGCGGGCGACGGCCTCGACGATCGACACGTAGGCGCCGCAGCGGCACAGGTTGCCGCTCATTCGCTCGCGGATCTCCTCGGGCGTCAGCGGTGGCGGTCCGGCCTGTGGGCGTACGTCGTCGGTGGCAGCGCTGGGCCAGCCCGCCGCGTGCTCCTCGATGACCGCGATGGCCGAACAGATCTGGCCCGGCGTGCAGTAGCCGCACTGGAAGCCGTCCAGATCGAGGAACGCCTGCTGCACGGGGTGGAGCTCGTCGCCGTCGGCGACACCCTCGATGGTGGTGATCTCACGCCCTTCGGCGGCCACCGCCAGCTGCAGACAGGACACGCTCCGCCGTCCGTCGACCAGGACGGTACAGGCTCCGCACTGCCCCTGGTCGCAGCCCTTCTTGGTACCGGTCATGTCGAGGCGCTCACGCAGGGCGTCGAGCAGCGTGGTGCGGTGGTCGACGGAGAGCGTGCGCTTCTCTCCGTTGATGTTCAGGGTGATGGCGCTGTACGTCGATGAGGTGGCTGGGGACATGATCAGCCTTCTTTCGCGTATCCGGGACAGGTCGGGAGAGACTCGCTCCGGCCGGCGGTCGAATCAGGAAAACGGTACGGCGCGGCTGTCGGCGCGGAGGGCGCCGACGCTACGATGAGGCAAGCGGACAGCCGTCCGGTCCGAGAAACGTAACGGACAGTTGTCCGCTTAACAAGCGCGGGTTTCGGTCACGGATTCCTCGGGAGGTCGCGTGCGGCAGAAGAAGGACGCCTCTCTGCGCTCGGACGCCCAGCGGAACCGCGAGCGCATCCTGTCGGTCGCGCTCGTCGAGCTGACCCGTGCCGCCGACACACCGCTGAGCAGGATCGCCAGGGAGGCGGGCGTCGGACAGGGCACCTTCTACCGCCACTTCCCCACCAGGCAGGCCCTCGTCCTGGAGATCTACCGGCACGAGATGCGGCAGGTCACCGACTCCGCCGCCGAACTGCTCGCCACCCGCGAGCCCGACCGGGCGCTGCGCGAGTGGATGGACCACCTCGCCCGGTTCGCCATGGCCAAGGCGGGCCTCGCGGACGCCATCCGGCAGGCCACCTGCGGCCCCGACGCCCCCGGCAAGCCGGACCCCACCCCGGTGTCCGAGGCGGCCGAACTCCTGCTCCACGCGGGCGAGAAGGCCGGTACCGTCCGCCCCGGGATCACCGTGGACGACTTCTTCCTCGCCATCGCCGGCCTCTGGCAGATCGACCCCGAGGACTGGCAGCCGCGCGCGACCCGCCTCCTCGACCTCGTCATGGACGGCATGCGCTCGGGGGCCCCGGAGAGCTGAGACACCGAGGAAGGCCGCGCGGGTGCGGGACGGTCCTCCCCCGGTTCACCGGGCCAGGACTTCTCGCGCTTGCACGCCTTCTTCACGGCCAGTTCGAAGGTCGATGCCCGGTCGACGCCTTGGACGCTGAGGCTGACCTGGCCGTGGCCGTCACGGTCGGGGTGCTCTGCGGGCAGCGTGGCGAGCGCCGGATACGTGATCAGCGCACCGTTCTCGCCACCGGTACCCCTCGCCGGGTCGCCGCCGTCGAGGGACGCCCCGACGGTCAACGCCCGGACCTTGCCCCGCGCCGGTCCCCCGTCCGCTGGATCGTGAACGGCACGGCCACCGTGCGGCCCTCCGCCGCCCGCGACCACAGGGCGACCGGCGACGCGAAGCGCACCGGTCAGCGGCAGCGCGGCCGCGCGCCCGTCGGCGACCACGGCTCCACCAACCCGACACCGACCGCGTTCACTTTCAACTGGGCCGCCTGCACCAGCGGTTGACGCGCGTCGGCGTGCCGCGCTCAGCCGGGCGGCGCGCCGGCCGCACCACCCTTCAGCCGCTCCAGGTCGGAGGGCCGTACCTGGATGGCCAGGACGGCGATCAGGGCCGCGATCACGGTGAAGATGGCCGCCATGACGAAGGCGGCCGAGACACCCGCCGTGAGCACCTCGTCGGACCAGGGCTTCGGCAGTTGACCGGTCCGCTCGAACTCCAGGCGCTCGGCCGGGGTCGCCGTGGACTCGAAGTCCGAGAGTTGCTCATCCCTCTCGTTGGTGCTGGCCGTGCCGAACATCGTGACGAGGATGGAGAGACCGAGCGAACCGCCGACCTGCTGGGTGGCGTTCAGCAGCCCGGAGGCGGCGCCGGTCTCCGCGGGCGCGACGTCGGAGAGCGCCATCAGGGTCAGTGCGACGAACTCCATGCCCATGCCCAGGCTGAAGACGAGCATCGGGCCGAGCACGCTGCCGGCGTAGGTGGAGTCCACGTCGGTCAGGGTCAGCCACCCCAGGCCGGCCGCCGCGAGGATCGCGCCCACCACCATGAACGGCTTGGGACCGTACACGGGCAGGAACCGTGAGGCCAGCCCGGCGCCGACCGCGATGACGGCGCTGACCGGCAGGAACGCGAAGCCGGTGGCCAGCGGGCTGAAGTCCAGGACGTTCTGGGTGAAGAGCGTCAGGAAGAAGAACATGCCGAAGATCGCCGCGGCCAGGCACAGCATGATGCCGTAGGTGCCCGCGCGGTTGCGGTCGGCGAACATGTGCAGCGGGGTGATCGGCTGCCGGGACCGCCGCTCCACCAGCACGAACACCACGAGCAGCACCACGGCCCCGGCGAACGACGCCAGCGTCAGCCCGTCCCGCCAGCCCTCCTGCGCGGCCCGGATGAAGCCGTACACCAGGAGCACCATGCCCAGGGTGGAGGTCAGCGCGCCGGTGATGTCGAAGTGGCCCGGGTGCCGTTCGGACTCCTTGATCCAGCGGGGCGTCGCCAACGCGATCAGCAGTCCGATCGGCACGTTGACGAACAGCACCCACCGCCAGTTCAGCCACTCCACGAGGATGCCGCCGGCGAGCAGTCCGATCGCGCCGCCGCCCGCCGAGACGGCGGCGAACACCCCGAACGCCCGGTTGCGCTCGGGTCCTTCGCGGAACGTCGTACTGATCAGCGCCAGGGACGTCGGGGACGCGATGGCACCGCCGACGCCCTGGAGGGCGCGGGCGGCGAGGAGTTGGCCCTCGTTCTGGGCGAGACCGCCGAGGAGCGAGGCCAGCACGAACAGCAGCACGCCGAAGACGAACACCCGCCGCCGGCCGAGGATGTCCCCGGCCCGTCCGCCCAGCAGCAGCAGGCCGCCGAACGTGAGCGTGTACGCGTTGACCACCCACGCCAGGCTCGTCGTCGAGAAGTCCAGCGACCGCTGGATGTCCGGCAGCGCGATGTTGACGATGGTGATGTCCAGCACCACCATCAGCTGGCACGAGGCGATGACGAACAGCGCCATCGCACTTCCCCCACCACCTGTTTCCGAGGCGGTGGTCCGCGCTGGGGAGGTCGGCTGCGAATCGCTCATGACGTGTCGCAAAGGCGTCGCTGAAGCAGGGTGCGGTGCACGAGCGCGTCCACCGCCGCGGTCACTGTTCGACCGTACGCCGGTGCCCTGACCCGCACCACTCGGGTTCGGTGGCCTCGGGCGAGCACACCCGGGTCGAAAATCAGGTGCGGGAGCGGGAGGTGTGGCGTTACGATCCCCGCGATGACTACTCGTTCCCTCAGCAGATCGGGGGTTCCGTCCGCGCAAGGTGAGTGCTGATGCTCACCGATGCAGCGAACGGGGATCCCCGGCTTTCCTTCTGGTTGCGCGTGCGTGAGTTCGCCGTGCCACCCTCCATGATCGAGACCGCGGCCGCTCGCCGTGCCGTCGGCGACTGGGCCGGCGCATGTGCCGCCGCGGCCGTCGACATCGATCTCGACCTGCGTTCCCTGGCAGCCCGTCACGGCTCGGAGCTGGCGTCCCAAGTCCGTTCGGACCTACGGCACTTGGCACCGGACCTGCTGCGTTGGCACATGCCGAGGATCGCTCCCGACGGGCTGCTGCGCCCGGGCCTGACCCTCACCCTCGCCCGGTACCGGACGGGCGGGGGTGCCGGCTCGGGGCCGGTGCATCTGGTGGCCCGTACTCCGCCCGCGTGGGCCGCCGCCGGCCAGCGGATCGGTCTCGCGCTGTGGGAGGGGTCCGGGCCCGAGGCCCGTGGTCACCCCCATCCACGGCCCAGCCGTCGCCACCGGTTCGATCTGCACCGCCATCTCTGGGACGCACGCAGGGCCGGTGAGCTGCGGGGCCGTTCGGGAGCGGATCGGCCCACGGGCGAGGGGGCACCACCGGCGGACCACCCCCACCCCCACCCCCACTCGCCCTCGCCCTCGTCCTCGCACCCGCCACTGCCTCTTCCGACGGCCTCGGACGAGTTGTGGGCGTGGGCGGCGGAGCAGGGTTGTGCCGTCGAGCGGTGGGCGGCGGAAGCGGCGATCGTGCTGCGCGCCGAGGGGCGGTCCACCGGCTCCGTGCTCGTACGGTGCGGCGCCCGACGGCGGCTCGTCCTGGACCTGGGCCCGGATACCGGTACGGACCGGGCCCCGGGCGAGGACGCCCACGCGGAGGCGGACGACGACACCCCGCCACCCGCGCCACGGCTCACGGCCGCGTCCGGTGACGGCGGTGCCCTCGGCGCGCTGCCGGTGCTGCCCGACGCCGCGACCTGGGTCCTGCCCGACCTGGAACTGCTCCGTACCGGTGCGCTCGACGCCCATCGGCTGCATCCGCTGGTCGCGTCGGCGCTGGTACCGGACCATGTGCCGTCGGGTCCGGCCGAGGCGCCGGACCGGGCGGGGCAGCCGCGGACCGTGGAGTGCCGGGGAGAGCGGCACCGGATCGGTCTGGTCGACGGCGTGCTGGTGGCACTCGACCACGACCCGGACCAACTCCGGCGTGAGGAACTGCTGGTCGCGCTGACCGGCACTCCGCTCCCCTGCCTGCGGGCCATCGACGAGGCGCATCGCCGTCCGGACTGTCTGTCCGGCGTACGCGAGCGGCTGGACCACGGGGACGTCGCCGGGGCACTGGCCGTCGTCGAAGGGCTGCTGGGCCCCGAGGCGGTCCTGCGCGACGGCCCGCTGCGGGAGGAGCTGGAGTCCGCGGCGCGCCGGCGGATCGCCTACGGCCTGTACCGGGCCGGTCTCGCCGAACCCCTCCCCGGCCGGGTCCGCTCCAACGTCGGCCGTCGACCGTCCCGCCGGCGCCGCCCCCGCGTGGCGATCTTCTTCTGACCGTCCACCTCGCGTGCCCCCGACCACACATCTCGCGCGCCTCCGACCGTCCACGTCGGACGCTTCTCAGCCCTGAACACCCGTCTCGCACACTCTGATCAGCCACCTCGCACGCCTCCGACGACACCCCTCGCGCGCCTGCGACCGCGCGCGTTCGGCTTCAGCCCTCTACACCCCAAGGTGATCCCACATGCCCACACGCACTCCGTTCACCCTGCCCTCCGACGCCGACCCGCGCTCCCAACTCGACGTGGCCGCCGACCTGTTGAGCATGTTGCGCACCACGTCCACCGAACCGCGCCCCGACATCCAGCTGGAGGCGCTGACCCTGGCCGTCGCCGCGGACCTGCCCGTACTGCTGTGGGGTGAGCCGGGCATCGGCAAGACCGCGGCGCTGACCCAGCTCGCCGCCTCCCTCGATCTTCCGCTGACGACCGTGATCGCCAGCGTGCACGAGCCGTCCGACTTCTCGGGCCTGCCGATCGTCGGGGACGACCCGGCCGAGCAGGGTGTCCCCATGGCTCCGCCGGACTGGGCGGTGCGCCTGGTACGCGCCGGCCGGGGACTGCTCTTCCTGGACGAGCTGTCGACTGCGCCGCCCGCCGTCCAGGCCGCGCTGCTGCGGCTGGTGCTGGAGCGCAGGATCGGCACGCTCCAACTGCCGCCGGACGTAAGGATCGTGGCCGCCGCCAACCCCAGGTCCTCGGCGGCCGACGGCTGGGAGCTGAGCCCGCCGCTGGCCAACCGGTTCGTCCACCTGCAGTGGACGCACGACCACGAGGTCGTCGTACGGGGGCTCGGGGGAACCTGGCCCCGGGCCACCGTGCCGCGGCTGGCACCGGAGCGGCTGGCGGAGGCGGTGGACTTCGCGCGGCGCGCGGTGTGCACGCTGCTGGCCGCGCGCCCCAAGCTCGTGCATCAGCTGCCCAACAGCGAGAGTCGGCGCGGCGGGCCCTGGCCGTCGCCGCGGAGCTGGGAGATGACACTGCGGCTGATCGCGTTCGCGACCGCCTCCGGTGTCTCGCGCGAAGTGCTGTCCCTCCTGGTCAGGGGCACCGTGGGGGACGGGCCGGGGTTGGAGCTGCTGGCCGGACTGGACCGGCTGGACCTGCCCGACCCCGAGGTGCTGCTCGCCGACCCGACGGCGGAGGAACTGCCCCAGCGGGGGGATCTGCGGCAGGCGGTGCTCGACGGGGTGGTGGCGGCGGTCCGGTCGCGACCGGACAAGGCACGCTGGGACGCGGCGTGGGCACTGCTGGTCCGGGCGCTGGAGACGGGGGCGCCGGATCTGGTGGTCGTCCCCGCCACCACCCTCGCCTCGCTGCGCCGCGACGACTGGGACGTTCCGACGGCGATCGAGAACCTCGCCGGAGTGGTCACCCTCTCCCGGCGGGCGGACGAGGCGGCAGCCCGTGCGAAGGCGGCGACGAAGGTGCGCCGATGAGCACGGCCACCGGGCACGACACTGGCGAAGGCACCCTCGACCTCGACAAGCTCTTCACCGCCCGGCTCCAGGCGGCGCGGGCCCGGCCCTATCTGGCGACCGCCCTGTTCGCGCTGCACACCGTCGAGTCCCGGCGGGTGCCCACGATGGCCGTGGACCGGCACTGGAGGTGCTACGTCTCCCCCGGTTTCGTGGACCGCACGCCGGTGGAGGAACTGGCCGGGGTGTGGGTGCACGAGGTGTCCCATCTGCTGCGGGACCATCACGGACGCAGCGACCGGGTCGCCAGGGAACGGGAACTGACCGGCCCCGGGGAACGGCTGCGGATGAACATCGCCGCCGACTGCGAGATCAACGACGACATCTTCGGCGACGGACTGGTCAAGCCCGAGGGCGTCGTCGAACCGGGGTTCCTGAAACTGCCCACGGGACTGTTGATGGAGGACTATCTGCGACAGTTCCAACTCGGCGCCGCCACGCTGGAGTTGGCGTGGCTGGACTGTGGCAGCGGCGCCGACGGCCTGGAGCGGGAGTGGGAGCTGGGCCCAGACGGGGCGCACGGCCTGACCCCGCAGGAACGGGACGCGGTCCGCTTCCGGGTGGCCCAGGGCATCAAGGGCCGTCCGGGCTCCGCGCCCGAGGGGTGGCAGCGCTGGGCGGAGGAGGCGTTTCATCCGCCGCAGCCATGGCGGGCGTTGCTGGGTGCGGCGGTCCGCTCCGCGGCCTCCGCGCCGGGCACCGGGGAGGACTACAGCTACGGCCGGCCGTCGCGGCGCTCCGCCGGTGTGCCGGGCACGGTGCTGCCGAGCCTCAGGCGCCGCCCGCCCCATGTCTCCGTGATCATCGACACCTCGGGGTCGGTCAGCGACGCGGAACTGGGCAGCGCGCTGCTGGAGGTCGCCGCGATCTCCCGGGCGGTGGGCGGCCGGCGTGACCTCGTCACCGTCGTCCCGTGCGACGCGGTGGCCCGGATCGCCCACCCGCTGTGCCGAGCGGAGGGCATCCCGCTGCTGGGCGGCGGCGGGACGAACCTGCGCGCGGGGTTCGCCAAGGCGCTCCGCAGCCACCCCAAGCCCGATGTCGTCGTGGTCCTCACCGACGGCCAGACGCCCTGGCCCAGCTCCCAGCCACCGTGCCGGACGGTGGTCGGCCTCTTCCCCCGTCACGACGCACACACCAGGTACGACGAGGACGATCCCGACTATGTGCCGGACAACCCGCCCGACTGGGCCCGCGTGGTCCAGATCGGCTAGGCCGGGGCGGGTCCCGCCCCTCCTCCACTTCCACTTCCACTCCACCTCATGACAATGAAAACGATTATTAATAAGGTGTACATGTCAAGCCGAGCGCCTCCTCGTCGAGGTGCCGTCGGGCTGCCCTGACATGGGCCTGCTCGGCGCCGACGAGGACTCGGGGCCGGCCTCCGTCGGACCGGCGCTGGTCCTGATCACCCACGACCTGGAGACCGCCTCCGTCGCGGATCGCATCGCCGTCGTGGACGCGGGGGAAATCGTCGAACAGGGCCCGGCCTGCCGGCTCCTCACCGCACCACGGCACGCCTTCACGGCGTCGCTCGTCGCCACGGTGGCCCGGCCGCGCGTCCCGCAGGGATGAGGCCCGCGTCAACGGGTCGTGCCGGCGGCTCACCCCTCGGGCCACCGCCGCCCCGGTCCGGGCCCGCGCACCCCGTATGAAGGGACACGTCCCGTGAAACGGGGAACAACGGGGCATGCGGGCAGGCGAGTTGAAGGGCTGACGTATGGGCACGGGCAGGGGCCGGTTCGGCGTCGCGGTGGCGGCGTCCCTGGTGTGGGCGCTCACCGGCTGCGGCGGGGGCGGCGTTCCGGACGACGGCGTGGGCGACGGCGGCAGGGACGGGTCACGGTCGGAGGAACGACAACGGCCGACGACAGCCCCGCCCACGGGCCCGGCCTCCGCCCCCTCCGACGAGCGCGACCGCGACACGGGACGAGGCACGGCAGACGCACCAGCACGGGCACCGGCACGGGCCGTGGCACCGACCCCGACACCGGCACCTGCTTCGACGGCCGGTGCGTACTCACCGTGTCCGAGCCCCGGTCCATCGAGGTCGACAGCCGGTTCGGCGTCGGTGACCTCCGCGTCACGAAGGTCACCGACGACACGGTCGTGCTCCGGTCCTCGGGAGCCGGCACCGTCCTCAGCTCCTCGCTCGGCGCGGGCGGCACCGGCGGCCTCAACGGCCTCGGCTTCCGCGTGAAGTCGCTCCAGGGCGGCACAGCGGTGCTGGAGTTCTTCCCCCGCGCCTGAACCGTGCGGTGTCAGGCGATCTCGACGAGCAGGTCGCCGCCCTCCACCTGCTGGATCTTGTTGATGGCTAGGCGGGAGACCCGGCCGGCCTTCGCGACCGTGATGGTGGCCTCCATCTTCATGGCCTCGATGGTGGCGACCGTGGCACCGGCCGCGACCTCGTCGCCCTCGGCGACCGCGAGGGTGACCACCCCGGCGAACGGGGCGGCGACATGGCCGGGGTTGGAGCGGTCGGCCTTCTCCGTGACGGGGATGTCGGTGGAGGCGGCCTTGTCTCGGATCTGGATCGGCCGCAGCTGGCCGTTCAGCGTCGACATCACCGTGCGCATACCGCGTTCGTCCGCCTCGCCGACGGCCTCCAGACCGATGAGCAGCCGCACACCGGGCTCCAGGTCGACGGCGTACTCCTTGCCGGGGCCGAGGCCGTAGAAGAAGTCCTTGCTGTCGAGGACGCTGGTGTCGCCGTAGGTCTGGCGGTGGTTCTCGAACTCGCGCGTCGGGCCGGGGAAGAGCAGCCGGTTGAGGGTGGCGCGGCGGTCCTTCTCCAGTCCGGCGCGGTCCTCGGCGGTCAGGTCCTGGACGGGCTTGGCGTCGGCGCGGCCCTGGAGGGCCTTGCTGCGGAACGGCTCGGGCCAGCCGCCGGGCGGGGTGCCCAGCTCGCCGCGCAGGAAGCCGATGACGGAGTCGGGGATGTCGAACCGGTCGGGCGTGGCCTCGAAGTCGGCGGGTGACACCCCGGCGCCGACGAGGTGCAGCGCGAGGTCGCCGACCACCTTGGAGGAGGGCGTGACCTTCACCAGGTGGCCGAGGATCCGGTCGGCGGCCGTGTACATGGCCTCGATGTCCTCGAAGCGGTCGCCGAGACCGAGTGCGACGGCCTGGGTACGCAGGTTGGAGAGCTGGCCGCCGGGGATCTCGTGGTCGTAGACGCGGCCGGTCGGGGAGGCGAGGCCCGCCTCGAAGGGGGCGTAGATGCGGCGGACGCTCTCCCAGTAGGGCTCCAGGTCGCCGACGGCCTGGAGGTCGAGGCCGGTGGGGCGGTCGGAGTAGTCGGTCGCGGCGACGATCGCCGACAGCGACGGCTGGGAGGTGGTGCCCGCCATGGAGGCCACGGCCCCGTCGACGGCGTCGGCGCCGGCCTGGATCGCGGCGAGGTAGGTGGCGAGCTGTCCGCCGGCCGTGTCGTGGGTGTGGATGTGCACCGGCAGGTCGAACTCGCGGCGCAGCGCGGTGACCAGCTTGGTGGCGGCGGGGGCGCGGAGCAGTCCCGCCATGTCCTTGACGGCGAGGACATGGGCGCCGGCCTCGACGATCTGCTCGGCCAGCCGGAGGTAGTAGTCGAGCGTGTAGAGCTGCTCGGCGGGGTTGGACAGGTCGGAGGTGTAGCAGAGGGCGACCTCGGCGACGGCCGTCCCGGTGGCGCGTACGGCGTCGATGGCGGGCCGCATCCGGCCCACGTCGTTGAGCGCGTCGAAGATCCGGAAGATGTCGATGCCGGTGTCGGTGGCCTCCTGGACGAAGGCGTCGGTCACCTCGGTCGGGTACGGCGTGTAGCCGACGGTGTTGCGGCCGCGCAGCAGCATCTGGAGGCAGAGGTTGGGCGCGGCGGCCCGGAAGGCGGCCAGCCGCTCCCAGGGGTCCTCGGCGAGGAAGCGGAGGGCTACGTCGTAGGTGGCGCCGCCCCAGCACTCCAGCGAGAGCAGCTGCGGCAGGGTCCTGGCCACCACGGGCGCGACGGCGAGCATGTCCTTGGTCCGGACCCGGGTGGCGAGCAGCGACTGGTGGGCGTCACGGAAGGTGGTGTCGGTGACGCCGATGGTCGGCGACTCGCGCAGCCAGCGGGCGAAGCCCTCGGGGCCGAGTTCGACGAGCTTCTGCTTGGAGCCGGCCGGGGGTTCGGCCGTGGTGGGCCTCGGCAGTTTGGAGGACGGGTCGATCAGGTCGGGGCGCGGGCCGTTCGGCTTGTTGACCGTCACGTCGGCCAGGTAGGTGAGCAGCTTGGTGCCCCGGTCGGCGGAGTGCCGGGAGGTGAGCAGGTGCGGGCGCTGCTCGATGAACGAGGTGGTGACCTGTCCGGCCTGGAAGTCCGGGTCGTCGAGGACGGCCTGCAGGAACGGGATGTTGGTGGCCACGCCCCGGATGCGGAACTCGGCGACCGCGCGCCGGGCCCGGTTGACGGCGGTGGTGAAGTCCCGGCCCCGGCAGGTCAGTTTGACCAGCATGGAGTCGAAGTGGGCGCTGATCTCCGTACCGGCGTGGGTGGTGCCGCCGTCGAGGCGGATGCCGGAGCCACCGGGCGAGCGGTAGGCGCTGATGCGCCCGGTGTCCGGGCGGAAGCCGTTGGCGGGGTCCTCGGTGGTGATACGGCACTGGAGGGCCGCGCCGCGCAGGGTGACGCTCTCCTGGGAGAGCCCGAGGTCGGCGAGGGTGGCCCCGGCGGCGATCCGCAGCTGGGACTGGACGAGGTCGACGTCGGTGACCTCCTCGGTGACCGTGTGCTCGACCTGGATGCGGGGGTTCATCTCGATGAAGACGTGGTTGCCGTCGCGGTCGAGGAGGAACTCGACGGTGCCCGCGTTGCGGTAGCCGATCTCACGGGCGAAGCGGACGGCGTCGGCGCAGATGCGGTCGCGCAGGGCCGGGTCGAGGTTCGGGGCCGGGGCCAGCTCGATGACCTTCTGGTGGCGGCGCTGTACCGAACAGTCGCGTTCGAAGAGGTGGATGACGTTGCCGTGGCCGTCGGCGAGGATCTGCACCTCGATGTGGCGGGGCTCGACGACGGCCTTCTCCAGGAAGACGGTCGGGTCGCCGAAGGCGGAGGCCGCCTCGCGGGACGCCGCCTCGATGGACTCCCGCAGCGCCGCCGGGTCCTCGACGCGCCGCATGCCGCGTCCGCCGCCGCCGGCGACGGCCTTGACGAAGACGGGGAAGCCGATCTCGTCGGCGGCGCGCACCAGCTCGTCCACGTCGGTGGAGGGCTCGGAGGAGCCGAGGACCGGTACGCCGGCGGCGCGGGCCGCGGCCACCGCCCGCGCCTTGTTGCCGGTCAGCTCCAGGATGTGCGCGCTGGGGCCGACGAAGGTGATGCCGGCCTCCTCGCACGCGCGGGCCAGCTCGGGGTTCTCGGACAGGAACCCGTAGCCCGGGTAGACGGCGTCGGCGCCCGCCAGCCTGGCGGCGCGCATGATCTCCTCGACGGAGAGGTACGCGCGCACGGGATGACCAGGTTCGCCGATCTCGTAGGCCTCGTCGGCCTTGAGCCGGTGCAGCGAGTTGCGGTCCTCGTGGGGGAAGACGGCGACCGTCCGCGCGCCCACTTCATAGCCTGCGCGGAACGCGCGGATCGCGATCTCGCCACGGTTGGCGACCAGTACCTTGCGGAGCATCCCTGATCCCTTCGAGCTGCCATGAGAACACCATGGTCCCGGCAATGATGCCGTCGCACCACAGGAATCGTGTCACTCAGTGCCATGTGAGCCCCGTCACTTCCCGACCCAGACTGCACACCAGCCGGACATTCCACCCGCCCTACGCGCGCATGGTCGGCCGCTCCCCCAGGCTTCCCGTGACTTGTGTGACCCTCAGTGCCACATGAGCCGCCACACAGATTCCTGAGATGGCGAGGGGCCGGAAGTGACCGAAACCCGGACCGCGGGCCCGCGCTGAGCTAGCCTCAGCTCCAGGGGCGAACTGACGTACGCCAAAAGTTATTTCGGGGGTGTTGTGTCAGACCAGCGGCCGGAGCCACCGGGATCAGCGGACAGGGCTCCGGCGCTACGGCAGGCGGGGGCGCTGCCGCTGCATCCCGGCGACCCGGACCGGATCGGCCCGTACGTGTCGCTCGGGCTGCTCGGCAGCGGCGGTATGGGGCGCGTCTATCTGGCGCGTCCCGCCGACGGCGGTCCCGACCTCGTCGCGGTGAAGGTGATCCGGCCCGAGTACGCGGAGGACGAGCGGTTCCGCCGCCGGTTCGAGCGGGAGGCGGCGGTCCACGGCCGCGTGCGCACACCGCGCATGCCGCGACTGGCCGGGACGGGTTTCCGGGACGAACTGCTGTGGATGGCCACCGAGTTCCTGCCGGGCCTCGATCTGGCGGCGGCCGTCCACGAGGACGGTCCGCTGCCCGTGGCCGCCGTCCGGCGGCTGGTGGCGGAGCTGGGGCAGGCGCTCGCAGCCCTCTCCACCGCCGGGATCGTGCACCGGGACCTGAAGCCGTCCAATGTCCTGCTGTCCGAGTGGGGCGCGCACGTCATCGACTTCGGCATCGCGAAGGCCGCCGACGCGAGCGCGATCACCGGCACGGGCAACCGGGTCGGCACCCCGGCCTATATGTCGCCGGAGTATCTGCGTACGGGCGACTGCGACACGGCCTCCGACGTTTTCTCGCTGGCCTGCGCGCTGATCTTCGCGGCGACCGGCAGCGCGCCGTTCGGCGACGGCACCGGCGTCGACGTCATGCACCGGGTGGCGTTCGAGGAGCCCAACCCGAAGGTGCTCGCCGAGATCGCGGCGGCCGACGCCCCGCTCGCCGCCCTCCTCGACGCCTGCCTGGCCAAGGAGCCCGAACAGCGGCCGACACCGGAACAGCTCATCGAGACGGCCTCGTCGGGCAGCGGGTCGCAGCCGCCCGAAGAGGGGCGCGGGGAACTGCGCGACCAGCCCCCACCGAACCCGCACGTGGGAGTCATAGGGGCACAGCCCCCGGTGGAAGGGACCGGTAGGGGCGGCGGGGGCGAGAGCATTCCCTGGCCCGAACCACTGGGCGGCAAGATCCTCGCCCGGCAGCGGGCCTACGAGACCCTGCGCAACCTCCCCCTCGAACAGCCCGGCCCCGAGCGGGCCGGGCGGGCACCGGCCGCCGGCCCCGCCGCGAGCCCCGCGGGCGACGCCCCGGCGCAACCGTCACCGCCCGCACCGCACCGCTCCCGGCTCCGCCGCAAGCGGGTGCTGGTCGGGGCCGCCGGCGCGGTCGTCTGCACGGCGACCGCCGGTGTCGTCGTCCTCACCCTGCTGAGCCCCTCCACCACGACCGCCTCGCCGCAGCGGGGCACGACACGGTCCGCCGACGCGCTCCCCGACGACGACGCCACGGTGTCCGCTGCCTCGGGCCGAAACGGTGCCGACACCGCCCCCGACGGCGGATCGAGCGACGCGGAGGTGTCCGGCAAGGACGAGCGGACCTCGGTCGAGGGCGGCTCCGAGCGCCCCGACTCCGATCCCTCCGGCTCGGGCAAGGACACGGGCACGGACGACGACCCGCACCCCGACGCGTCCGCGCCCGCTCCGGAGAGCAGCGCCCCCACCGAGCCGTCCCAGGAGCCGACCGACACGCCCACCGAGCCCTCGACCCCGGCCTGGCTCACGGACTGCACGTACTACTACGGCAACGGACGCACCCGCCTCGGGGACAGCGGCGACCGCGTGCTCCAGGCGCAGTGCATGCTGAGCAAGCGCGGCTACGGCCTGGCCGTCACCGGCGAGTTCGACGCCGACACGGAGGCCGCGGTGCGCAGCTTCCAGCAGGACAAGGGGCTGTTGGCCGCCGACGGCGTCGTACGGCCGCGCGTGTGGAAGGCGTTGCGCTCCACCGAGTGAGCCACGCCACCGGGTGAGCCGGGCCCGTCCGTCCGCACGGCCGGGCCCCTCAGTCGACGAACAGGCCGCGCGCGGCGGCCTGGGCGTCGAAGCCCTCCAGGTGGGCCTGGGCGTCCGGCAGCGCGTCGCACATCGCCTCCAGGAGGACCTGGCCCAGGAGGTGGGGGGCGCCGGCGGTGTCGAAGACGAGACCGGTGCCCACGGCGGCGGGGAGCAGCACGTCGCTGTGGGCGGCCACCGGGGCGAAGGTGCCGTCGGCGACGGTCACCACCGTCAGGCCGATGGCGCGGGCCTCGGCGAGCGTGTCGAGGAGTTCACGCGGGTGGCGGGGCAGCGCGAAACACAGCAGCGCGCTCGCGCCGGCCCGGCGGGCGGCGTCGACGCGGTCGGCGAGCAGGGAACCGCCCTCGTCGAGGAGGCGTACGTCGGGGTGGACCTTCGCCGCGAAGTAGGCGAAGCCGCGCGCCTGGGCCGCGGAGGCGCGCAGGCCGAGCACCGGGAGGGGCCGGGAGGCAGCGAGCAGACGCCCGGCGCGTTCGACGGGTTCGGGGTCCGTGAGCAGGGACGCCAGGTGCCGCAGATTGTCGATCTCGGCCTGTACGGCGCGTTGATAGGGGTTGGCCGAGGGCCCGTCGAAGCCGTGCCCCGTGGCCGCGACCGCCCGCAGGTGGTCGCGCAGGGCCGGGTAGTTGTCGAAGCCGAGGGCGACCGCGAAGCGGGTCACCGACGGCTGGCTGACACCGGCCACCCGGGCGAGTTCCACGCTGGACAGGTAGGGCGCGTCCGCGGCCCGCCGGATCAGACAGGCCGCGATGCGGCGCTGGGTGGGGGTGAGCCGACGTCCTTCGAAGAGCCCCTGAAGCCGCGCGGCCGCGCCCACGGCGTCCGTCATCCGGTCCTCCAGCCGGTCGTCGTGCTCGGTCCCCTCCCCCCGCCCGGCGGGGTGCGCGGTGCCGGGCGGGGTGGGGTGGGGTGACCGGTGGTGGAGCAGCCGATCCTGTCGGCGCGGTTCACTTCACCAGGCCGGCCGAACTCAGCCACTCCTCGGCGACGGAGTCGGCGTCCTCCTTGTCGTTGACGAGCTTCTTCATCATCCCCAGCAGGTCCTCGGTGGTGAGCTGGGCGGAGACGGCGTTGAGCGCCTCCTTGGCCTTGTCGTCCACCGCGGCCTTGTAGACGAGCGGGGTGACGTTCTGCGAGGAGAAGAGGTTCTTCGGGTCCTCCAGGACCACCAGCTTGTCCGCGACGATGGCGGGGTCGGTGGTGTACAGGTTGGCGGCCTGCACCTTGTCGTCCTTGAGCAGCTTCACCAGGGTGCTCTGTGCACCCGCGTCGAGCGGCTGGAACTTGCCGAACTTGACGCCGTAGACCTTCTCCAGGCCGACACCGCCCTGCGTACGGGTCTTGAACTCCGATCCGCCACCGAGCGTCATGTCGCCCGCGACGGGCTTGAGGTCGGCGAGGGTCTTGAGCTTGTACTTGGCGGCGATCTCGGCGGTGACGGTCACCGAGTCCTTGTCCTCGGCCGCTGCGGAGTCGAGGATCTCCACCGAGGACGGGAGTTTCTCCTTCAGTTCGGCGTTGATGTCCTCGGTGCTGGTCGCGGTGCTGTTCTTGTCGACCGCCACCGACAGCAGGGCGCCGTTGTACTCGGGGAGGACGCTGATGCCGCCCTTGACGACCTGGTCGTAGTAGACCTCCCGGGCCCCGATGTCGAACTTGCGGGTCACCTTCAGGCCCTTGCTCTCCAGGGCCTGCGCGTAGATCTCGGCGAGCAGCTGGTTCTCGGGGAAGTTAGCCGAACCGACGACGATCGACCGGCCGCCGCCGTCGGCGCCCCCGGCCAGCGGGTTGTCGTCGCTGTCGCCGCCCCCGCCGCAGGCGGTCAGCGTGAGCGCGGTGATGAGGCCGAACGCGGCGCCTCGGTACATGCCTCGCATGGAATGTTCCTCTCTGGTTTCAGGACTTCGACGCCGAGACCCGAAGGCCCGGCGAGACGACGACGCGTCGCAACGCGGTGAACACGAGCTGGACGACGAGCGCGAGGACGACGACGACCGTGGAGCCGCCGATGACCAACTCGTAGTCGTTGCGGGAGAGTCCGTCGACGATGTAGCGGCCCAGACCGCCGAGGCCCGGGTACGCGGCGACGGTCGCGGTGGCCACGACCTGGATCGCGGCGACCCGCAGCCCCAGGAGGATCAGGGGCAGCGCCATCGGCACCTCGACCCGCGTCAGGACCTCCCACTCGGTCATGCCGACGCCGCGCGCGGCGTCCCGGGTGGCGGGGTCCACGCCCCGTACGCCCTCGAAGGTGTTGATGAGGATCGGCGGTACCGCGAGCGCGACGAGGGCGACCAGGACGGGCGCGGTGCTGAGCCCGGCGAGCGTGACGACGAGGACGACCAGGCCGAAGGTGGGGATCGCGCGGGCGAGGTTCGCCACGCTGGCCACGGCGAAGGCGCCCCGGCCGGTGTGTCCGACGAGCAGTCCGAACGTCAGCCCGATGAGGGCGGCGAACAGCAACGACAGTCCGCTGTAGGTGAGATGTTCCAGGAGCCGCCGGGGGATGCCGTCGTCGCCGTGCCACTGCGCCGAGGAGGTCAGCCAGTCGCCCACGAGCTGCATCTGGTTCAGGAAGTCGTTCATGCCGACGCCACCTTGTTCCGGGACCACGGGGTGAGCAGGCGCTGCGCCAGGACCAGCAACGCGTCGGTGGCGAGGGCGAGCAACATGATCAGGGCGATCGCGGTGACGATCGGGGTGGGGAAGTCGAGTTGGAGGCCGCGGGTGATGTAGTAGCCGAGGCCGCCCTGACCGATCAGCTGTCCCACGGCGACGAGGCTGATCGAGGAGACCGCGGCGACGCGCACGCCGGCGATGACGACGGGGACGGCGATCGGCAGCTCGACCTGGACGACCCTGCGTACGGCGCCGAAGCCCATGGCGGTCGCCGCGAGCCGGACGTGCTCGGGGACCGAGGCGAGGCCGTCGACGACGTTGGGCACCAGCACGGACAGGGTGTAGAGCGTGAGCGGGATCATCACGGTCTGCTCGGTCAGCCCCGTGTACCGCACGAAGATCATGAACAGGGCGAGCGACGGGATCGAGTAGAGGATGTTGGACACGGTCAGCACCGGCGGGTAGAGCCAGCGCCAGCGGTGGCACAGGATGCCGAGCGGCACGGAGACGATCAGTCCGAACAGCACGGGCAGCAGGCCGAGTCTGAGGTGGATGCCGGTGTACTCGGCGAGTTCGCCGGTGTGATCGACGATCCACTGCCACCTGACGAGCGGTTCGTCGCCTGTCATCGGTCCTCACCGCCTCGTGTGTCGACGGCGCCGGGCTTGTCGACGGCGGCTGACTTGTCGATGACACCGGGCTCGTCCACGTCCGGGACTTCCGCCCCCGTCGGTCCCTTCGCCGTGGTCGCCGCGGTCGCCGCGGTCGCCGCGGTGGAGAGTTCATGCGCGTCCACGACTCCGGCGACCGCGCCCTGCGCGTCGACGGCCACGGCGAGGCGGGCGGGTGAGAGGAGGGCCGAGTCGAGGGCGGCTCGCGCGGAGTCACCGGCCAGGCTGAACGAGTGGCCGAGGGGGGTCAGGGTGGCGTCGGCGAGGGTGCCGGCCGTCGGGAGGTCGGCGGTGGCGGCCCAGCCGAGCGGTCGTCGCGCGTCGTCCACGACGAGCACCCAGGGCGTCTTCGCCGCCCGCGCCTCGCTGACGGAAGCGGCGGACGACAGCACCGGGCCGTCGCGCAGCGGCAGTCGGGTCGCGTCGACGAAGGAGAGCCGGCGGATGCCCCGGTCCTGGCCCACGAAGTCGGCCACGAAGTCGTCGGCAGGGCTGCCGAGGAGCCGCTCGGGGGCGTCGAACTGGGCGAGTCTGCCGCCGGTGCGGAACACGGCGATGTTGTCGCCGAGTCTGATCGCCTCGTCGATGTCGTGGGTGACGAACACGATGGTCTTGTGGAGTTCCTTCTGCAGCCGGACGAACTCGGCCTGCAACTCTGCCCGCACGATCGGGTCGACCGCGCTGAACGGCTCGTCCATGAGCAGTACCGGCGGGTCGGCGCCCAGCGCCCTGGCCACGCCGACGCGCTGCTGCTGCCCGCCGGAGAGCTGGTTGGGGTAGCGCTTGGCCATCTCGGCGGGCAGGCCCACGAGTTCCAGCAGTTCCGCGGCCCGGGCCCGGGCCTTCTTGCGGCCCCAGCCCAGCAGCAGCGGAACCGTGGCTATGTTGTCCAGGATGGTGCGGTGCGGGAACAGTCCCGCGTGCTGGATCACATAGCCGATGCCCCGGCGCAGCTCGGGCGCGTTGACCTCGCGGATGTCCCGGCCGCGCAGGCTCACCGTGCCGGCGGTCGGTTCCACCATGCGGTTGATCATGCGCAGGGTGGTGGTCTTGCCGCAGCCGGAAGGACCGACCAGGACCGTGATGCCGCCCTCGGCCAGCTCCAGGGACAGGTCGTCCACCGCTGTCGTGCCGTTGGGATACTTTTTGCTCACCGCGTCGAATCTGATCAAGACTGCCCCTTACCCGACTGCATATGACCATTCAGAGTTGTCGGTGTCTGAATGGCAGTCAATGGAATTACGTGAACAGCACGTTACGTTCACACCGAACCGCACTCGACGCGCCCGATTTACCCGCCTTTCATGACTCTGCCCGGTTGCGCGAAGGGCCACGACGACACGGCAGGGGAGGTACGGTTCGGGGTGGGAGGAGCGTCATGACCAACTGCGACGTGCACCAGCATCTGTGGCCCCCCTCGCTGGTGGCGGCCCTCAGGTCACGCCGCGAGCCGCCGTTCCTGGACGGCTGGACCCTCTACCTCGACGGTGAGCCGCCCTACGAGCTGCCGTCCGCCGACCACGACATCGCCCGCCGCGCCGCACTCGCCGACAGCGACGGCCTGGGCCGGGCCCTCGTCTCGCTCTCCTCCCCCATCGGTGCCGAGTGGCTGCCGGCGGCCGAAGCACGCCCCCTGCTCGACGCCTACCACGAGGGATCCGCCGCGCTCCCCGAACCGTTCGGCGCGTGGGCCGCGGCCTGCGTACGGGACGTCGACGCCCAGGCCACCGCAGAGGTCCTGGACCAGGGCTTCGTCGGCCTCCAGCTCCCGGCGAACGCCCTGGCCGACGCGGTCGGTTACGCCCGCTGCGCCCCACTCCTCGACCTCCTCCAAGAGCGTGACCTGCCCCTGTTCGTCCACCCCGGTCCCGCACCCGGCGGCGCCGAGGGGCCCGGCTGGTGGCCCGCGATGGTCCCCTACGTCCAGCAGATGCACTCCGCGTGGTTCGCCTTCCGCGCCTTCGGCCGCCCCCGCCACCCCCGGCTGCGGGTCTGCTTCGCCCTGCTGGCCGGACTCGCCCCGCTCCACGGGGAGCGCTTCGCCGCGCGCGGCGACGGCAGTGACGCCGAAGTGGACCCGGGCGTCTTCGTGGAGACGTCCTCCTACGGGCCAACCGCCGTCGAAGCCGTGGTCCGCGCCCTGGGCGTCGACGCCGTCGTCCAGGGCTCCGACCGCCCCTACGCAGAGCCCCCGCAACAGCCCGGCTTCGGCCTGGGCGGGCCGACCGCGTACGCCTTCCGCATCACCAATCCCCGCCGCCTGCTCACGGGCACGGTCGACTGAGACCGGCGCGGGTGCCCCCTCCAGCGCGTGCCCTGCCGTCGCCGGGCCGGTCGGCGCGGCCCGGCGGGCGCGCGGAGCGGCGGTCAGCGGCCGGGGCGGATCAGGCCCGTGAGGTAGCGCCACAGCGAGGAGCGCTGGCGGGCGGACGCGTCCGGCGTCACCGTCTCCGCCGCACTCGGGTCCCCCTCCCCCGTCGGTTCCGCCGCCGCGCCGTCCGCCGGTCGCTCGGCCGTCGGCGCGAGTTCGTACCGTACGGGCAGCGAGCGCAGGCCCCGCATGAAGGGCGAGGAACGCCACGGCAGTTGGTCGACGGGGAGGGCGAGGTCCAGGTTGGCGAACCGCTCGAACAGGCGGCCCACGCCGACCGCCGCGACCGTCGAGGCCAGCTCGCGCGCCGGGCACTGGCGCGGGCCGGCGCCCCAGGACAGGTGCGCCCGGGTGCTGACCGTGGTGCTGGGGGCCACATGGTCGGCGAAGAGCGGGTCCGCGTGCGCGGCGGCGGAGGAGACCCAGACCGGGTCGCCCGCGCGGATCGTGTAGTTGCCGAGCTTGGTGTCCTCGGCGGCGAACCTCGGCACGAAGTTCACCAGCGGCGGCTTGCGCATGACGACCCGGTTCATGGCCTCCCGGACCATGCCGGCGGAGAGGCTGGCCCGCACGCTGTCCTCGCCGGAGAGCACCTCGACGACCGTGTTGGAGACGAGGATGCCGACGTGGTCGGAGGTCATGCCGAGCAGCATGAAGAGTTCGCGGGCCAGTTCGTCGAGCGAGAGGTCGGGGTGGGCGGCCAGCAGATAGGAGGGGAAGTCCTCCCCCGGCGTCCTCAGCTTCAGCTCGGCCAGTTCCGCCAGCGCGCCGAGCAGCCGGTCCAGGGCGGGCCCCGCGTCGGGACCCGCGTCCAGCACCCGCCACATGTCCATCAGGGCGTCGTCGCCCTGGGAGCCGGGGAAGCCCAGCAGATGGCTGGCCACCATCAGCGGCAGGGGCCGGGAGAACTGGGCGGACAGGTCCGCCAGCCCCGTGCCGCCCGCCTGGCCCATCAGGGTGATCAGCTCGTCGGCGTAGACGGTGACGGCCGTCTTCAGCCGCTTGGCCTGGGGGTTGCGCGGGTCCTGGAAGGGCTTGAGCGCCTGGTCCCACGCGGTCCGCAGAGTGCGGTAGCCGGGGCCGCCCTGGATGAGGACGTGGTTGACCTCCAGGGAGGGGCCGAGCGGCCAGTCGGCCGGGACGCGGCCCTCGGTCCTGGCCCGCCAGTTCTCCAGGCCCTTGGGCCAGCCGGCGTCGTCCTGGAGCACCTGCAGCGCCTCGCGGTAGCCCAGCACCAGCCAGGCGGGGACGCCCAGCAGATCCACCGGCGCCACCGCGCCGTGCCGCTGCCTCAGCCGCTCGTACACCAACGACGGACGCGTCTCGTAGTCCCGGGTCAGCAGCGGTTCGGAAGACATCTCCTCCAACCCCGCGCCGTCCAGCTCCACGGACACGCCCTCACCCGACTGGGTTTCCCTCACCATGCCGCCCCTCCGACACTCCCCGTACCGGACCACCTTCAGTCGGTAGCCGGGACCGTGGGGACCCTACCCCAGGGTCACTTCCGGGGGAACGGCGGGCGGCACCACTCACAGCTCCGGTCTCGTGACGCACACCCGTCGATGTGGCGCCTTTGCCGCCGTCCGTCACCTCGCGGAGCGGGCCACCTTGATGAACTCCCTGATCAGAGCGGGGTCCTTGACGCCTCGGCGCTGCTCCACGCCGCTGGAGACGTCGACGCCCCACGGGTCGGTGGCGGCGACGGCGTCGCGCACGTTCTCCGGGGTGAGGCCGCCGGCGAGGAGCCATTTGTCCCCGGAGGCCGCCAGCGGCGTGCTCGCCCAGTCCCAGGCGATGCCCGAGCCCGGGACGGGGGCGTCGAGCAGGAGCATGTCCTCCCCGAACTCGCCGCAGCTCGGTACGGCGTCGCCGAACGCGGCGGCGCGGATCAGTGTCCGGTCGTCGGCCGCCAGCTCGTCGTAGTAGGCGCGGTCGTCGGGACCGTGCAGCTGGATCGCCCGGATCCCGGACTCGGCGGCCAGGGAGCGCACGTCGTCCAGGGGCTCCTGCCGGAAGACGCCCACCGTCAGGACGTGCTCCGGCACGCGGTGGCCCAGCCGTGCGGCCGTCGCGGCGTCGACACGACGCGGGCTGGCCGAGAAGACGAAGCCGATGGCGTCGGCGCCGGCCTCGACGGCGGTGTCGACGTCCTGCTCGGTCCGCAGACCGCAGATCTTGATGAAGAGGGGGTCACTGTTGCTCACGGCCCCAGCCTGCCGTATCGCGGACGGCACCGGGAACGGCGGCCGCGGGGTCGGGCGGGTCCATGGGTCAGCGCCACGCTCCCGACTGGCGCCGGGCGACGGCCGCGCTGAGCGCGCGCACCCCCCGGGTCGAGCCCGGGTCCATGCCAGTGAGCTCCCGCACCCGGCGCAGGCGGTAGTCGAGGGTGCGGGTGTGGACGTTGAGGGCCGTCGCCGTGGCGCCGCGGTGCATGTCGTTGCGGTAGTACATGTCGAGTGTGACCAGCAGGTCCGGGCCGGCGGCCAGCCGGTCGGACAGTGCGCGCAGCCAGGCGTCGACGAACGGCACGTCCGCGACGGCGAGTTCGACGAAGAGGTCCGCCAGGGTGTGCGGCCGCAGACGCGCGGAGGCCCGCCGCAGCGGGGCGGTGTCACTGATCCGCCGGGCCCTGTCGAGCGCGTCGGACAGCTCGGGCAGCGGCGCGTCGGCGGTGCCGACGGCACAGGGGCGGCCGAGCACCTGGGCCACGTCCCGTACGAGGTCCGCGACATGCTCCGGGGCGAGCTCGGGCAGGAGGTCGACAACAGTGTGCGGTGGCACATTCTCCGCCCGCGCGGCGTCGGAATTCACGGGGACGAGCGCGATGAGCTCACCGCTCCCGTCGCCGCTCCGCGCACCCCATACGATCGGGGCCCGGTGGCTCTTCACCAGTGTTTCGATCTCGTTTTCCAGGACGCGGTCGACCTGGGGAGGATCAGGCAGCCGGAACACCGTCACCGCATACCGGTCCGGCAGTTCCATGTCGACTGCCTCGGCGAGTTCCGCAGCTATGGGATCCCCGTTCAGCAATGACCGGGCCAGCAGGGCGATCTGTTCGACGTACGGCATTCGGCGGCGCAGTACACGGACGAATCCCTGCCGGTAGGCGCCGATGCCGCGCTCGCCCTGCGGGGCGAACCAGGTCATGATCCGCATGA
Organism: Streptomyces sp. 11x1; assembly: GCF_032598905.1. NCBI lineage: Bacteria > Bacillati > Actinomycetota > Actinomycetes > Kitasatosporales > Streptomycetaceae > Streptomyces > Streptomyces sp. 11x1. The sequence continues at coordinate 9,872,232 of NZ_CP122458.1, read as the reverse complement.
GTTCGTCCACGCCGGCGGCGCGCTGGGCCTCGGTCGCCTCGTTGATCTCGCGCAGCATGAGCGCGGTGTGCACCCGCAACACCTGCTGCCGTGCGTCGAGCGACATGCCCGCACCGGCCCGCAGCTCTCCCATGGACGCGATGTATTCGAGATCGCTGTCGCTCAACTCCGCGTTGTGCGGAGACAGTTCGACGGTTCGGTGCCGGAGCCAGACCGCTTGGTCCAGCGTCTGCGCCCGCGCCCGGGGGTCCTTGCCCAGAAACCCGAACTCCGCGATCTCGCGCGTGTACGTCTCTACCTCCCGGCGGGCGTTGGTCGGCGCCTGACGGGCCAGTTCGGCGAAGAGGCTCCCCATGGACGCGAGCATGTCATTCCGGACGAACGCGCCGACAGTCGAGATCCGGACGGCGTTCATCACTCCGCATAAAACGGCGGCAAGGGGGCCGACCGGGTTTTGTCACCGTGCGCAAAATTCCCGGATCGGGTCGTTCCCGTCACCGCTTCCGCTTGTGTAGGAGTCGTAAAGCGTCCTTAATGAGAGCCGCGTACCCACCCGTGGGGGAAGAACGCCGCAAGCATTCCGGCTCCACTCCGGAACGTTTCCGGCTATCAGTACGGGCAGGAGTACGGAAATTCCTCGACCGAGCACCGGACACGGGCGCACGCCCAAACGGGAGGGAAACTCCGATGAAAGCAGGCACGCGAAAGAGAATCATGGCGGCGATGGCGGTCATGGTCACGTCGACCGCGCTCATGCTCGGGGCACCGGGCACCGGTTCCGCCGCCCCCGCCGCCGCCCCCAGCCTGCGCGCCTACGGGATCACCGGTGACGGCACCCTGATGGCCGCGTTCTGGACCGACCGGGCGGACGTGCTCAACTGGGTCAGGGCCGTCACCGGCCTCAGCGGCGACACGGCGCTGATCGGCATCGACTTCCGGGTGCAGAACGGCACGTTGTACGGCGTGGGCAACAAGGGCGGCATCTACACGATCAAGATCCCGACGGGCACCCAGGACGTCGTGGTCACCAAGGTGTCCCAGCTCCAGTACGCGCTGAACGGCTCGAACTTCGGCGTCGACTTCAACCCGGCGGCCGACCGGCTGCGCGTGATCAGCGACAAGGGCCAGAACCTGCGGCACAACCTCAATGACCACACGACCATCCAGGACCTGAACCTCACCACCCCGCCGATCGAGGGCACGACCAAGGGTGTCTCGGCCGCCGCCTACACCAACAACGACCTCGACGGGACCACGGCGACCACCCTGTTCGACATCAACACGACCAGCGACCAGGTCGTCATCCAGGCCCCGGCCAACAACGGCACGCTGTCCCCGACCGGCAACCTCGGCCTCGACGCCCAGATCAACGCCGGCGCGGACATCTACAGCACGCTGAGCGGCGGCAAGACGGTGGACAACACGGCCTTCGCCAGCCTCACCGCCTACGGCGCGAGCACGCCCTCCCTCTACACCCTCAACCTCTTCACGGGGCAGGCCACACTCGTGAACGACGCCGCCAAGTCCAAGTTCCCCCTGAACATCACGGACGTGGCCGTCTCCCTCACCGGCACCTGATCCCCCGTCACACCCTCGTCACGTCCTCGCCGCGGCCCGGCCACCACCGGACCGCGGCGAGTCCGCGCTTCGCCCCGCCCGTGTCACCGCGGCCGTGTCATCGCCGCCGTGTCACCGGAGCTTCTCCAGATCGAGATCCGACCCCACCACCAGCGTCACCACTCCCGCCGCCGCCTCCGCGGACCGTGCGGCCTTGACGTCGGGCAGCCGTGAGGCGAGCACCCGCGCCTGCTGGGCGAGTTCGGCCGGATGGGCGACCGTGGTGGTGTCGGTGTCCTCGGGCGCGTTGCCCGTGCCGACGACCGTGAAGCCCGCCTCGCGCAGCTTCTCGGCGACCGCGGCGGCCCGACCGGAGACACCGGTGCCGTTGAGGACCTGGACGCGCACGTCGGAGGCGTAGATCAGATCGTTCTTGGCCTGCGCCTGGAGCTTCTTCTTGTCGACCTCCTTGTCGCCTGCCAGGGAGGTGAACAGGTCAGCGGCCTGCGGGTACTGCCAGACGATGTTGGCCTTGTCGGCGGGGACGTCGGCCTCACGGGGGTAGTTGGGGACGGTCAGGAAGGTCAGCCGGTCGCTCGGGATGCCCTTGAGCTGGGAGGCGAGGTCGTAGAGCGGGTCGATACCGTCGAGATCCTCGTCCGTGGTCAGCGACTTGGTGGCGGACTGCAGGAAGTCGTAGAGCGAAGTGGGGCTGGTCAGGCGGGACTTGGCCTTGGCCGCCAGGGTCTCCATGAACTCCTGCTGCCGGCCGATGCGCCCGATGTCGGAGCCGTCGCCGACGGCGTAGCGGGTGCGCACATAGCCGAGGGCCGTCTCCCCGTCGACCGTCTGGCAGCCGGCCTCCATGTCGAGGAGGGCGTTGTCGTCCTTGATGGCCTGCTCGGGGCAGACCTCTATGCCGTCCAGGGCGTCGACCATCCCCTTGAAGCCCTGGAAGTCGACGGACATGAAGTTGTCGATGCGCAGACCGGTGTTGGCCTCGACCGTCCTGATCGAGCAGGCGGCCGCGCCGGCGACCTCACCGCTGGAGCCGCCGATCGCGAACGCCTCGTTGATCTTCGCCAGGTGCCGGCCCGACGTACTGCCGTCGCCCTTCTCGCACGCCGCTATCTCGACCCACGAGTCACGCGGGAACGACACCACGGTGGCCCACTCCCGGTTCGCGGGGAGGTGCAGCACCATGAGCGTGTCGGACTGCATGGTGGTCAGGTCCTTGCCGTACTTCGCGTTGGCCCCGTCGCGGCTGTCCGAGCCGACCACCATGATGTTCTTCGAACCCGGGCTCAGATTGACCGGGCGGTCGCCGCCGAGCTTGCCGTCGACGTCGGCGCCCGTGATGTTGTTGTCGAGGTCCTTGTAGACCCAGGCCCCGACGCCGCCGACACCGAGGACGAGCAGGGCCGCGCCGCCGGCGAGCCAGCTCACCGTCCGGCCCCGCCGCGTCAGCCGCGTCCTCCCGCCTCCGGCACCCGCGCGCCGCCTACCCGTACCACTCACCGGCCCTCCCCCACCTCGGCCGCACCCGGCCGGTCGACTGCCCCCAGCACATCCGGCGGTCGTGATCACCGAACCCGCAGGACTCTACATGCAGGTAGATATACGGATCGGCGTCTCACACGACTCACCACGCCCCGCGCCCCCGGACGTCACAGAGGCGTCGCAGCGTACAGAGAGACGACCGTCGGCACGCCCGAGTTGCCCGAGGACCTGAACGGACCGACGGCAACCAGTGCCGCACGGCTGCGAGTTGGGAACACCTGTGGGCGAACGCCGCCCGCCGGGCGGCGCCTTGGGGGCGGCATCCGCCCCCTCCCCCGTGACGCCACTGTGGCGGCGCGGCACTGCTCGGCCGCGCCGCTCGCAGGAGCTGTCTCCACCGAGGGACCGCTCGCTCAGTGGAGCGCGGACCCGGAATCGTCCCACCTCGTCACGCACAGGGCCCAGATGATGAAGGCCGAGAAGGCGATCATCACGATGGACCAGACGGGGTAGTACGGCAGGGACAGGAAGTTGGCGATGATGATCAGCCCCGCGATGGCGACGCCGGCGACCCGGGCCCACAGGGATTCCTGGAAGAGGCCCAGACTGACCAGCACGGCCACGGCGCCGAGGGCGAGGTGGACCCAGCCCCAGCCGGTCAGATCGAACTGGAAGACGTAGTCGGGCGTGGAGACGAAGACCTCGTCCTCGGCGATGGCCATGACGCCCCGCAGGATGTCGAGAACGCCCGCGATCATGAGTATGACGGCGGCGAAGACCGTCAGCCCCTCGGCGAAGGGCCGTGACCGCTTGGCCGAGTGCATGTGTCCGGTGTGTGTGGTCATACCGTTGCCTCGATTCGGTGTCGTCGTGCGGTGAGTGTCGGATCGGCCCTCAGCGCCCGGCGGCGGTCGGGCCGACGCCCGTGCCCGCCGAGGCTCCGTGGCCGCTCAGGACCAGTTCCTTCGCGCGGCGGAACTCGTCGTCCGTGATGTCGCCGCGCGAACGGATCTCGGACAGCCTGGCGAGCTCGTCGACGCTGCTGGACCGTCCGTCGCTGCCTTTGGCCGTCTGCCTGATGTAGTCGTCGAAGGCCGCCTGCTGCGCACGCGCCTGCGACACCTCGCGGAGGCCCATGTTCTTGCCCCGGGCGATCACATAGACGAACACGCCCAGGAACGGCAGCAGGATCGTGAAGACCAGCCAGCCCGCCTTGGCCCAGCCGCTCATGTCGTCGTCGCGGAAGATGTCGACGACGACCCGGAAGAGCAGCACGAACCACATGATCCACAGGAACAGCAGGAGCATGGACCAGAAGACGCTCAGCAGCGGGTAGTCGTACGCGAGGTACGTCGGACCACTCATGTCTCTCCTCCGTCCCGGGCGTTCGCCCGGCAGGTGTCCTGCCGTCCTCGGCGCGCCCGTGGCACCACGGTCGGCGCCGATCCCAGCGTGCCCACGCCCGGGGCCGCCCGGCCTCACCCCGGGCGGGTGAGACCGGCCTCCTTCGGGGCGGGGTCCGCCGCGGCGGCGACCATCGACACCAGCGCCAGTACGGCCACGACCAGGACGGCGACCAGGACGACCGCGCCGACCGTGGGGCGGTTCCAGAGCAGCAGGGCCAGCGCGCCCGCCCCGAGGACCACACCGGTGGTCCAGCGGGGGTGGGCCGCCAGGCCTCGCCCGGCGCGCCCGGTGCTCAGTCCCGCGCTCCGCAGCGACCGCCCGGCCGCCGTGGTTCCGCGCCGGGACAGGGCCCGCACCCTGCGTGCGAGCCGCCCGGGACCGTACAGATAGGCGGCGAGGGCCGTGGCCAGGAAGAGGACGAGCAAGGTGCGCGTACTGTCGCGCAGGAAGCGCAGGAAGGTGTCGAAGATGGCCGCGGCCGCGTCGGGCGGCAGGGTCGCCGCAGGTACTGCGTCCAGGTAGACACGGCGGACGACGGCCAGCGCGACGAGCAGCACCCCCATCATCAGGCTGAGGCCGAGGGACGTGATCAGCAGCATCACCCGGTGGCCCGGGGCGGTCCACACCGCCAGGGCGGCGAGGGCGATCGTGATCACGGGCAGCCAGGTGCCGAGGATGTTCAGCAGCCGCATGGCGTCCTGCGCCTTGCCCAGCTCGTCGGTGTGGAACAGGGTGATCGTACGGTCGCTGTCGGGGATGGCGGCGGCCTTGTCGAAGCCCGCGTCCACGAGACGCTCCCGCACCTGGTCGACGACGGCGCCCACGTCGAGCTGGATCGTGTCGCCGGTGGCGCGCAGCGCGCCCTCCCGCTCGCCGGTGAGCATGTGCACCACGGCCGCGTGCGCCCGCCGGTTCGAGCCCTCCCAGACCTGCTGGAAGAGCTCGCTGGTGATCACGCGGGTGACGTTGCGGTCCACGACGGTCCTGACCACGGAGCGCAGCGGGCCGTCGAGAGCCTCGGCGCCGGCCACGACCTGCGGCGGCGCGCCGTTCTCGGCGAGCACCTTGGTGAGAGCGTCCGTCACCGCTTTCACGTCCACGTTCTTGACGACCTCGTCGGTGAGCCGCTCGATCACGACGTTCTGGATCGCCGGGTCGGACGCCAGCGGAGCGACCGTCTCGACGTACCGGTCGGTGTCGGCGACGGTGTCCTCCACCCAGGCCGCGACGACGGCGAGCGGAGCGAGCAGCAGGGTCACCACGAGCAGAACAGCGGCCCCTGCCTTGCGCAGCCGCCGATGCCGCACACCGGCGTGCCGCCGCAGCCGCTCGTACTCGGCCCGCTCCTCGGCACTGATCACATGCCCACCGCCCCCGGCGCCCCCGGCCGCCGAGCCGGCCCCACCGGCCGCCTGGCCCCCCTCGCCCGTGCCGGTCCCACCGCCCGAGCCGCTCCTACCGCGCGAGCCGGTCCCATCGCCCCCGGCGCCCGCGCCCATCACGCGACCCGCCGCGGCCCCCTCGCCCGGTTCGGGCTCGCCGCCTGATCCGGTCGCTCTGCCAGGCTCGGTCCCGCCCGGGCCGGCCCCGCCGGGGGTGGGTACGTCATCAGGCCCGACCGACGACACCGGCCCGGGTTCGCCGGCCCGACCGGGCTGTCCGCCCCGCTCGGTCCCCCCACCCCTGGCGGCGGCCCCGCCACCCGAGCCGGTGTCGTCGGTCGGGCCACTGTCGCCGCGCGGGTCGCTGTCGCCGCTCGGGCCGGCGTCGTCGGCCGGGCCGGTGTGGCCGCTCGGGCCGGTACGGTCGGCCGGACCGGTGCTGTCGGCCGGGGGGTCTGAGTTCGGTGGTACGGGGTCGTTGCCCGGGAACATGGCTCCTCCTCGGGGTGTGCGGGAGGCTCAGACGGCGCCCGTGGTCGGATGGGCGTGGGAGCCCGTGAGGCCCGCCCGGCGGAGGGCGGCCCGCCAGGCGAGGGCGACCGTCGCCTCGGCCAGGCCGAGCAGGACGAGCCACAGGCCGAGCAGCCGGGTCAGTGCCGTGGCCGACTCGGTCGGCAGGGCCAGCACCACGATCCCCGCGACGATGCCGAGCACCGCCACGCCGAGGACGAAGCCCCGGTGGGGCAGGCTCTTGGCGGCGAGGGCGGTGTAGAGCGTGAGGATGCCGGTCGCCAGCCAGACGATCCCCACGATCAGCGAGAGCGCGGTGATGGTCTGCAGCGGGTTCCGCAGGCACAGGACACCGGCCAGGACGTACAGCAGCGCGAGGAGGAGCCCCGGCAGCCGCTCGCCCGCCTCTTCCCGGGCGAAGACGTCGACGAACCGGAACGCCCCGATCGCGAGCAGGTACAGCCCGAGCAGAACCGCGATGACGTGCAGGGTCCCGTCCGGCCAGACCAGGAGGATGACGCCCGGCACGAGCGTGGCCAGCGCCGAGCCGAGGATCCATTTCCAGGACCGGCCGACCCTCCCCAGCGCCTCCGCCGGATCACCCAGCACCGCGGAGGCGTCCCCGCCCGGTATGGGGCCCGCCTCCCCCGGACCGGGCGCTTCGCCCGCGCCACCGGGCACACCGCCCCCCGCTCCGGGACCGGCCCCGGCCCCACCAGGCCTGTAGTCGTCCGCCCCGGTACGCGGTGCCGGGCCAGGGGACTCGGTCATGGCTCCTCCTCGCGTCCTCGCGTCGCGTCCTCGCGGCCGAGCGGGCCGCTTCCGCACCGTCGGCGCACGGCGGTGCGGTGACCTCACCGGGCCAGCGTCCCGCCCCCGCCCCGCCGGTCGGATCACCCCCCGCGGGTGATCCCCGGGCACCGCACGGCCGAGGAGGGTGGACGGAACGCCGGGCCGGCGGTTCAGGAGGTGTGTGTCATGACCAGCGCGAGCGCATCCAGGACGTCACTGACCGTGGCCGAGAGGGCCGCGCACGGCCGGGAGGCACGCAAACGCGCCTCCCGGTCCTGCCACGGCTGGTTCGAGTCGGACGCGGACGCCGACCGGACCGACCCCATCGAGGTGATCGAGCGTCAGTCGGCCACCCGGGTACCGGAGTTGGTGCCCATCCGCTACGGCCGCATGCTCGAATCCCCGTTCCGCTTCTACCGGGGCGCGGCGGCCGTCATGGCATCGGACCTCGGCCCCCTCCCCAACACCGGCCTGACCGTGCAGCTCTGCGGTGACGCCCATCTGCTCAACTTCCGGTTGCTGGCCTCGCCCGAACGCCACCTCGTCTTCGACATCAACGACTTCGACGAGACCCTGCCCGGCCCGTTCGAATGGGACGTGAAACGGCTGGCTGCCAGCTTCGTGATCGCGGGCCGGGCCAACGGCTTCTCCACCGAGGATCAGGACCAGGCGGTACGGACGTGCGTGAAGACGTACCGGCGCCGCATGCGCGAGTTCGCCGGCATGCCCACCCTGGACATCTGGTACGCCCAGGACGACGCCGACCGGCTGCGGGAACTGCTGGCCTCGTCTATGGACGAGAAGAGCCGACGCCGTACGGCCGAGGCGACCGCGAAGGCCCGTACGCGCACCCACCTCCAGGCCTTCGAGAAGCTGACCCGGGTCACCGCCGAGGGCCGGCTGATCGCCCCCGACCCCCCGCTGATCACCCCGCTCCGGGACCTGCTCGCGGACTCCGCCGTGGAGGGCCAGGAGAAGGAGCTGGGGAAGGTGCTGGACCTGTACGCACGGACCCTGTCGTCCGAGCGCCGGCATCTGCTGCGCCGCTACCACCTGGTCGACATGGCCCGGAAGGTGGTGGGTGTCGGCAGCGTCGGCACGCGTTGCTGGATCGTGCTGCTGCTCGGCCGCGACGACACCGACCCGCTGCTGCTCCAGGCCAAGGAGGCACAGGAGTCCGTGCTCTCCGCCCAGCTCGGCGGCGACAACTTCGACAACCAGGGCCGCCGGGTGGTGTCGGGGCAGCGGCTGATGCAGACGACCAGCGACATCTTCCTCGGCTGGACCCATGTCCTCGGCCTCGACGGACGCGAACGGGACTTCTACGTACGGCAGTTGCGTGACTGGAAGGGCATCGCGCGCCCGGAGACATGGGACCCGGGACTGCTGCGGCTCTTCGCCCGGGTGTGCGGCGCCAGCCTGGCGCGGGCCCATGCCCGCTCCGGCGACCCCGTCGCCATCGCCGCCTACCTGGGCGGCAGCGACCGCTTCGACCGGGCGCTCGCCGAGTTCGCGCAGTCCTACGCCGACCGCAACGACCGGGACTTCGAGGCGCTGGGCGTGGCCGCGCACACGGGCCGGGTCCGCGCGGAAAGCCTCTGACGTACCAGCGGCCCTCCGGGGTTCACTCCGGCAGCTGACGCATCTCCAGGACGCGCAGCCCCAGGGACTGGCAACGGGCCAGCAGCCCGTACAGATGCGCCTCGTCCACGACGTGCCCGAACAGGACGGTGTGGCCGGACATCACCACATGGTCCAGTTCGGGGAAGGCACCGGTCAGCGCCTTCGACAGCTTTCCGTCGACGCGGATCTCGTAGCGCATGAGCGGTGTACCCCCATTCGTCGTCTCTTCGATCGTCGGTCCTGCGGCACCGGCCCGGCCTCACCCCGGGGAGGTGAGTCAATGGGTCGGGGAGTCAGTGGGTCAGGTAGAGCTTGAACGCGATGATCAGGAGGCCGAGCAGCAGGTTCACCGACGCCGTGACGGCGACCAGGCCCCACGGGGCGCGGACGCGGCGGGCCGCCGCCACCGACCAGCCCACCTGTCCGGCCACGGCCACCGCGAGCGCCAGCCAGAGGGCGCCCGGCACATCGAGGCCGAGGAGCGGACTGACCGCGACGGCGGCGGCCGGCGGGACCGCTGCCTTGACGATCGGCCACTCGTCGCGGCACACCTCCAGCACGACCCGGCGGTCCGGATGCCGTTGCGCGAGCCGCGCTCCGAACAGTTGGGCGTGCACATGCGCGATCCAGAACGCCAGGCCGGTGAGCAGCAGCAGAAGGACGATTTCGAGGCGGGGGTACTCCCCCAGGGTCCCGGCGCCGATGATCACGGAGGAGGCGAGCATCGATCCGTAGACGCCGCCGGTGTAGTCGGCCCGGGCCCGTCGCTCCGCGTGGCGCTCGTCCCGGGACGCGGCTCGCCCTGTCGCGGACATCGTCCCCACCTCCTCTCGACGTCGGCCGAGTCAGTGTTCCGAGCGGCGCGGGGCGGCCGGGTCGCCCCGGGTGCCGGTGCCACGCGGCTGGGACCGGTCCGGCACCGGTGGCGTCTCCCGGTCCGTTCCCGGAGGTACCGGACGGCCGGTTCCAGGTGCTGCCGGACGGTCCGACCGTCCGCCCGGCAGTCCTGGGGTGACCAGGAACGCGGCGAGGGTGATGCCTCCGGTGGCGAGGATCGCCGCCTTCAGGCCGTCCAGCTGGGCCGAGGCATAGGAGTCGGCCAGGGCGTCGACCTCGGCCGGCGGCAGCCCGGCGCGCTCGGCCGCCGTACGCACCTGGTCGGTGGGGACGAAGCTGATCCCGGCCTCGAGCGCGACACCCGTCTGCTGCCTGGCCTCCTGCGACAGCGCCGGGTCATCCTCGACCTGTGAGGTGACGGCATGGGCCAGGGCGCCGATGAGCAGCGATCCGATGAGCGCGGTGCCGAGGGCGGAGCCCAGGTTCTGGGCCGTGAACTGCAGACCGCCGACCTCGCTGCGTTCCTCCTCGCCCGCGCTGGACTGCACCACGTTGCCCAGCTGTGAGGCGAGCAGCCCCATGCCGATGCCGAGCAGTGCCATGGCGAGCGCGAACTGGGTGTCGTCGATGACGGGGTCGATGGTGGACAGCAGCCACACGATGGCCCCGACCAGGGTCGCCAGCGCCAGCCGTACCACCCGGCGCGGTCCGGCCCGCCGGCCCAGCCGGGAGGCCACCAGGGAGGCGGCGAGCATGGCGACGGACACGGGGAGCAGCCGGAGTCCGGTCTGGAAGGCGTCGAAGCCCTGCACGACCTGGAGGTAGAGCGGGATGGTGAAGAACAGCCCGAGCAGGATCAGGTTCTGGCTGAGCAGGGCCAGCAGACCCGAGCGCAGCGGGGGCCGGTGCAGGAGGGGCAGGTGGACCAGGGGTTCGCTGCCACGGGCCGTGCGTCGGCGCTCCCAGCGCGCGAAGGCGGCCAGGACCAGCACCCCCGCACCGACGACGAAGAGGGTCGGGGCGAAGCCCATGACGGTGAACGGCGGGTTGCGGGGCTGCACCCAGCCCCAGGTGCTGCTCTGCAGCACACCGAGCACGCCGAGACCGAGGCCCGCCGCCGACAGCGCGGCGCCGACCCCGTCCATCGAGGGCCGGAGCCCGGTCCGGGGTGCTTCGGTGATCGCCCGGCGGAAGCACAGGACGGCCAGGACGACCACGACCTCGCCGGCGAAGACCAGTCTCCAGGTGAGGTACGTCGTCACCCAGCCGCCGAGCAGCGGGCCGACGGCGATACCGGCCCCGGCCAGCCCGCCGATGACGCCGTAGGCGACGGCACGGTCCCGGCCCCGGTAGGACTCGGCGACGAGGGCGGCCATGGCCGGCAGCACCATCGCGGCGCCGAGGCCCTCGATGACCGACCAGCCGAGGGCGAGGACCCACAGGGTGGGCGCGACGGCGGTCAGGGCCGAGCCGGTGCCGTAGACCACGAGCCCGAGGAAGAAGAGCCGACGGCGGCCGAAGATGTCGCCCAGTCTCCCTCCGATGATCATGAAGGCAGCCATGACCAGGGCGTACAGCGTGATGACGGCTTGGATGGCGGTGACCTCGGTGTCGAAGTCCTCGACCAGTTGACTGATCGAGACGTTCATGACGGACGTGTCCAGCACCATCAGGAACTGCGCCGTCCCGAGGACGATCAGAGCCCGCCACTGCTTCACGGTGTCCTCCTCGCCGATCAGACAGGGAACGCCACCGCCGCCACCCGGACGACGGCCGTTCCACCGTCTCCATCGCAGCTCAGAATCCGTGTCGGCACCTCACCCTCCACGGGCGAGGCAGCCGTCACACGGCCGACGACCACGATCCACCGGAGCTGCGGGTAGGTCCTGCCAACGGAGCCCGCGCGCCCGGCGCAACGCCGCAAAGAACGACCGCGATCAGGCCCGGGGAGAACCTGGGGAGTTTCGACCAGCGGTCGGGCTCCCCAGCAGTCCGACGATGACGGTGCGCCCCTTCCTTCCGGCTTCCGGGCTGAAGCGGACGCAGTAACGGAGCGTGACCGTTGGCGACGAGACGCGGGCCCTTTGGCTCGTGGGCCACTCTCGTGCACTGCCTCAGTAGACGGTTGCCCGTCTCAGGACTGAACGGCCGAGCGCAGCTCGGGCAGGGACAGGACCTCGTCCAGCACGTCGACGTAGAGATCCACGTGCTCGCGACGGAACGTCATGGGCGGTTTGATCTTCAGTACGTTGTCGTGCACGCCATTGGGGAAGACGATGACGCCTCGCTCCTTCATGAGCTCGGTGACCATGAAGGCCTGCTCGGTGGCCGGCATCTTGGTGGTGCGGTTGCGGACCAGTTCGACGCCGAGGTAGAGCCCTTCCGCCCGTACGTCACCGATGAGCGGTTGGCGCTGCTGGAGCTCGCGCAGCGACTGGGCGAAGTACCCGCCCACGCTCATGGCGTTCTCCCTCAGCCCGTCCTGCTCGACGATGTCGAGCACGGCCTCGCCGATCGCGCAGGAGACCGGGTTGCCGCCGAAGGTGTTGAAGTACTTCATGCCCGTGTCGAACGCGTCGGCGATCTCCCGGGTCGTGACCACCGCCGCGAGGGGATGCCCGTTCCCGAGCGGCTTGCCCATCGTGACGATGTCCGGGACCACCCCCTGGAGCTCGAACCCCCACCAGGGCCCGAGTCGTCCGACGCCGACCTGGACCTCGTCGGAGATGCACAGGGCGCCAGCCCGCCTGGCAGCGGTGAACACGCCGTCGAGGTAGCCGTCGGGGAACACGATGTTCCCACCCGATCCCATCAGGGACTCGGCGATGAAGGCGGCCGGGGGTCGGCCGTCGGCCGTGATCCGCTCGATGACAGCGGCGGCGTCGCGCGCATACTTGGCTCCGGCGTCCGCGTCGTCGTACCCGTAGGTGCTGCGGTAGCGGTCCGGAATGACGACCTCGTGGGTGGTCGCGGGCGCACCGGCACCGCCGGGGCCCTTGTAACGGTTCGGGCTGATCCCGGTCACCACGCCGGTGTTTCCGTGGTACGCGCCGTCGATGTTGACGATGTGCCGGCGCCCTGTCACCTGGCGGGCGATCCGCAGCGCCAGGTCGTTCGCCTCGCTGCCGGTGCACACAAGGAAGACGACCTCGAGCGGGTCGGGCAGGGTGGCCACCAGCTTCTGTACGTAACTGGCGATCTGCGGGTAGACGAAACGGCTGTTGGTGTTGAGCTTGCGCAGCTGTCGGGTGGCGGCGGCCGTCACCCGCGGCTCGGCATGGCCGACGTGGGTGACGTTGTTCAGCGAGTCCAGATAGGCCAGGCCGTCCTCGTCGTGGAACCACACGTCCCGCCCACGCACGAGGTTCATCGGGGTGCGGTAGTAGTTGCGCTGGGAGCGAGCGATGTGGCGACGGCGCACTGAGACGACGTCGTCAATGGTGGGGACCTCGGCGGGGGATTCGGTGAATCCGAGGAGCCGGGCGGGGTCGGGTGACAGGTGGCTCCACACCTGCCGTGCGGAAGGCGGCACGACACGAGGCGGCGGCCACGTGGCCATCCGCGCGGTGCGGTGGACCTGCACCTGGACGCAGGGCCCGAGCGGGTCCTTCTCCTCGCTCGCGGCGGCGCGTCCCAACAGCGCCCCGGCCGGGACCGTCGCCGCGACGGGCGGCGTGTCGTCGAGTCCCCACCAGCACGTCCAGAACTCCAGCCCCTCGACGGCATGTCGCAGCACCAACGGCATCCCGGCGCCACCGCGGGCTTCGACGACTCCGGACAGCGGGCTGGCAACCTCCTCGGTGTCTGCCACGATCAGCGAACCGCCGAGCTGAACCGTCGCGGGCTCGTCGGCCCCCGGGCGGCGCCGGTCCCCCAGGAGCAACGATGCGCCGAGGTGGGGCACATAGCCCCGCAGCCGTCGTCCGTCGAGGACATCGTCGATGTTCGCCCGCACCGCCCTGGCGTCGTGCCAGTCGACTTCGTCGAAGAGATCACTTGCGGGTCGCAGGTCGAGCGGCTGCGGGGCCGGTGCGTACGGGGCACAGTCTCGGGCCGCCTCTGCCAGAGCCTCTTCCAGACCCCGCTGCTCCCGCGTCGGGGGGAGCCCGCACGCGACCCGGAACGTCGCCTCGGCGACATCGGGGCAGACCTCGGCGACCTGCCTGATCGTGGGCCAGGTGTGTTGCATGCGGGTCCGCCCGTACGGCGTGTCGCTCTCGGCGACCCGGCGCGTCCACGTCACGGCGTTCATGCACAGCCGGGCGGCCGCCAACGGATAGACAGCCGCCAGTTCCTCAGCCGTGAGGGGGAGCACCGAGTGGAAACCGGCCACGACTTCGGCCGCCGCAGCGAGCGGGTCGGCCTTGCGGACCATGGCGTAGCCCGCCGCGATCGCCACCTCCGCCGCGCGCACACTGTAGAGCGAGTCGCCCAGGTCGACGATGCCCGAGATCCGCAGCACCCCGTGCGCGTCGACGTCGGCCAGGACATTGGCGTCATTGAGATCCTGGTGTACGACGCTCCGCGGCAGTCGGTCCCAGGCCGGCAGGAGATCGTCGTACCAGCCCATGATCGTGCGCACCGACTCCCGCCGGTCCGCATCCTGTACGGCGTGCAGCGACGCCTCGACGATCTCGGCGGCCCGGCGCATGTCCCAGTCGTGCGGTTCCAGGCCCACCGGTGGCTCCATGCTGGAGAGTCCGAGGCTCAGCCGCCCGGCGGCTTCTCCCAGCTGACGCAGAAGTGCCGCGGGGTGGTCGTCGAGTTCCGCCAGGACCCGGCCCTCGAGCCAGCTCATCACGCGGACCACGTGCGTTCGGCCGTCGTGGACGACGGCGGCAAGGAACTTCCCCTCGCGTGTCGGGACCAGCCGTGGCACCGGGAGGTCGGGAACGGTGGCGGCCAGATGCTGGAGAAGCGAGTTCTGCCAGAGGACGTCGGCCGAGTCCGGCTCCGCGCGGGTGACCCGTACGAAGTAGCGCATGCCGTCGTCGCCGGTGATCCGGACGTTCTGGTCGATCTCCCCTCCCAGTGGGTGCTGGACATATCCCTCGAGTCCGAAGGACTGCCGCAGCACGTGATCGAGGAGCGAGCCCGGCAGTTGGCCGGTGTGACCGGGGACGGTCGTTCCGTCCTGGCCGGTGGTGGACGCTGAGGTCATCGGTGCGTTCTCTCTCTCGTCGTCAGGTCGCGATCGATTGCGGTTCCCGGGGGTGACAGGCAGGGCTGCCGCGGCTGTGTCTCGATCGCTGCACGGGCTGCGCAGACTTTGGCCAAGTCGGCGACCGACAGGTCCAGAGCGAACTCCCCCGTTCGGTCCTTCCCCTCGATGCCCCACTCCGACGACCGCGGGGGCCGGGCCAGGACGCGCTCCAGCACCCGGTCGGCGATCAGGTCCGAGGTGGGCCGTCCGTCAAAGGCGGAGGGCCTCGGCGGGTTCCATCGGTCTCCTCATGGTCATCGGCCCTCGCCTTGAGCTCGGCGTAGTCTCTGGGGGAAGTCCTGGGTGATCTCGATCCCGCTCCGCCTGGCGAACCGCCGACACTGACCCGGGGAACGCGGCGCCCATGTCACGAGCTCTCTTCAGGTGATGCGTCAGATGAAACACCGCGGAGAATCCGGCAACAAGGGACGCGAGGCCGCGATATCGATCCCGTATTTTGTGCCTGTGCACAATTACTGCCAGGGAGCCCCACCGGCATTGCAGCGGCATCACCCGGAAACGGCCCCGGATCCGTCCGGTGACGGCTGTCGTCGGGAG
The DNA here is from genome assembly GCF_032598905.1 of Streptomyces sp. 11x1. NCBI lineage: Bacteria > Bacillati > Actinomycetota > Actinomycetes > Kitasatosporales > Streptomycetaceae > Streptomyces > Streptomyces sp. 11x1. The sequence goes on along the minus strand of NZ_CP122458.1, from coordinate 9,856,863 downwards.
AGGCGGTCCTCGTGAGCGGGCCGGGACGCCGTCAGGGCCGGGCCCGCCACGACGCCGTGCAGGCGATCGCGCGCCGGCTCCTCGAGGAACGGCTCGACGAACTGACCTCTCGCGCTCTCGAACAGCTGGAAGCCGAGGAGCCTGCCTACGCGTCGGCGGACTGGGACCCGGTCCAGAAAAGGGAGGGGATGCGACGAACCCTCGAACTCGCGCTGACCCGGCTGGCCGGCGGTCCCGTGCCCCGGACAGTCTCGCGCGCCACCGAGGACGTGGGACGCGAGCGAGCGGAGCAGGCTTTTCCCCTGACCGCTCTGATGCACTCCTTCCAGCTGGACCTCAGGACCCTGTGGGAGGCCGTGCTCGCAGAGGGGCGAGCACGTGGCATCAGCGCCGATCCCGACTTCCTCGACGGGCTGATCCGCGTCTGGGAGGCGACGGACGCCAACAGCGTCGAGGTCGTCGACGCCTACCGCCGCACCGAGCGCGACCTGGCGAGCCGTCGTACGGAGGTGCGCAACCGCGCCTTCAGCCGCCTGGTCCTGGAAGGGGAGCAGGATCCCTCCACCGTCGCCGAGGCCTCCACGTTGCTGGGCTTCTCCGAGAACGTCGCCCTGACCGTGGTCGTGGTCGAATCCGTTCCTACCGGGGACCCGGCTGTGTCCCAGGTCGACGATGCGCTGCGTCGGGGCGGCCTGGTACGTCACTTCGGATGGATGGGCGACGAGCTCCTCGGCATCATCGGTCACGGACGGTGCGATGAAGAGGCCATGCTTGCCATGCTCCGGCCGTTCGCCCCGTGGCGCTGCGGCGTCGCGGAAGTCCCCGGGCTGGCGCTGACGGCGCGGGGCATCCGGTTCGCACGTGCCGCGATCCGCAGCTCCGCGCAGCCCGGAGTGCGACACGTGGAGGGCCACTGGATCGGGGCGATCATGTCGGCGCAGGAGGAGCTCACCAGTGCGATGGCCGCCGACGTGCTGCGCCCACTGCTCAGGCTGCGCGACCGCGACAGCATCGTCGAGACCCTGCGCTGGTACCTCGACCTGGGCTCTGTCGCCGAGGTGGCCGCACGCACCTACCGTCACCGGAACACGGTGGGCAATCGCCTGCAGGCCGCGGAAGAGGCGACCGGGCTGAAGCTGTCCCGACCGAACGAGGCCGCCCGGCTGGTCCTCGCCCTGGCATGGCTGGAGACGGAAGCGGGCGCCCGCTTCCGGGCGACGACGTCCTGATCCACCGATCGCTGGACGGGCCTGGGCGACAACCGGGCCGGGGCCGCGACCGAGGGAGCTTGAGCCGAAGCGTGGCGGTCAGAGGCCATATGCGTTTCATGAGGACTGCAGCCTTGGCCGCCGAGCAGAACTGCATCGGAACCCCGACAGGAGATTGTGCACAAGCACAAAATACGCGGTCGATCTCGCGGCCTCACGTCCCTTGTTGCCGGATTCTCCACAGTGCTTCACTGACGCATCGCCTCAAGCCGGAGAGCGGCTCATCGCATCAGCATCCGCCGTAACAGGTCGCCGCCCCAACGCCTCGGCAGCTCCTGAACTTCCCATGCGGCCGACCTGGCCGCACTCGACGAGATCGTCACTCCCGTAAAAAGAATGCCCTTTATATCCGAAGAGAGGTTGAATATCATGCGCCAGATCGTCACCTTCGATGCCTACGGCACTCTGGTCGACTTCCAGCTCGGCCCCACCACCCTGAAGGTCCTGGCGGACCGGCTGGACCTGGACCGTCTGAACGTCGACGAGTTCCTCGACGACTTCCGCATCATGCGGTTCCACGCCGTCCTGGAGGCATACCGCCCCTTTCGCGAGCTGCTGCCCGCCAGCCTGGAGATAGCGATGCGGCTGCACGGCCTGGAGTACCGGCAGTCCGACGGCGAGGCCCTGGTCGCGGCCGTGCCCACCTTCGGCCCCCACCCCGAGGTCCCGGCCGCCCTGCGGGCGCTGAAGTCCCGGTACGAGATCGCCATCATCTCCAACACGGACGACGACCTCATCGCCCAGAACCTGGCCAACATGGGCGTCGAGTTCGACCATGTCATCACCGCCCAGCAGGCCAAGGCGTACAAGCCGTCCCGGCAGACCTTCGAGTACGCCTTCCAGACGATGGACATCGACCCCGCCCACGTCATCCACGTCGCCCAGGGCTGGGAGTACGACCTCATCCCGACCCGCGACCTCGGCCTCGCTCGCCGCGTGTGGATCAACCGCTACGGCCACAACGGTTCCATCGGCGCCCGCGGCAGCGCCGACTACCAGCCCTTCGACGAGCTGCCCGACCTGTCCGGCCTGCCGGCCCTGCTCGGCTGCTGAGCCGGGACCCGGACAAGACACCCCTGGACGACCCCGAGCAGGCGGACCTGGTGGTCATCGGCGGCGACCTCACCGGCCTGTCCACCGCCTACCACGCGGCACGCAAGGGCTCCCACGTCATCCCGTGGAGAAGGACAAGGCCGGCTCCGGCGCCTCCGGGCGCAACGGCAGCATGTGCACCCTGGGCATCACCATCAGTCCCGCCGAGGCGCGAAAGCACTACGGGCAGCCGCGGGCCCGGGATCTGTACGACGCCTTCCGCGAGGCGGTGGACCTGGCGGAGGAGCTGACGGTCAAGGAGCAGATCGACTGCGACTCCCACCGCGTAGGACGTCTGGGCGTCGCGTTCAAGCCGCAGCACTTCGAGAGCATACGGGCCAAGCAGCGCGATCTGGGCGACTGCTTCGGCCACGACACCACGCTGCTGAGCAAGAGCGATCTACGTGCCGAGCCGGGCTCCGACTACTACCACGGAGCCCTGCTCGACCCGCTAAGCGCGCATCTTCACGTCGGCAAATACGACCATGGCCTGGCCGAGGCCGCCGAACTCGCAGGGGCTCAGATCCACGAACGCAAGCGCCGCCACCGCGCTGCACCGCCTCCCCGAGGGTTTCCTCGTCGAGCCCCTGCACGGCACCATCCGCGCCACGCAGGCCATGGCGGCCACCGACGTCTACACCGACAGGGCCATGCCCTGGTTCCGCAAGCGGCCACTTGGGCGAGGAGGGGGCCCGGCAGCTCATCCCCAACAACCGCGTGGTCGTGTCCTCCGATCGACTATGTGTGGGGCGGCATGGTCGGGTTCTCCTTCGACCGCGTTCCGCACGCGGGCGAGGACAACGGCCTCTACTACTCCATGGGTTACTGCGGCCACGGCATCCAGATGGCCACCTACATGGGCCGCGCCATGGCCGAGGTCATGGACGGCCACCCGCAGGCCAACCCCATGCGCGGCTTCGGCTTCCCCGAGGTTCCGGTGCCGTTCTACAACGGCACCGCCTGGTTCCTGCCCTTCGCCGGGGCGTACTACAAGGCCAAGGACCGGCTGCGCTGACCCTCAAACAAGAGACAGCCCGATCGTGCGGTACGGCATGCCCGCGGCGCTCGAGCCGGGCGAGTAATCGGGCGAACGGCGAAGTTCAGTGTCCCCTGACGACGTGCGCCAGGAGCCCTGACCTGCTGCGCACCCGTGAGCGGCTGATGTCCGCGTCGGAGAGGTTGACCGGGCTCGCAGCGAGGCCGTACCTCGGTCGAGGGGATCCGCCGAGTCCGGCACTCAGGTCGCCCAGGTCAAGGCCTACCTCGGCGACCTGAGTGCCGAGGAACGGGCACAGATTCAGGAGGCCGTCGCCGTGGTCCGGCGCAGCCGCAGCATGAAGCTCGGCATGCCCCGTATCGGACAGCCCCTGCCCGACGTCCGCCCCCGGAAGTACGCATGATGCGCCAAGGCCGCCAGGACAGCACTGACCGCCGACAGCAGCGGATGGTCGGCGCC